>CAIMLT010000001.1 GCA_903842445.1 uncultured bacterium
AATCCAAAGAAGGTCTATTTAAATAGGTAGTAACGTAGTCCAACACGCTATCCGTGCTCGCACTATTTTCTGAATATTTAGCATAGTTAGATTTTTCAGTAAATGCTGAGTAAACATTATTAAAAATCCAGTAGCTATTTAGGGCCAAAAATATGACTGAAACTATGCTAATATTTTTTAACGTTAGCCAAATTTTTACTTTTTCTTTTACTGAAATATTTTTAATAAAAATCTCTACCAACAAAAAAGAAAAAATAAAAATAATTGACAATAACATCGAATGAAAATCAATTGGAGCAAATAAGAGCACAGCGAGCAATAAAAACAAATAAAGTTTATTTTTGGAACTATTCTTAAATTTTAAAAAATAATACAGGGACATCACTAAAAAGAGTGTCCCCCAAATGATTGTCAGATTGGAAATAAACCAAGTCCTCACCATCTCATTGGCAATTACAAAAAAAGAAATTGTAGCGATGAGCCAACAATAGGAAGCTTTTTGCAAACCAAGAACTTCAATTACTATTTTATAAGAAAAATAGATTATAGCGCAGAACGCCAATGCTGCAGAAAATATACTTGTCATCGGAAATCCTAATAATTCAAAAACAACTTTTAACATACTTGGAAATAATGAAGGAAAGAATATGCCTTGATTATCATTGAAACCCTCGCTCCAGGAAAAAAGACTATGGTGTAAGTTATGAAGACTATTTATACTAAATTGTGTATCCGAATTACCAAATATAAAATTGTTTTGATAATTAACAAAAAACAATCCTCCTATGAGGATGATAATAAATAGCTTAATTTTCAGATTTTTTCCAAAAAAACTCAAACCCATAATGGGAAGCTTAGGTTTTGATTTATTTTCTTATCTTGAAAGTCATGAAATGACTATGTGTTTTATCTACATTTCCGAACCAAGCTGGAAATGGAAAATATCCGGCCCCTGCAATATTCTCAATTTTGAAATTATACGCATCAAGATACTCCTTCAAACCGCGTATGTTGTAGATCCTAACATGACCCCAATAATCTATCAGCTCCATTTCAGCATGCAAAGAAAGAGGATTTCCTATGCCAGATCTTTTTTTTGAAAAATTAGTCAAAGAAAATATTTGCCACCCCATAAGACTAGAAAAAACATTACACCAACTGCTGGCATTCTCGGTACTTATTACAGCATACCCGCCTAGCTTCAATATCCTGTAAATTTCAGAAAGAAAATTGTCCGAATTTGTCAAATGCTCGATGACTTGATTCGCATGAACTACATCAAAATAATCCGACGGTAAATCAAATGCCCCATTCAAGTCAAATTTATAGGTAGCAACTCCTCTCTCTTCGGCTAGTTTTGCCTTTTTTTCGGCTATTTCAACTCCGAATATATCCTTAGTTTTAATTTTCTCGGCTATTGCAAGGGTAATAGCGCCGTCATCACAGCCAAGATCAATAAACTTAGCATCGCTGTTTAATTCAGCTAATTTTTTTATATTTTCAAGATTAAAATCTACGGCCTTTTCAAACATACTTTCTGCCATACTCCTGAAGCGCCCAATTACTCTTTGAAATATCATATAATAACTACTTGATTAAATTTTTAATATTTATCAACTCAAACGCCACTCGAGGAAAATAATAAACAGGTATTTGGCTAAAGCTGGCAACAAAAAACCAAAAGGGTTTCGGCCAAAATCTTATTGAGGTCATAAGATCATCCCCCATTGTGTCACCCTGCACCTCTTGGCGTAAAAATTTCAAGCCCGCCAAGCCATGA
>CAIMLT010000002.1 GCA_903842445.1 uncultured bacterium
ATTTTTATGATGAAAAAATAAAAAAAACACCCTCGACAATTATGTCAGGGTGCGTGACCGTTCAATACAATCGTCCTGCTTGAACATGCTCCCAATCCCCAACCAAACCCAAAAAATTCCCAAGAGCAGTCCGGCGTTGAAGAGATTGAAGATGATGATACCGAGTCCTGAGAGTAGAATAAAAAGCGCAAACACTACTTTTTCGGGATCTTTCGCTTGCCAAATATTTCTGACAGCGTTTAAAAGTATGTAGCCTAGAAAAAATACAAAAGATAAAAGACCAAAAATTCCACTACCCAACCAAACTTCCAAAAAGATATTGCTAGAATTAAGATTTACTCCTCTGCCGTCCTGACCCAAAACGCTGGCAATATTTTCAAAGCCGATGCCGATGACGGGATGATTTTTGATTTCCTCGAAACTCTTGCGATAGATTTCCGCTCGCACATTTACATTAGGATCATCGCGTTCAATTTCAGTGATAATCCGACCTTTATTTTTTTCTGCTTCAATTTCTTCTAGGTTGATGTGACGGCAATTATATTTTGCCAATTCGGAAACGTCATGGATTATTACGCCCGTAGAGACGCATTGCAATGCGTCTCTACCGCAATCAGGGTCGCAAGATATCGTAATTTTTTGCGCCCCCCCTGTGCTCACGGCGCGATTCCATAATTGAAATGTCGTTAGGTGTAGGAAATAGACTGCAAAAAGACTAACGAGAAAAACAGCCAGCACGCTTAGTTTTATTTTTATAATTCGCCTCCACTGCCAATCTTTATAATTAAATTTAAATTCCGTAAAAACATAAAGAAAATAGATAATGGTCAGTATAATCGCTCCCAGCCAGGCGCTACGCGAAACGGAAATGATAAGTGTGGCAAAAACTAAAAATAAATAGACATAGGTCAAGGCTACTTTTTTAGCATCTTTTGTATATTTAGTCAGATAATAAATCAAAGCGTAACTTGCGCTAAGTAGCCCTAGCAAATATAGCCCCAACCAATCCGCTTCAGGAAGGGTGCCATTTGGACGCCCGGGCATAACAGAAAAAGAATTTAACCCTTTCGCAAAACGGATATTTTGCCAAAAAGCATAGAGCATCACGACTAGTGAAGAACCAAAAACAAAAGCTAATATTTTTTTTAGATCAAACAAATCTTGCACATAAATTTTTGTAAGCAAGTATAGTAAATAAAAAGAAACAAGAATTATAATCAATTTTAACCCCGCCAATTTATTGGACGAATTAATGAGTGGCAAAAGAGCAAAGAGTGGAATAAATAGAGGCAAAAAATCAACCCAGTGAAATTTTGGCAAAATCAAGCGCTTTTTTTCTGAAAAAAAGCGCAGAAAAAGAGCCAGAAAAAGCAACCCGCAAAAAAATTGATAGGGGCGGACAATAATGCCTAAACTTTCTGGAGCAAGATTGATATTTTCCAGAGCAATTGTCCCCACAAAAAGCATAAACGCCCAGCCTGGTCGATATAGTGCAAGTGCCAGAATTAAAATTGCAAAAAAAACAAAATCCCCTGTTCGCATTGGCAAGACACCGAGATTATTAAACAAAATTAAAAAACAAACCAAAAAAATATTAGTTAAGACCAAATAGGTTCTAGTGTTGTTTGATTTTTCTGTTAGTTGTTTAAGATATGAATACATAAAAAAATTAAATATTTCCTATCACACCATAAAACTTATTCGTAAATTTATCCCAAGAGAAAAGCTTGGCACGTTCTTTGCCTCTTTGCGACATTGTATCGCGCAGTTGCTTGCTAGTCATAACCTTCTTCATTACTTGTGAAATTTCCTTTGTATCATCAGCATGACAATAGAGTATACTATCTAGACCTACTTCTGGCAAGGATGAGTTTTTGGATGCAATGGCTGGCGCGCCTTGGCTCATTGCTTCAAGAATTTGCATTCCAAAGCCTTCATAGTGCGAAGGATAAACGAAAAATAAGGCATTGCGAAAAAGTGTTGGCATATGCTCTTGTGGCACAGCCCCGAGAAATTTGACCTGTTTTGTCAGGTTCAATTCTTTGACTAATTTCTCTGCATCAATAGCGAGTGATAAGTTTGGTAAAGGTTTTCCATAAATAACTAGCTTTGGCATTTCAGTAATAAAAAATAGATTCTTGTTTTTTTCTATAAGCAATTTATAGGCATGGATTACTCCATCAATATTTTTGCGAATCTCCATTCCCCCACCAGCAAATATGTAGCCGGGATTTAACTTGTATTTTTTTAAAACTTTTCTGCTCATTTCAGTAGAGGCTAGTTTGTTGTAAGTTTTATTAATACTAATATAGCTAGTAGAAATTCTATCAGCTGGAATATTTAGATGTTGTATAAGATCTTTTTCCGTTCTTTTGGAAACAGTAAGGATTCTATCTGCTTGGCGAATCGCTTTTTCAGTCAATTTTTGATAGTGTTTTCTTCGCACATTATCAAGGTACTCTGGAAAAAGACTGGGAATGATGTCATGCACAAGCATCAAATGTTTAATGCTACTCGGCATGATCGTTGAGCATTGGTAGAGGCTGAAAAAGAAAACGCATCCATCTTTTTTGGCATATCGTGGCAGGAGATATTTTTCCCACCAAATTTTGCGAATTAAATCATCTCGTCGATATATGGGCAAAATAATTTTCTTTTGAAAGTTTTTTGGCAAAATAAAACTCCTTGGCAGATCTTCTTCCAGATATAAGATAAATTCTAATTTATTTTTGCGTTTTTTGTTTTTCTTCTCCTTGGTAATCAGCTTTTCCAGAAAGCTAATTGTTACCTGTCCAATGCCAGAGTAAGGCTTTCGACAAAAAGAAGCGTTGATTCCAATTTTCATAAACTTAGTTTAGCATTTTTTGAAGATCAGAGCAAAGATATTCCTATTTGTTTTTTTGTCTCATTTGAATTTATTGCTTCGGCGCACTTTACGAAAAATTAAATTTGAGCTATACTGGAAGTGGTTTAATTGGTCTAAGAATACAGCATGCTCTCTCTCTTAAAGCTTATTATTTGGATTTGTGGAAGCTTAGTTGTTGCCTATTTTTTGCTTAACTTTTTTGGTTTTGAAATAAATAAAGACTATTTTAAGGCCAGTAAAGTCGAGTGTCAAAGAAGGATAGACGAGTGCAAAAATGAGCTTATTCATAATGGTGTTGATGGTGCTAGGTGTGACCTTAACTGTGCTGACCCAAAATTAATTATTAATAAGAAGCAATAACAACATGAAATTGATTGTAAATATTCCAGCTTATAATGAAGAGCAGATAGTTGGGCAAACGATTGCTCGAATTCGAGAAAGTTTCTCGGCTGAATTTTATGTGGCAGGATTGGGAAAAACAATAACGGAAAAATTAATTCAGGTTGTTGATGACGGATCTCAGGATAAAACTGCTCAAGTTTCTAGAGATGCGGGGGCAGATATCATCGTATCCTATAAACCCAATAGGCGCTTGGCTTATTCTTTTAAAAGAGCTGTGGAAAGCGCCCTAGAAAATGGTGCTGATTTTATGGTCAATATTGACGCGGATGGGCAATTTGACTCACAGGATATTCCTCTTCTCTTAACCCCTATTCTGGAAGGAAATTTTGACATGGTAATTGCTAATCGTTTTGGAAAAGTTGCCGCAAAAGATATTCCCTGGATCAGAAGCTTTCTTAATCAAGTTGCTGCTAGGATGGTTGGATTTTTTCTTAACTGTAAAACTGAAGACCTGACTTGTGGTTTTAGAGCTCATAGCAGAGAAACACTTTTACGACTCAATCTTACCAATGTTTCTTTTACCTATACTCAAGAAACAATTATTGATGCTGTTGGAAAAAATCTAAAGTTAAAATGGGTGCCGGTTAAGGTTACCTATTTTGCCGATCGTGATCCAAAAATAACCAAATCTATTGTAAAATTTGTTAGTAATGGCTTTAAAATTATTCTAAAAGCTGTACGTGATGTGCGTCCAATGAAGTTTTTTGGTTTGCCAGGACTTGCGCTTGTTGGCGCTTCTTTTTTGGTTTTCTGTCTTTTTCTTGTTCAATACTTCCAAACTTTTCAAATCACTACTTATAGAAATTATCTTTTTCTCTCCGCGGCACTGCTTTTTATTGGCTCACAATTAGTCATTTTTGCGCTTATTGCTGATATGATTAAAACTAACCGCAACCTAACTGAAGAGCAGATGTATCTTTTGAAAAAAGATCGTCTTAAAAAATAGCTTTCTTTGATATGCAACTTACAAAAAAACTACGTATTCTTTTTATTTCTCGTGCTTATCCGCCAGTCTGGGGCGGAGTTGAGATGCAAAATTATGGAATTGCTAAGGCCCTCTCTGTTTCAACCGAAGTAAGAATAATTGCTAACGGAAGAGGCAAGAAATTCTTACCGTTTTTTTTGCCTTGGGTTATTTTAAAAAGTTTATTTATTCTGGCTAGCTATGACGTGGTTTTATTTGGCGATGGTGTGCTTTCGCCTTTGGGAGTATTTTTAAAGTTCTTTTATAAGAAAAAAAAATTTATTTCAATTATTCACGGACTTGATATTACCTTTGCACATAAAAGATCACTGTTGGGCAAAATTTATAGAACTATAAACATTCCTTCGCTTAAAAAGCTTGATAAACTGATTATGGTTGGAAATGAAACGATAAACCAAGCAGTCAGGGTTGGAATTTCGAGAGAGCGTTGCGTATTCATTCCCAATGGATTGGATGTTGATGAGATCAAGGCGGATTACACTCGATTGGATTTGGAAAAATTATTAAATAAAAAAATTGATGAAAAAAAGATTATGTTTCGTGGTGGGCGGATTGTTAAGCATAAGGGCGTAGAATGGTTCATCAAGCAAGTGATGCCAAGGCTACCTAAAAATTATATTTTAGTTGCGGCTGGAGGTGCGGTAGCTGCAAAAACTGCCGGAGATGAAAATAATTATCCAAATTGTGTTAAGGCGGTCAAGGAGTTGGGTCTCGAAAATAGGGTTAAATTTTTCATAAATTTATCAAGAGAAGACATTAAAATATTATTTAATACTTGCGATGTTTTTATTCAGCCAAATATTAAAGTTCCCGGATCAATGGAGGGTTTTGGGATAACAGCCATTGAAGGTGCGGCTTGCGAAAGAGTCGTCTTAGCTTCTAATATTGAAGGTTTGAAAGATGCAATCAAGGATGGTAAAAATGGAATTTTGCTTGATTCTGGAAATGCGAAGGTGTGGGAAAATAAAATTAAGGAGGTTTTGGAAAATGATAACTTTAGACAAGATTTTGGAAAAAAAGCGCGCGAATTTGTAAAAGAAAACTTTGCTTGGGAAAAAATTTCAAAAAGATATTTGGAAGAAATTGAAAAAACATTATGCTAGAATTTGCTCAATCGCAAGTTATTCTTTATCTAACAATTGCGCTAACGCTGTTTGTGCCTGGCTATTTCATGCTGTTGGCTTTTTTTGACAAAGAAAAATTAAGCCTTCTGGAACGATTCATTATTTCTAGTGGACTCAGCATTCTTATCCTGGATTTTTTAATGCTCTTCTTGTTTCGGATTGGCATAATTTTTACAAAAACTTCATTAATTTTAACGCTTATAATTTTTAGTTTTTGCTGCTTTGCTGTTTATAAAAAAAGATTTGAAAAATCGCTGGAAGCAACTAAGCGCAACTTTTTTTTAACCTTTTCTTCCAAGCAACTGCTACTTATCGGGCTTTTTATTTTTTTAGCGATCTTTCTTCGTACAGCTTATTTGCAAAATTCATTGCCACCATCAAGCACTGATCTTGCTCATCATATGTATTGGTCAAAGCTTTTTTCCGAAACAGGCAAGATTCAGGACTACACACAAAGCGATATTATTAAAGAAAATGAAATTTATCAAATCGCCTCGCCTCGCCCAATTAGTGATTTCGTAATCGGTGAACATTTGATTTTTTCCGCCATCAATCTTATTTCCGGTGCAAGTTTTTTTTCTGCTTTTCCAGTTCTGATTATTTTTTTTATAAATATCTTTGGACTTCTGGCAATATTTATTCTTTCGTTGCAGCTTTTCAAGGAACATCCGCAAAACAGTAATATAGCAATCTTTACCTTGTTTTTTTCCGGCGCACTTTTTGCGATTGATCCCCCGCAAGCCAAATATATCGGCGGCGGTCTTATTGGAAATATGCTTGGCAATTTGATTATTCCTTTGACTTTTTATTTTTATATTAGGTATTTACGAGAGAAGGAAGTTATTCTTTTGTTTTTTGCCCTCTTTTTTTCCATGGGGCTGTTTTATACGCACCATCTTTCTGGCTTAATTTTCCTTCTGACTTTTGCCGGATTTATTATATTTTCAGTTTTATTTAACTTTAAAGAAACCAAAAATATCATTCTTGGTCAAAAAAAAATCCTTCTTTCTCCGCTCCTATTTTCCTTCTTAATCTTTGCACTTATCTTCGTTTCTATTATTTATACCCCAACGTATCTTAAAAATAGCGCGGTGAATACGGTCGTTGGAACAATTAAGAAAGTTGAACACACCGGTCTTTCACTTCTTCAATTTAGAAACATTCTCGGTGAAGCTAGGTTCGCTTTCGGTTTTTTGGGATTTTTTCTCCTGCTATTTTTTTATAAAAAATCAGTTTTTAAGTATTCATTTTTGCTTCTAATTAGCTGGACAACGGTTATCATGCTTATTTCACTTGCTCCAAATTTGGTTAAGATTTCCATCCCATCTTCTCGAGTTGCAAATTATGGAGTTTATCCGCTTGTTCTTCTAAGTTCTTTTGCCATAGTTTCCGTTTTCAAAAAGAACGTTGCCGAAAAAGATTTAACTTCATCTCTGACCAAAAAATTAATTTTAAGTGCTTTCCTCTTGCTTCTGGCTTTTACTTTTTTAAGTGGCTTTGATGGAAGTGTTTTTTATTTAAAACAAAATAATAATAACTCAAATACACAGCAGACTTATGCGGTTGGTGAATATCTTTCTTCAAGAGTTAATGCCGATGATCTCTTAGCCTCAGATCATATCTATCTTTTTGCTGATTCATGGATAAAGCTGTTTTTTATGCGTGATTATTATTTTCCAAGTTTTCGAGCAAACTTCGAACGCTATGAAAATGGCATCGATAAAGATGAATTTTGCACGCGAGATATGATTTCCAATCCGGGTGGAGAACTTGGAAAAAAATGTTTTTCTGATTTGGGCACGAATTTTGTTATGGTCGATAAAACGATGGATAGCACGCAATTTCAAAAACTAAATAATTTTTGGCAAGTTTATTCTAATAATGAAATCAATGTCTATTATCGTAAAAAATAATTCAACTGGCGAAAAAAAAATCATCTTAACCGTGATTATCCTCTTGTTTTTCAGCTTTGCCTTTCTTGCTTATAGCGAGCGAAAGCAAACAGATCCAGCTGGCAAAAATAGTTGGTGGGAAATTTATTTTGAAAATCCCAAATCACAAGACCCAACTTTCACAATTAAAAATTATGGAAAAGACGAAAAGTTTCACTGGAAAGAATTAGAAGCAGATAGCACCACTGCATTGCAAGAATCTGACATTTTTATTCAGGCTGGACAAGAAAGCACGATTCCCCTTTTCGCGATAGGAGAAAAAAAGATTATCTTGGAAGTTACAGATGAAAATGGTGAAAAAAAAGAAATCTATAAATCACTTGATTGAATAGCTTTAGGTGTCTATTGAGTGTAAGCTAATTTTTTTTAAGGCTATCTGGTGATTGATTGTCTGCTGCTTTATAAATACGAATAAAGTTTTTTGGTCTATCGTCAATGCTAAGGCTCCAGACAGGTTCTTCGACTAAATCTTTATTTTTTCTTAACATTCGCCACATCTTAGCGTTTACCATCTCGCCTCGCCGGGTCATAATGTAGTAATCAATAGCGCTATCACCAGTTGATTTTTTCATATAACTATCATAGCCTGAGCCTTGGATGCAAGTTCCATCAAAAAAATAGCAAAATCCCCAATAATCTGACCAGACTTTCAAATTGTTGGAGTTAGGTAGGGCGTTTAGAAATTGCGCGGCTTCATAGCCTCCATAACCCCAAGCGCCAGTAATGATGCTATTCTTTGGCAATAAATTGTTAGTGTAATTGAAATAATAAGGCTTAATTAGCCAAAGACTCAGACTACTTAAGCCAATAATCATTAACACAATCCTGAACTTACTCAACCCATTTTTTTCTTTGAAAATAAATTCGTTGATAGAGAAGGCTGAGACCAACATAAGAATTGGATAAAGCATAACACTATAACGAATATTAACTAGAAGGTCTTGTTTGAGTACGGCTGCATAAAAAACAATCAAGAAGGTGGATGTGGAAAAAACCAAAAGAGGATACTTTAACTTTCCAAATATTCCTTTAATCCATAGGGCAATTATGGACAACAAAACTAACGGAGTAAGAGAAAAAATTAATGGATAAATTTCAAGAAATAATTTATCAAAAAAATCTTGTCGACGAAAAGAATAATCGTGTCCTGCATCAAAGTTGATTCCCTTGATTTCCAGGATGTTATCCCCGATTGACCAATTTGCAAGAGTCAAGCAGAAAAGAGCGGAGAGAATGAAAAAAACCGTTTTCATTATAAAAGGGAAGATTGCATTAGTCCATCCGGATATTTTAAATAGGATTTTTGATTTTAAAAAATGTGCGTCGGCAGATATCAACAAGCAAAGTGTTGTTATCAGCCAAAAGATCGGAGCCATTCCCTTAAAGCCAATCGTTCCAGAATAGAAAAAACTAGGTTCGAGAATGACAGCTGGCATGAGAGTTGCAAAAACAAAAAAAGATCCGAGTAGAATTATAAAATATGCCAGCATATTTTCCTTGGCTTTTTTGGCAAAGCTAAGTTGATCTTTTTCTTGCAACAGATTAATTATAATTAGCATAAAAAAGAAAGGAATGAAAATAACTGCCGAATATTTGCTTAGAAGTGAGAATCCAAGCAACACTGAACATAAGATTGCGTCTTTTTTCTCTCTATACTTAAGATAGTTTAAAAGTGAAATTAGAGAGGAAAAGGAAAATACCCACAGAAGCGAATCGGGATTAACAATTTGTGATATGCCAATAATTATCGGATTTAATAAAATTAAAATCATCGCTGTCAGTGCTAGCCATTTGTTTTTTGTTAGGCGCTTAATTGCCCAAAGAAGAAATAGAGAAAAAAGCCCATTAAAGATTAGAATAGGCACTCTAAAAGCCATATTAATTTTCTCTGTTTCAGAGGAAGAGAAAGCGTTTTGGCGATCGGTTGGTTTGATATGGCGTTTATGTAAATTATCTTCAAAAAGAATCCCAACCCCGCTAATATAAGCCAGCATTACGCCAGGCTTATCATTAATTCTGGTTCCTAGCCAGTTCTTGCTAGAAATCGCATCCCAATAATCATGAATTCTACCTGTAGTTGGATCATAAATCCAATAATGCTCATCGGCTGTTTCAAATTGTGTTATGTGATAAAATCCAAAGGAAAAATAAAGAGCTAATGAGATGAAAAACAAGATGATTACCAGTGCTGATTTCTTCATTTATTTAATAAAAGATATTGCTTAATGCAAATTTACTCAGTTTAGGCTTGAAATTTTTTTTTGTCAATTTTATCTAAAATATCAAATTCAGCAGTTTTTTCCAAATGAAGAGAGACTTCTTTTGAGCTATTGGTTGGATATTGTTCAAGGATGGCCTTAAAATCGTCAACCCAATCAAAGCTTATCATAAAATCAGCTGTTGATAAATTTGATTCATTGAATTTTTTGAGGTTTTTTTCTCTTAGCCAATTTAATATTTTTGAAATAGCTGAATAGTTAGCAGAATTGTTTTTTCCAAAGCGAATGTAGGTTATTCCAAATTTTTTGCAAAGCTTTTGAACGCAAGAAAAATATGGTGGAAAAAAATGAATATGTTCATGGGAACTTATTCCATCAGGAGCTTTTCCAAAAATTTTTATAAAATCGTTTATTTGTCTTTGCCATTCTTTTTCAATATTTTTTTTGCTAGTTATGCCAAGCGCGTATTTAAGCAAGAAGGTGATTCCTCGCAACACTGCGCCATCTTCAATTTTTCGCGCGTGTTCTTGCCAAAAATCCAATTTATTTTTTAGTAAATGTAGGTGGATATCAATCTTAACACTTGAATCCAAAAGTTCTTGCGCTTGAGAAGATGAGATGTTTTTACTCATCATGACTTCTACTCTGTCAACTTTTCCACAATTGACCAGTTTCAAAATATTTTTACTTGCCAATTGGCTGATTCCAAAGTCATCAGCGGAAATTATGATGTTTTTATTTTCGTTATTCATCTATTTCTTCATAATTATAAATAGTACTTTTCTTAGCTTTAAAAATTTTAACATAATTTTTGTAGCGCCCATCTATTTCGATATTGAAAACTGGATCGCCGTCTTCTTTATAGATTGGGCCTATGAAGTCTGGACGTAGCTGGTTCTGCAAGGTGGAATAGAAATAATCAATTGGGTATTTTTCCGTTCTGGTTTTTGCTTTGCGGATACATTTGCCAACATAGAATTCACAAAATCCATAGGAATCTGCCCAGACAGTTGTGTTTTTAGCATTGGGAAGCTTGTTCATTTCTTGCGCTATTTCATAGCCACCATAACCCCAACCACTGGTGATGATATATTTTTTAGGAAGAAAGTGATTGCTATAACTAAAGTAGTAAGGCTTAATGAGCCAGATGCTCAAGGAGCTGGAGATGATAATTACAATAAAAATAATAGCATTGCTTGTGTTGCGGATTTTTTTAAGATTAATAAGGACATAAATTAGCTTGGCTGTTATTGTCAAAGATGATAAAACAATTAAGGAAAAAATGATGCGATGGAGATTGTAAAAGATTCGCAAATTTACTTCGCTGATTATTCTTGCTTGCTCAAAAGATGATGCTCCGAATAGAAGAAGGATAACAGCAAGAAAAAATGAGAGAAAAATCAAAAAAATGCGAGAATCCTTTTTTTCTTTTTGCGTTTCAAAAAAATTCACAAGTCCAATTGCCGCAAGTAGTGAGGAAATCGGGTAAAGAATGATGCTGTAGCGGATGGTCAAGACCAGCCCTTGTTCAATTACTGCCAAGTAAAAAATTAAGACAAAGGAAGAAAGAACAAAACCCAGGTATTCATACTTAATTTTTTGAAAAACATTTTTTGACCACAGATAGATTAGCGAAAACAGGATTAATGGCAAAGACGCGAAAACCAGTGGCACTGTTTCCATGATAAATTTATAAGTAAAAGGCAAATTGCTGAATTCTGGCTTTCGCTTCATGTCAAAGGAGATATCAGAGAGATCGATTAATCGATGACGGAGCATCCAGTTTAGCAACACCATAATTACGCTGATAAGTAAAATTGAAGCGACTAACTTCGGTGCGATTTTTTTTGCAAACTGCAACTTCTCTAGTAAGTAGTGAAGCGCCCTGTTTTGGTTAAAAAGAGCATCTGCAATCATAAAGATATTTATAAGTATTGAAAACCAAAAAATTGGTGCCATGCCGGGAAAACCGATTGTTCCAGTGTAAAAATATTTTGGCTCAACAAAAACCGCCGGCATCATAAGAGCAAAAATAAAAAAACCACCAGTAATAATTCCCAAATAAGCCAGGCTGTTTTTCAGGACTATTTTTTTTAAAGTTTTATTCTTATCTTCCCAAAAGGAAAATTCGAATAAATAAAAAGCCAACAGCAGGAAAAGAAAAAATGGAACTAGGATGATGCTGACATATTTGCTAGCCATTGAAAATCCAAAAAAAATCAAGGTTAGCCAGAAATATTTTTTCTCAAAAAGTTTTAGCCAGCCAATATATGTGAGTATTGTCGCGAAGGCAAAAATCCAAAACATTGAATCTGGATTTACAATTTGAGAGATGCCGATAATTACAGGTGAAAGATAAATTAAGGTTACTGCGAAAAGAGCCAGCCATTCATTTTTTGTAATTTTTTTGATAATCCAGAAGAAATAAAAAGCAAAGAGTCCGCTTATAAGCAGTATTGGTAGGCGAAAATTAAAATTAATTTGTTCGGTTTTTTGCGGGTCGAAAATTTTTACAGTTTTATCAGTATAAAGAACTTGGCCATTGGGACTACCGCCAAAAAGAATGGCTAATCCCGATGTGTAGGCCAGGGTTATTCCGGGTTTATCGTTGATTCTTGTTGCTGACCAATCCCCTCTTGAAATCGCGCTCCAATATTGGTGAATTCGGTCACTATCCGCATTATATAACCAATAATGTTCGTCAAAAGAAACGAATTTAGTTAAATGCGTAAAACCAAAAAACAAATAAATGGCCAAAACTAGACAAAGAAAAAAATTAGGATAGTATTTTTTTTGGATTTGCATATTTTTTGAAAGCTACAGTTTTATCACTATCTTTAATTCTTCCGAATTTCTTATGATGATTATCTCAATCGTTTCACCTTTTTTGTGCTTGTATAATAAATCTGGCAATGTTTTTTCTGTGCTAATTTTTTCTCCAGAGATCTCTGTTATTATGTCTCCAATTTTTAGTCCGGCATTAGCGGCTGGAGAATTGGCAATAATGGCAAGTCCTTGCTGTCCGGAGTAAGAGTGGATCAATGCGCCAGATTCACTTGGCAAATTATTAATCAAGGCGTATGTTTTGGCAATTGGAACGTAATAAATACCAAGAGTGGGATTACTGCTAAGCTCTTTTTGTATCTCTTTATCGATTACGCTTTTTATTTTATTTGATGGAATTTGGAAGAAACTTTCCTTATTATCTCGAAATACCATTCCAGTGATGCCAATTATTTGACCGGCATAATCAACAATTGGTCCTCCAATGTAATGATTTTGGGCGGATATGTCAATTTCAAAGACTCCTTCTAATTTTTCCGAAGAAGCAATGGTTTTTTCTGATAAATTGTAATATGGGCTAAAACTGCTCAAAATTCCTGCGGCAAAAAAAGGAGTATGTGCGGATAAGTTGGTTCCCACGGCAATAATTTTTTCTCCTGGTTTTGCTTCGTCTGAATTGGCAAACGAAGCTACTGAAAGGTTGGAGGCGTTTATTTTGAGGAAAGCCAGGTTGCTATAAGAATCAATTCCTAAAAGAGTTGCATCATAAATATTTTCATCATTAGTGGATGCCTTATATTTCGCATTTTCTGTAATAAGTGTGCTGGCGTAAGTTATGATTAATCCATCGCTAGCCACTATTATGCCTGTGCCATTTTTTATTGTAGATTGGGCGATTGCGGCTGGATTTTTCCCCAATGAAGTTGTCTTTTCGGGCACAACATAAGAAGTGATATTTACAACAGAGGATGTTACTTGGCCAACAAGCTTGTTGATCGATGCATCTTCTTTGATATAAACTTGTTCGGTTTTATTGATAATGGTTACATCTGAAGTCGACTTTTTTAGAAAATCATATTTAGCGAAAATTTTTGTTGTGGCTAGGCGCGGAAAAATATAGCGATTAGCGATTATGCCACTTAATCCACTGATTAAAATGATAATCAGAATAAAAAAAGCTTTTTTAGTTTTTTGCATGGGCATGGGGATAGTTTTTTTAGACTAAATTACGGGAATCCATTTTGAAGTCAGAAGGACAAGCAGAATCAAAAATGAGAAAAATAGTAAATTGATTACGGTTCTTCTTTTGCTCAAAATAGTCAAAAAGTAGCTTTGAATGATACTCCAGAGCATGTAATAAAGTATAAGCGCAATTACTCCGGTGGTCAAATATCCAAATGGCCAGAAATTTATTATCCAAGCTATTTCCATCATTGAAAGCCCCAAAATGGAGCTGTAAACCAAAACTTTTTCCTTGCCATCATTTTTTACAATGGAGAAATACTGGTAGCTCAGTAGAAGAGTAACAAGAAAATAAGTTAGCATTAAAACATAGAGAGGCACAAGAAAATTCAAAAAAAGACCGTAGGCTCCGGTGTAGGTGAAAAAAATAGTAGCAGAGGTTGCTGCTGCATTCATGCCCTTGGCTGTTTGATCTTTTTCATATTTTCCTAAACGATATGCGCCAAGAAGTGCCAGGTAGTGCATGAGTGAGGCGAGAAAGATGAAAATTTGTTGTTCATAGGCTATGGTTATTAGATACAGGAGCGAAGTTGAGGATAGTGTAAAAAAAATTGGTAAAATAGAAAATTTCCATTTTTTTCCAATATCCCAACCTTCCCAAAAAGAAAAAAATAATAAAAAAGCCATTGTGATTAAGACAAATCCGGTGTTATCACGAATATAGATAATGAACTCTAGGCCAAATAAAAATAATAAACTATAAAAAAATGGACGCAATTTTAAAAACATAGTTTTTTAAGTAATCTCAAAAGTAAGGCCATCGTTTTTTAGATCAATTTTCACTCGATCCCCTTCTTTGATTCTGTTTTCAATAATCATTTTTGCTAATTCGTTCATTATTTTGTTTTGTATGAGGCGTTTTAGCGCCCTTGCGCCATAGGTTGTGTCGTAGCCAAATTTACTCAAAAATTCTTTTGCAGGCAGGGTGAGTTTTATTTTGATTCTTTTTTCAGCTAGCCTTTTTTCAATCTGAGCCAATTGCAAATCAACAATTTGGCGAAGCATTTGTCGGTTAATCGGGTGAAAGATTACAATTTCATCCATCCGATTTAAAAACTCCGGCTTAAAGTTTTCCTTGAGAGCCGATAGGACTCTTTGCTTCATGTCTGTTTCAAAAATAAGCTCATCTTCTTTTTCCTCGCGAAAACCAAGATTCTTTTTATGAATTATTTCCGATCCAATGTTGGATGTCATAATAATGACGGTATTTTTGAAATTAACTCGCCGGCCTTTTGCATCCGTCAGATGTCCTTCATCAAGAATTTGCAACATGACATTGAATATTTGCTGATTGGCTTTTTCTATTTCATCAAAGAGAATTACGCAGTAAGGCTTTCTGCGCACTAACTCAGTCAGTTGTCCTCCTTCTTCGTAACCAACATAGCCAGGAGGTGAACCAATCATTTTTGCAACACTATGGGCTTCTGCGTATTCCCCCATATCTACTCGTATCATGGCTCTATCATCATTAAAAAGAAACTCAGCCAGTGATTTTGCCAGTTCTGTTTTTCCCACGCCAGTAGGACCCAAAAAAATGAATGATCCGATTGGTTTTTTGTTTTCTGCGATACCGGAGCGAGAGCGTCTAATTGCATTGGCTACGGCGGAAATAGCGGATGATTGACCAACGACTCTCTTTCCGATTATTTCTTCCATTTTGATTAATTTCTGTGCTTCATTTTCAATAAGTCTAGAAACGGGAATGCTGGTCCAACGAGAAACTACCTTGGCAATATCTTCTTCTGTTACCTCCTCCTTGAGAATTGCTCCTTTGCTTTGAATTCCATCTAACTTCTTTTTTTCTAAAATAATCTTTTTTTCTAACTCAGGAATTTTTCCATAGCGAATCTCCGCTACTTTGTCTAACTCCATTTTTCGTTCTGCAATTTCTGCCACTGATTTGAGTTTATCAATCTCGGCTGAGTGTTTTCTTATAGTTGTAATTAGTTCTTTTTCCGCTTTCCATTGTAATAAAATTTTACCCTCTTGTTCCCTTATTTCTGCCAACTTGCGATTTAATTCGCGAATTTTTTTCTTGGTATCTCTATTTTTTTCTTTTTCTAGCGCTTTTTTCTCGATTTCCATTCTTCTTAAGAGTCTTTCTGTTGAATCGATTTCGGCTGGCATCGAATCGATTTCCATTCGTAAAGCGCTCGTTGCTTCATCGATTAAATCGACAGCTTTATCGGGTAAAAATCGATCGGTAATATAGCGGTCGGAAAGCTTAACAGCTTCTTGAATTGCCGCATCGGTAATTTTTACGCCGTGATGAACTTCATATTTTTCTTTGAGTCCACGAAGGATTGCAATTGAATCTTCGATTGATGGCTCACCGACTAAAATAGGTTGGAATCTTCTTTCTAAAGCAGTATCTTTCTCTATATATTTTTGGTATTCTTTTATGGTAGTTGCGCCAATCATGTGCAACTTCCCTCTTGCTAGTGCCGGTTTTAACATATTAGAAGCATCCATTGCGCCTTCAATCGCACCAGCACCAACTAGCGTATGAAGTTCATCAATGAAAAGGATATATTTTCCAGCTTCGCGATCAACTTCTCCGATGATAGCTTTCAATCTTTCCTCGAATTCTCCGCGAAATTTTGTTCCGGCAATTAAAAGGCCTAAGTCCAGCGACATCAAAGCCTTGTCTTTTAGCGTTTCAGGCACATCGCCGTCGGCAATTCTTTGCGCCAGTCCTTCGGCAATTGCTGTTTTCCCTGTTCCGGCTTCTCCGATCAGAACCGGATTATTTTTTGTTCTTCGACTTAGGATTTGCATTACACGCCTAATTTCATCATCTCGACCGATTACCGGATCAAGCTCATTGTTTTTGGCAAGTTGCGTGAGATTGATTGTATATTTTTTTAATGCTTGTAGTCTATTCTCTGGATCAGGCGAATCTATTTTTTGAGAACCACGAAGTTCTTTCGTTATTTTTAGAATGCTTTCGTAAGCAATTTTGTGAGAAGCTAGAAAATCTCTGATTATTCCTTTGGTTGCAAGAAAAGAAAGCAAGAGATGTTCCGTAGAAACATATTCGTCTTCATTTTTTTTTGCTTCGATCTCTGCGTTGTTCAAAACTAAAACCACTTCTGGCGCGATGAAAATCTGCTTTATTCCTTGGGGTGGATTGTGTGGATACTTTTCAATTTCTTGTGTTATGCCATATTTTATGCTTTCTTCATCCAGCCCCATTTTTTTTATGATAATGGGAACAATAGAGTCTTCTTGGTCAAGAAGTGCAAAAAGCAAATGAAAAACGTCCACCTGTTGCTGGTTGTTTATTATAGCCAGCTCTTGTGCATGTTGCAAAACAGCCTGTGCCTTAGTTGTGAATTTATTTAGATCCATGAAATTAATCTCTCTCTTCTAATTTAGTTTTAATTTCCTTGACATCTCCTTTGTGCCAAATTTTTAAAGTTATTTCAGTATCAACATCTAATTTGGATAGTAGTTCTGCTAAGCTATTATTTTCGTTAATTTTTTCTTCGTTTATTTCCAAGATCACATCATTTTCAACGAGACCGGCTTTATCAGCCGGAGATCCTGGGATAACGGCAAAATCTGTTATATTTTGTCCACGTAGAATCATGACGCCGTAGTTGAAAGGCAATTTTATTTGTTTTTGCAGCGTAGTATCAACTGGAATATAACGAACCCCAAGATAGGGCGTGGAGATTTTCCCGGTTATTCTTACTTGTTCTGTTATTTTTTTTACTTGAGTTGCCGGAATGGCAAATCCGACATTTTGTGCACCTTGAGCAATTGCGACATTGATGCCAATTACTTTTCCTGAAATATCCAAGAGTGGACCGCCTGAGTTTCCGGGGTTGATGGCTGCGTCTGTTTGAATAATGTTGGTTAGCTTTTCATTAGCACTAAAACCATCCCCAGCTGTCAGATTTCTTTTGAGACCGGAGATAATTCCCTTGCTGACAGTATTGGAGAATTCGCCCAAAGAGTTGCCAATCGCAATGGCAGTTTGTCCAATTTTCAAACTATCAGAATTGCCAAAACTAAGTGTGGGATAATCTGTCCCGTCAATCTTGATGACGGCGATATCGTTTATCGGATCGCGCGCTAGAACTTTGGCAATATGCTCTTTTCCATCACTCGTGAGCACTGTATAATCTGCAGTTATATCAGAAACAACGTGCTTGTTGGTTACAATCATGCCGTCGGCCGTTATGATAAAACCAGTGCCGGCACCAACCTTTTCTTTTTTGGTATTGCCGCTAGTATCACTGGACTTGTTTTGATTGGGGGCATTGTCAGAATAATTGGGATTATCGAAAAAACCAAAAGGATCAAAAAAACTTTGAATTTTTGGCATATCCTTACTAATAACAATACTAACCACTGCCGGAGTGCTCTTTTCTACAACATCAATCACGGCCGAGTCTTCTTCGACAATTCTTTCGCGAGAAATGGCTGAATTAATTTCTGGTAAACTTTTATCCGCTTGGAATAAATGCGGAAATTTATGAGAAATTTTTGTGAAAATTATCTGACCAAATCCTCCAGTGGCAAAACCGAAAACTGCTCCGGCAAGAGAAGAAAAAATAATAGCTATTAGCAATACTGAAATAAAATAGATAGTCGAATGGTGGTTATTTTTCTTTTTCATCACTACGCTGCTTCTTTCTTGTGGATTCTCAGAGTTTATTTCTAGGTTTTCCATATTATTAAATTTCACTTATCCAGCCGTTATTTTAGTGCCGGATAAAACTTTCTAGTCATTTTTTTTGAATTGATTCTGCCTGCCCTTTTTAAATTTATTCAAAAAAGAGCAGAAAAAATTTTTCACAGCCAAATAATTATTCCATTGAAATCGCGCTTACCGGACAGCTGTCAATTGTGCTTTGACAATCACAATCACCGCAATCATCAGCAATTACTTTTGATTTTCCATCTTCAATTTTGAAGACATTTGGGCAGAGTGATTCGCAGGTTCCACAACCGATGCAAAGCTCTTCATTAACTTTTACTTTTGGCATAATGTTTTTTTCCAAAGCGAACCATTTTATTTTTTTAAGGTCGGCTTTGGAATTATTAAAATTAATTTGATTAACTAAAATAAAACAGAAATATCACCGGGGGAATTTTTTTCTAGATCAATTTCAAAATTTTTTAAGTCATTATTTTCGAACTCCACTTGGCCATCGCTTTTGTTCCAGTGTAAATCTCTTGAAAAAATATGGATATCAAAACTCTTTATGAGTTGATCGAGCCAGTCGGAGAAGGTATTTGTGCGCACAAAGATTTGTTTCAACTGAACCTTATCTTCTTCGTTTTCATTCTTTTTATTCTCAACCAAGATGATGTGATAACCCAGCG
>CAIMLT010000003.1 GCA_903842445.1 uncultured bacterium
CACGACCGGCCCAGCCAGCGGCCCTCTCCCGGCCTCATCAACCCCCAAAACAAAGTCGAAGCCAGAAGCCCATAAATTTTCCTCCTCGGTAAATGTTGCGATAACCATAGCTTTATTATACCACCAAGCAAAGATATGTTATACTGATTTAAAATAGGACTTACACATTTGACTCTGGCAAGCTGCTTTTCGAAGGCGCTAGAGAGTTTTATGAAAAGAGAAATTTGGCTATGCTGGAAAAACTGTTTGCCACATTTAGATTTTTGCGCCGGAGTGAAGATTGACAGAGGCAAATGCGTAAGTCATATAAAAACAAAGCCTATCTTGCAAACCTCAAGGATTCGTCCGAGCGCTGAAGATAGCTAAAAATAATGACAAATTTTCAAGCTCAAATTTTAATTACTTTCTAAACGCTCCGCGAGAGCTTTTTTTAATTTCAAAATATTATGTCAGAAATCACAACGCCAAAATTCACCCACCTCCACGTCCACACTCATTTTTCTTTGCTTGATGGCCTAGCTAAAATCGACGACATCTTAAATCGTGCCAAAGAGCTTGGCATGGACTCGCTTGCAATCACAGACCACGGCGTGCTTTATGGCGCAATTGAATTTTACATTAAAGCCAAAGCGCGCGGCATAAAACCAATTATCGGTTGCGAAATGTATCTCACCCCAACAGATTTGCATAGCAAAAATCCAGATTCGGCTGACAGGAAAAGACACCACCTAATCCTGCTTGCCAAAAATGAAGCTGGGTATAAAAATTTAATGCGCCTCATAACAATCGCTCATCTCGAAGGTTTCTACTACAAGCCTCGCATCGACAAAACTGTTCTCCGCTCTCACGCTGAAGGTCTTATCGGTCTCTCCGCTTGCGCTGAAGGTGAAGTTCCCTCCGCCGCCATTTCCGGAAACATGGAAAAGGCAGAAAAACTGGCACTGGAATATCAAGATATTTTTGGCGCTGGAAACTTCTATTTGGAAATTCAACATCATCCTAATTTTGCTCCACAACAAATTGCAAACGAAGCCTTAATCGGCCTTTCCAAAAAACTCAATATCCCGCTCGTTGCCACCAATGACATCCACTATGTCAAAGAAGATGATGCCTCAGTTCAAGATATTTTACTTTGCATTCAAACCAATCGTAAGGTAGCCGACAAAGACCGAATGAATTTGATGGATTTTAAACTTTATCTAAAAAGCCCTGAGGAAATGGCTGAACATTTTTCCGCCACGCCAGAAGCCATTATGAACACTCAAGAAGTTGTCAATAAATGCAATCTGGAAATTACTTTAGGCGAAACTCAACTCCCCCACTTTGATGTGCCAGAAAATGAAACAACAGAAACATATTTGCGAAAACTAACTGAAGAGGGATTAAAAAATCGTTTTGAAAATGAAGAAATCACTCAAATTCACAAAGACCGGATGGAATATGAACTCTCTATCATCGAAAAAACCGGCTTTGCGTCCTACTTTCTCATCGTCCAAGATATGATCAATTGGGCCAAAAAACGAGGCATTGTTGTTGGGCCAGGCAGAGGTAGCGCCGCTGGCAGTTTCATTTCCTATCTTATCGGCATCACCAATCTTGATCCGATCAAATATGATCTTCTTTTTGAAAGGTTTTTGAATCCAGAAAGAATCTCTATGCCTGATATTGATATGGATTTTGCTGACGACCGACGCGATGAAGTCTTGGATTATGTGCGAGGAAAATATGGCAATGATCACGTCGCCCAAATCATTACTTTTGGAACAATGGCAGCTCGCGCCGCTATCCGCGACGCCGGTCGCGCACTCGGTTTCCCATATGATTTTTGCGACAAAACAGCCAAACTCATTCCAATGTTTTCCACGATCGCCGACGCATTGGAAAACATCAAAGAATTTAAGGATTTTTATGCAACTGGTGGCGACGCTAAAAAATTAGTCGACAGTGCCAAGCGTCTAGAGGGTGTCGTCCGCCACGCCTCAATGCACGCTTGCGGCGTTGTCATAACACGCGAGCCTGTCACGGAGTATACTCCTTTGCAAAAGATGCAAGGCAAAAAAGAAGGTTCCGTTACCCAATATTCTTCCTCCACCAAATCTAGTTATGTGGAAAAAATCGGCCTCCTCAAAATGGACTTTTTGGGACTTAAAAATCTCACTATTATGCAAAACGCTTTGCGTATTCTCAAGAAAACCAAAAATTTAGATTTGATAATTGATGACATTCCCGAAGAAGATGAAAAAACTTTCGAACTTCTTAAAAAAGCTCAGACTACCGGTGTATTCCAACTGGAAAGTTCCGGGATGAAGAGATACTTGAAATTACTCCAGCCATCTGTCTTTGAAGATATTATTGCCATGGTGGCCCTTTACCGTCCAGGACCAATGGACTGGATTCCCGATTTTATTGCCAGAAAGCACGGTGAAAAATCTATTCAATATCTCCACCCAAAACTCAAACCGATTTTGGAAAAAACTTATGGCGTAGCCGTCTATCAAGAGCAAGTAATGCAAATTGCCCAAGCCTTGGCGGGCTTTACCCTTGGCGAAGCTGATGTCCTGCGAAAAGCAATGGGTAAAAAGATTTTTGCCCTAATTGCCGAACAAAAAATTAAATTTATTGAAAGCGCAGTAAAACTCGGCACTGATCGTAAAATAGCCGAAAAAGTTTTTACCTACATCGAACCTTTCGCCGGTTATGGCTTTAACCGTTCTCACGCCGCTTGTTATGCTATGATCGGATATCAAACCGCCTATCTCAAAGCGCATTACCCAGCTGAATTTATGGCAGCCCTTCTCACTTCTGACCAAGATGACATTGATCGCGTGGCAATTGAAGTTTCCGAATGCCGCGAGATGGGTATTGAAGTAATGCCTCCGAATGTTAATGAAAGTTTTGAAGAATTTTCCGTAATCATTGACCCAGAAACATCCACGGAAAAAATTCGCTTTGGACTAAACGCTGTAAAAAATGTCGGGCACACTGTCGCGCATGTAATTGTGGAGGAAAGAAAAAAAACCGGACGTTTTACGAGTCTTGCAAATTTTATTGAGCGCGTAGAATCAAAAGATCTTAATAAAAAATCTATCGAAGCTCTGGCAAAAGTTGGCGCGCTGGAAGATTTGGGTGAAAGAAATCAAATTGTTGCTTCGATTGAGAATATTCTTGCTCACTCTAAGAATTTTCAGAAAAATAAAAACTCCAATCAAGTTAGTCTTTTTGGCGCACTCGATCTAGCCGCACCAGAAATCCAACTTATTCCAACATTCCCAGCTACAAAAAAGCAGCAACTCACTTGGGAAAAAGAACTAATTGGACTCTACATTAGTGGCCACCCAGCCACTGAGTTTCAAGCCTATTTTGAATCGGCCGGGATTCCAATTCGTAATGTAGGAAAAGATTTGGTTGGACAAAATATTAATCTTGGCGGAGTGATTTCCAAGGTTAAGAAAATTTTTCTAAAAAACCAAAAAACAATGCTTTTCGCCACCATTGAAGATATTAATTCCAACATCGAACTGATTGTTTTTCCCAAAATTTTGGAAGAAACCGGATCACTTTGGGAGGAAGACAAAGTTATCTTAGCCTCAGGAAAAATTTCTGACAAAGATGGTAGCTTTAAGCTGTTAGTTGATAGCGCTAAAATAATTAATCTCGAGGAGATGGAACAACGTGCCAGAATCATTGCCACCCAAAAAAATAACGGCACTATTATTGCGCCGACACAAAAAAAAGATGCCCCGAAAACACCAGACGAAAAACCAAAAATAACCATAACTCTTCCCGCAACCTCAAACCAGGAAACACTAAAAACTCTTTCCGCTCATTTCGGAAAATGCGATGCAGGCGACACAAAAATTTATCTCAAAATTAACGGCACAAAACTGGAAACTCCCTACTGCATAAAACCAAGTCTTGACTTGGAAAACGAGATTAAAAAACTAATCCCTGGCACGATTTTAGAAAGTATTTAAAAATCTTATCCAAGAAGAAATCACAGTGGGCGATCGAGGACTCGAACCTCGGACCTCGTCATTATCAGTGACGCGCTCTAACCAACTGAGCTAATCGCCCTTATGAAAACTACTTTTTTATTTTAACATGCAATATGACCTCGTCATTACCCGCTTGAGGCGGGCGCGCTCTAACCAACTGCTTGCCTGCCGAAGCTTCAGCGCAGGCAGGAGCTAATCGCCCTTATTACTATTTTAATAAAAAATATTTTGTCTGGACAATGATCTTGTCCAGCCACCTATATGCAGAAGGGACTGCTACCCCTTTCTTTTTCTTTTGACCTCAACAACAACCTGAATGTGGCGAATAATTCCGCCTTCCTCTTTTTTGAGATTTTTCCTGAAAATACTAATCATTTTTACGCGTGATTCCTTTGGCAACTTTCCAGATCCCATTCACCTTCTCCTTTTCAAAAAGTTTAAAAAGTTTGAGCAAAATGCTCCCTTCTGCGAAAATCAAAAGAACAAAAATGTGGACCCTATCGGGCTCGAACCGATCACCCCCTGCTTGCAAAGCAGGTGCTCTACCAAATGAGCTAAGGGCCCAATTTTCTATTCAAACTTGGCTTAAAATACAATCGTTACTATGGGCTCCAACAAATGCCTGTCCGCCTTGGGTTGAAGCTAAGGGCCCAATTTTTTATCTAAAACAACTAAAATCTATTATAGCAAAATCTATTAACTTGTCCAGCTTCTAACCGCCTCTTGAAATTCATCCCCTTTTTCCTCAAAATTTTTCCAAAGACTATAGCTTGGCGAAGCGGTGGAAAGCAGGCAAGTTTTGCCAATCTTAGTTTTTTTAAAAGCAAACCTCACGGCTTCTTCCATGCTTTTTGTATGCAGTCTTGCGTATTTTCGAGAAGATTCTTGACAGAGAGACTCTTCAATTTCTTCGCCGCTATCTGGGAAAAAAACGATATTTCTTATCTTAGACTTATTAATTGCGATTGCCAACTTGGAAAAATCATATCCACGATTGAGCCCTCCAAGAAAAATCGTATCAGTGTCGGGAATGGCTAAAATTGCTGCTATTGTTGATTCTGGAGTAGTTGAAATCGCATCATCATAAAATTTTATTCCCCCAAACTCACCCACAAACTCCAAGCGATGCGAAAGACTTTTAAATTTTTCAACACCTTTTTTAATTGCGTCTTTTGAAATACCCAAGATATTTGCCACGGCGATTGCCGCTCTAGTATTTTGAATATTATGCTCCCCGAGAAGCGGAATATTAATATTCTCTGAATCTATTTCATTAAAATCAATCGCGCCGACCGAATTCTTTGACCAATTTTTTAATTTTTCATTTTCACCATTAAACACGAAAAAATCATTTGAATTTTGAAAATTAATAATATTTTTTTTCGCTGCATAATATTTTTCGACACTGCCATGATAATCCATGTGCTCCGGAAAAAGATTAGTAATCACGGAAATTTGCGGAGAATATTCAATATCATCCAACTGATAGCTGGAAAGCTCCACGACAAATATTTCATCTTCCAAGATTGGAGAAAGCAGGGCGCCAAGCATCGGACTGCCAATATTGCCAACTAAACGAACTTTTTTTCCAGCTTCTTTCAAAATGGCATAAATCAAAGAAGCCGTAGTACTTTTTCCCTTACTGCCAGTTACCCCAATCGTAACATTTCTGACTTGTGAAAAAAATAAATTCGTAGCTGTCGTATAAGCCACTGCCATTAATTTTTTTTTAATCCCTGGGGTCTTTATAGCTAAATCATATCCGACTTGTTTTTCCAAATATTTTTTGTCAGTTTTTTCATCTGCAATATTAATTTCAATTTCAGGAAAATATTTCTCAAGATATTTTTTCGTCATCATCCCCTCTTTGCCATAGCCCAAAATCAAAACTTTTTTTGCGCCAGTTAGCTTAAATTTGGCTGGTAGAGTTAATGCATTATTTGAAGCAAAAACTCTTTTTAAAAGCGTGGCTGGATTTTTTATTTTACCACTAAACTTATTTATGATAAAACTATCCGCAAAGTTATCCTTGGCTAAAAATATAGCAGCGCGCGCTTCATCAAATGTGCCGACACAATCAAATGGCTTCATTTTTCCATAACCTAAAATATCCGAGAATGTATCCACTAATTTTTCATCCTTATATAAATTCTTGCCAAAAATTCCTACCAAATCTTTCCTGGAAAGAAAAGCCGAAAGCAATGTCCACACAAAAACACACTTGGGGCATTCTCCACACCAAAGCGTATTTGGCCGTTCTTTGCAGATGCGAAAATTTCGATTGCAACTTGAGAAGATGAAAAAATATTTTTTATATTTAGCAAACATTTCCACGATTCTGATTTCATAATAGGGTCGCAAAAGAGAAAAATATAGAATGTCGGGACAAATAAATTTCCTAGTATAATCTTGGAAAAGCTTTTCAAATTCGGACGATTTACTCCACTGATGGTTAACCTCCTCACCAAGATATTCTATATTGCCAAAATTACTGCTATACTCATTACCCACGATAACATAAGAATAGTCATAGATAACTGCGGAAAAATAACCCAAAAAAGCAAAGATAGCGGAAATTGGAATGTGTCCATTATGCGCTCCCTCAATTGGTCTCATAATTTTTTCATCCATCTGTCGATTAAGGAACACTTTATCGATATTCATCTCATCAATCACTTTTTCGGAAATTGGATCTTTTTTTTGTGTTTCGACGAGTAAAGCCGCAACATCTTCTTTTTGTTTTTTCAAAAGTTCAAAAACAACAATTGAGTCCTTCCCTCCACCAATTCCAACGAGTGCCCTGTTTTTTCTTTCTAGCCTTTGCGCTCCAGGCTTAATTTTTTTATCATATGGAAAGTTAATAAGTCTCCTCGAGCTTATTTTATTGGTATAGAAAAATTCTCCTAAGCCTTTTCTATAGACTGTATCCCAAAACTCTGCCTGTTCTTTCGAAAGAGCAAAGGAGGTTTTTATTTCAGTTGGCAAATAAAGTTTGTAATAACTTATACCCAAAATAAGTTGCACGCCAATCAATAAATTTTCCAAAAGTTCTGGTGGAATTTTAGTAATTGAAAAAGATTTTGGAAAAATAATAGCTTCTGAATACTTAATCACCTCGTGATTGGCAAACTTTACCTCATATTCAAAAACCACCCTGGCCTTTTTTGGCTCCAGAGTGTGAGTCGTAAATTCAAAAGTTTTTGGAATTAGCTTCATCTTAAGAGCGCTTAATCACTTGCCCATTTCTATTTCCATTGTAAACCCCGCCTGCCAAAACAAGTTCTCCATTAATAATGACCGTGTCCACCCCTTTGGAATATTGATAGGGGTTTTTCACTGTAGCTGGACTTTTTATTTTATCTTGATCAAGAATAATTATATCAGCAAAATATCCTTTTTTCAAGGATCCTCGCTTTTTAAGACCAAATTTTTCCGCCGGCGCGGATGTCATTTTATAAATAGCACCTTCTAGCGTCAATATCTTATCTTTAATAACATACTTTTCCAACACTCGCATAAATGCTCCAAAATTTCGTGGATGCACTCTTTCTCCGGTTTTAGCATGAAAAATATCATAGCCTGACCCATTGGTCGCAATAAAGGATAACGGATGAGCGATAGCTTGTTTGACATTTTCCTCACTCAAGACTTCCATGGAAGTAACCACCATCCCTTCTGAAGCAACTAAAATATCTATAATAGCTTCTTCGACTGATTTTTCTTGATTCTGCGCAATCTCAGAAATATTATGTCGCGCCAAGGTTTTGTTCAATGGTGAAATAGCAATTTCAATCTTAGAATAATCAAATTCAGATTCGCGCATCTCTGCAATTATTTTTGCTCGAATAACTGGATCCTTAAGTCTGTGTAGCATTATTTTTTTACCACCCTCACAAATCCATGCCGGTAAAAAAGAATAAAGAACCGAGCCAGTTGCGGTGTATGGGTAAACATCGAATGTTATATCGATACCATCCTCTTTGGCTTTTTCAATTAAACCAAAAACTTCTGTCATCTTCGACCAATTTTTTTCTCCAATTACTTTTAAGTGAGAAATTTGCAGTTTAACTCCAGACTCCCTGGCAATTCGAATGGCTTCTTCGATTGCTTCCAAAATTTCTTTTTGTTCCGAGCGAATATGCGTAGCATAGATACCGTTATATTTTTTTACAATTTTGGCTAAAGCTAAAAGTTCGTCATAAGGAGCTAGCCTTGCGTGGGAATAAATCAATCCAGTTGACATACCAAGCGCTCCTTCTTTCATCGCAGAACTCAATGTTTTGTTTAGAATTTCGATTTCCTTAGGTCGCATACTGCGCACCTCATCTCCGATAATTCCTCGCCGAAGTGTCGCATGACCGACTAGCGTAGCAAAGTTTGGAGAAATTTTCTTTTCACCCAAAAATGCCAATAACTCTCTAACTTTGAGCCAACTAACATTTATTTTCTTAACATCAACCCACTTCTGAATTGCATCAATCGTTGCTGGAGTGGAAAGAGGTGCCAGAGATGTTCCACAATTTCCTCCAACAATTGTTGTTATCCCTTGATAGATTAAGCTTTCCAGATGTGGATTTAAAAATATTCTCCAATATGTATCACTATGATTATTCACGTCAATAAATCCAGGACAAACCGTTTTTCCCATTGCATCAATTTCAACACTAGCCATTTCGTCTTGCAAATCTCCAATTTTTTTTATTTCATCCTCATTAACACCAATATCGGCGCGATATGCCGGCGCTCCCGTTCCATCAATAATATTGGCATTCCTAATAATGATATCGTACATTTTTTTATTTATTACTAATATACTCAGCCATTTCCACTAACCGGTTAGAATAGCCCCATTCATTGTCATACCAACCAACCACTTTCACCAGATTACCGCTTACCATCGTAAGCGGCAAATCAACAATTGCACTATGTGAATCTCCCCTAAAATCCATTGAAACCAGACCCTCATCGCTCACTGCCAAAATTCCATTCATCCCGTTTTCAGTTGCCTCGACAAAAGCTTCGTTTATTTCAGAAACAGTAGCTTCTTTTTTTAAATTACAAATAAAATCCACGATTGAAACAACCGGAGTTGGCACGCGAAGAGAAATGCCATCTAGTTTTCCCTCTAGGTGTTTCATTACTTTTCCAACAGTTTTCGCCGCTCCGGTAGTGGTTGGAATAATACTTAGTGCGGCTGCTCGCGCTCGACGCAAATCTCTATGTGGTAAATCTAAAATGCGCTGATCATTGGTATAGGAATGAGTTGTCGTCATGAAGCCTTTTTCTACTCCAAATTTATCATCCAATATTTTTATCATCGGCGCCAAACAATTAGTCGTGCAAGAACCATTGGAAATAATTGTTTCAGTCTCATCATATTCATTTTCGTTGACACCCAAAAGATAAATTGGAATATCATCTTTTGGTGGCGCGCTAAGAATAACTTTTTTTGCTCCAGCTGTGAGGTGTTTCCCCGCCTTTTCCCGATCTTCAAAAACGCCAGTACACTCAAGAACTATATCAATCTCCAGCTCCTTCCAGGGCAATTTTTCCGGATTCAGTTCACAAATATATTTAATTCTTGTTCCATCAATAATAATTTCCGAATTTTCTTCATCTATATTCATTTCGTGTTGATAGCGACCATAACTGGAATCATACTTAAAGAGATGGGCGGCGGTTTTGAGATCCATAAGATCATTAATTGCTACGACTTCCAAATCTTCTTTTTCAAAGGCGATTTTTAAACTCAGCCGACCAATACGGCCAAAACCATTAATGGCGATTTTTGTCATAAAATCAAATATTAACTTATTATAAGCTTATTAAATTATACATCAACATCAGTTATCTTCCAATTAACTCCGCTGGTTTTGATAATTTTAAACTTTGTTTTTTCCAGGATTGTGTTTTTTGCAATATTTTCTAAACCAAACTTAATATTTTCAATGTTAAGCTCATCAAAATGATTATCATGCTCATGCGCATGTTTGTGATTATGCGGAACACTTTTGCTGCCAATTTCTAAGGAAACTGATTTTATTTTCCCCAATTTTTGCGCTAGAGCAATTGCCAAAACTTCATCAACTATTTCTTTGGCCAAAATGAAATCATGCATATTATTTTTTCCATAACCCATGCATATTGCAACAGGCTCTTATCGTGAAATGTTCAGCTTCCAGAAAAAATTCAGCCACAGGATCTGTTCCTGGCTCTAGAAATTTTCTGTATGCTCTATGCTCAGTAACAACCTCAATCCATTCAATATAATGTTCGGATTCCATTGGATGAAGAACACTCCCAACTTGAACAATCAATCCCAAATCGGTCTTTTCCACGATCGGCAAGTGCTTTTCTTGACCTTCTTCAATTTCTGTTTTTTCGACTTCCAACTTCATCAGTTGTCCACAACAAACTAGCTCTCCTCCACCGAAGCGAACAACTTCAACCATATTTCCACAAATATTACATTCATAGATTTGATTAAGCTCCGTCATATGTTTTTTAAAATTAGTTAAAAATTAGCTTATTCAGTGAACTGCGCAACTAATACAAGGATCGTAAGCTCGAATAAAAGCACGCAACTTTTTTTCTTTTTCTTTATCTTTTAATTTTAAAATTTGTGGGATGTATTCAGCAATGTCATCTTCGAGGTTCGAGAGAAATTGGGCAGTTGGAGTAATGATATTCACATTCTTCACATAACCTTTGGCATCAACATCAACATGATAATAAAGTGTTCCGCGCGGCGCTTCAATGGCCGCAACACCTACTCCTTCGCAAACTTTATATTCTTTAGTTATAACCTCATTCAAATCGCTGTTCAAAAGCTCCAGCATAATCCGCTTTGATTCTTCAATTGATTGGATAACTTCCACCATCTGCGCCAAAATATTATGAAAAGGATTGTAATCTGGAAATGTCCAACCCAAACTTCTCAGATAGTTTGATGCATTATCTCTTAACTTCGCCCTATTATTGTTTATCCTGGCGATTGCTCCAACCATATAGCTCTGACCATTATGTTTGACGCGCTTAATCACTTCCTTCTGTTTTTGTAATTCTAAAAAGTTATTTTCAAATTTTTTAACTGAAATATGCAATCCCAAGTTAGAAATAACATCACCGTCATAAATCGCATATTCACCATTCTTACCCAAGGAAATATATTCGGTTACGCGAGAAAATTCCGGGATTTTTATTCCTCTAAAAAACTCTCCCAAACTAAGTGCTATTTGCAGAATATCTTCAGAATCCCCAACCAGCTTTTTTAAAGCCTCTCTATCTGGCGCTTTTTTGAATCCACCCACTTCATTGGTTAGCGGATGCACGACTCTACCGCCAACTATTTTCACAATTTCCATTCCATATTCGCGGATTTTAATCGCCATTTTTGCCTCTGCGGAATACTTGCTTATTAGCTCAATGTCATTATTCATATCTAAGAAATCAGCCAGCGACAAAAAGAAAAGATGCAGAGCATGCGAATGAATAAATTGAGCGTATTCCAAAAGCGTTCGCAATTTTTTAGTTTCGTATGTCACAGAAACCCCCATAGCGTTTTCGAGAGCTTTTATTGAAGTCAGGTTGTGAACTACCGGACAAATCCCACAAATCCGCTGAGCAATAAGTGGCATATCTTGATATTCTCGCCCAATAAGCACGCCTTCAATTAAACGAACTCCTTCCTGCACTTGAAATTTAGCCGACTTAACGTCACCGTTGAGCACGCTCGCCATAAAGCCAGTATGACCCTCTATTTTTGCAATGTGGTTTATTTTTATCTTCATAATTTAATTATACTTTATTTTTTACAATAAGCCTACTCAAACTTGCAAACAGCTTTCAACGCGCTTAAATCATCCGGAGAAAGCTGAGGATTTTCCATGTTTTGATCAGAGAGTAGATAATACATAATCGATTGCGGATCCTCGACATGTCCAACGCCTAAAGCATGTCCCAACTCATGCACAATCGTCAGGCGCAAATCGGCAAGTTGCTTAAACTGATACAAGCTGATCCCCTTGCCGTCATAGAGCCCTTTTTCAAATTCCCGTGAGCCGCCATATTTATTTTTGTATGTCGAAACATTAGCGTTATATTCATTCACAACTTTTTGCTCTTTTGAAACTAAAGCATTGGTTTTTCCAGCCAGACCATTCACTTCTGTCCGCTCTTTTTCGAGTTTATCGTATAATTCATTAATTGTCTTCTTCTCTTTCGCTAGATCATTATACTCATCCTGCGATCCGCTATTTTTATTCCAATCCGCGACAGCTTTATTATAGTCCCTCAATTTTTTTTCATAAGCTACCACGTTGGCGTCATATTTTGCCATCTTCTTTTCATAGATTCCGGCTAAGTCCTCATATTGATTAGCAATTTTTTGGTGTGATATTTCCAACTGGTCTAAATTACTCGCCAATTTATCCGCCGCGTTCGAGGCAACCTGCCTCTCATCAAAAATCAAATTCAGCTTAAACTGAGCATCTGGCTTATATTCAAATAAATTCTTCCCCGACTGCGTTTCCCAAATTTTTTCCGCCTCTCGAATCTCTGCCAAAAAATTATTCGCACTCAAATCAAACCTTGGATCAACTATTCCAACAGCATATTGAAACGGCTTGGCACACGGCAAACCAATCCCGGTAAATTCCGAAACGGTTTCTCGCACGGAAGTTTTGTTTTGCAAAATTATCCCCCAAGCAGAAAAGAGAATTATAATAATGAAATATTGAAAAAATTTTTTCATCTTTTTTTTCTTTTGTCTTTTTTTTCTCTTTCTTCCAAATCATCTCTGAGGCCAAAAATCTCCGTCATATTTTGAAACTGTTCATCACTCATCATATTTTTTAGCATCGCACGCATAGCGGTTACATTTCCAGTTTCCCGAAGTCCGCGACAACCTTGGCACTGCGCCCTAGAACTTGGGCAAACTGCATTGCACCCACCCAGAATCATCGGACCAAAACAAGGTTTCTTGTCTAACAAAAGACATCGATTACCTGCTTTTTTGCATTCCACACAAACCGGCTGATCGGGCAAGGTGGGAATTTCACCTTTGAGTAATTTCGGGATACACTTCAAAAACTCTTCACCATTGATCGGACAACCCGGAAAAACAAAATCAACTTTTACAAAATTATTAATCTCACGAATTTCCGGGTTAGTAATCCCTTGTAAATATTTATAGACATGTTTTATCGTGCTCACTCCTTCGTGATAATTTTTCATCTCGGGGATTCCACCCATCGCTGCGCAATTTCCAAGCGCCACAAGCAGTTTCGCCCTTTTTCTGGCAGAAAGGAGTGTTTTTTCATTTTCCTTGGTTACCGGATTTCCCTCAACCAAAACTAAATCCAACATTCCGCCATCATCCTCCTCATCTTCAATCAAGCGAAAATCCACCAATTCAACTTGCTCTGTAAATTCCAAAAAGCGCACGCCAAGATCGAGAAGTACAAATTGGCAACCCTCGCAAGAAGTGAGGCTCACAATCGCCACACGCGGTTTTCCAGCCTCGACTTTCTTATTGGCTATTTTTGCCACTACGACTTTTTTTGTCTTAACTATTTTTTTAGCTTTAACTGCTTTAGCTCTCGTAGGTATTTTATTTTTTTCTTCGATTACTTTTATTTTCATAAGAATAGTTTTATTTGTTTTATTTCTCTTTGTATTCTAACAGATTTAACCTGATTTTAAAAATCCGGCAAATTACTCTATACTTAGCTTATGGAGTTTGAATTTCCCCTAAAACAAAATAAAGTTATTTTAGCGCTTGGTGGAGAATCCGCTGGCAATTTTTCGGTTTGCAATAAGGGTAAAGTTTATTTTTCCAAAGATTTTGGCGATTTACTGGTTGAAAGTAACTTAGCAAATTATAAAAAGGCGGTCTTGAATTATCTGAAAAAACATAAGTTTAAGCCTGAAATAATCCTAATTGATCTCCATCCGCTTTTTCACACAACCCTTTGGGGCAAAATGCTCACTAAACAATATAAAGCCGAATGCATCCAAGTCCAACATCACCACGCCCATATTTTTTCCTCTATCGGCGACAGAATATTGCAATCTGCAATCTACCAACTACCTGATAAATTCTACGCTCTAGCCATGGACGGAACGGGACTTGGAACAGACGGGAAGATTTGGGGAGGAGAGGTTTTTAAAATTAGTTGTCATTCCCGCGCAGGCGGGAATCCAGTCTCATATAATTCAGTTTATAAACTAAATTTACCCTTACACGAGAATACAATAAACTATACTGTCGAAAGAATTGGGCATTTGGAAAATCAAATTTTGGTTGGTGGAGATTTAGCAATTCAAGAACCAGCGAGAATGTTAATTGGAATTCTAAGTAAATTCCTGAACAAATCTGAAATTTATAATCTAACTAAAAAATATTATTCCAAAAACGAATTTGAGGTAATTTATAGCCAACTTAGACAAAATTTCAATTGCCTCGAAACTTCCAGCACCGGAAGAATTTTAGATGCCGTATCGCTGCTCCTAGGCTTTTGCGGAAACGAGAGAAAATATAAACATGAACCGATTGATCTACTGGAAAAAAATTCCACTAAACCCTATGAACTTAAGCCAATTATAGAAAATAATGTTTTATTAACTACGCCGCTGTTTAAATATTTGATTAAAAATCTGCATAAAGATAAAAAAAGACTCGCCGCCATGGCACAGCTTTATCTTGCGCAGGGACTACTTAAGATAATTAAATTAGCTGGTAATTTTGACATTTTTATTTCCGGCGGAATTGCCAAAAATAAAATTATTTCTAAATGCTTAGAATCCAAAGGCGCCTACGCCAGTAAAATCATCCCTCGCGGCGACGCCGGACTTTCTTTCGGACAATTGGTTTATTATTTATTGAATTATTAACAAATCCTCGGAATCAACTTCCCTCTCGGCACCTCAATTTTCTTAAGACTCCCAATATTTGTAGCTAAATATAAGCCTTTTTTCTCATTTTCTCGATTGGAAAACTTTTTCACAAACCCAATAACCTTAGCTTCTGGGTTGAATTTTTGCAAAATTTTAATAACTTTATCGGCATTTTCTTTGGCAACCGTCGCCACAAACCGACCTTCGGACGGAAAAGAGAACTTATCGATTCCCAAAAGATTTGAAAGCGCAACTGTTTCTTTGGCAAACGGTAATTTGCTTTCTTCAAGAATAATGCGGACTTTGGATTTTTCGGAAATTTCATTGAGCACCGCAGCTACTCCGCCGCGCGTCGGATCCTTGCAAGCTGTTAGATATTTCGCAACGCTTTGAATTTCTTTGGTGAGCGGCTGGCAATCACTTTTGATTTTGGTTTTATAATTAAATCTTTTGGAAAGAAGTGCGACGGCGTGCTCGCCAAGATTTCCGGAAGTAATGACAACATCACCCGGTTTTGCACCATTGTTTGAAATAATATTTTCCGCAATTCCCACGCCAGAAGTCGTAATTTCAATTTTGTCGAGTTTGCCTTTTTCCGTAACTTTCGTGTCCCCGGTAACAATCGGCACGCCAGTAATTTTAGAAATCTGCCCAATCGATTGCATAATTTTTTTGAGATCCGCGATTGGAAAACCTTCTTCCATCACCACGCTCAAAGAAATCCCGATTGGCACAGCGCCCATCACCGAAAGATCATTTATCGTCCCACAAATCGCGATTTTCCCGATGTCCCCACCCGGAAAAAAAATCGGATCAACAATAAAAGCATCTGTCGTAAAAACCAATTTCGATTTTCCCCCTCTCCTTAATAAGCCTGCCTGTCCGGTAGGCAGGGAGAGGGCTGGGGTGAGGTCAAAAACCGCCCCATCATCATTGGTATTTTTCCATTTTTTAGACCTCGGAAAACTTTTTCTAATTTCCGCAATCAACTCTTCGGATTTCCCGCCACCACCGCCATCTTCTAGCTCCACAAATTCTTTTTTATTATTCATAATTTGTATTTTTATACTTCCTGTATTTTACACCTTAATGAAAAATGTAGGAAATATTTTTTTGAGTTGTTTTTCAATCTCAAATCCCTCGCAATGCCGCAAAACTCCAAGATACGATTGCAAACTCTTACTGAAAGATTCTACAAAAATCAAATCTTCCCGTAATAATTTGTGTTTCTGAGAATTTTTTTTGAATATTCTTCTTTTCGTTTTCGTTCGCAAAATCCGGTAATCAGAAAAGTTGACCATTCCTAGAAAATCAATGCCACTTGCCAGAGTTTTCAAAAAAACCTTATTTGGATGCAATTCCAGCTTCAGTTCATTGGATAAAAACTTTTCAATTTTTGGAATCTGATTTTCAAGTAAGCTTTTATCTTCCGACAAAAACACAAAATCATCGGCGTAGCGGAGATAATATTTGGCTTTCAGTTTATGTTTTGCAAATTGATCAAATTTATTCATATAAATGTTGACGAATAATTGTGAAGTTAGGTTTCCAAGTGGCAAACCTGTATAAATTTTATTTTTGGTGGTAAAACTTTTTATAATATTTTCCAAAAGATTAATAATATTTTCATCTGGAATATATTCAGCTAGAATTTCCAACAAAATCTGATGATCCATATTAGCAAAAAACTTTTTAATGTCGCATTTCAAAATCCAGCAAGTTTTGATATTATTTTTACTGACAATATGGGCATATTCGCGGAATTTATCAATGGCTTTATGTGTGCCTTTTTTGTTTCTGCAAGAATAGGAATCGGCAATGAAAGTTTTGTCAAAAAAAGGATAGAGAATTCTATATATGGCATGGTGCAAAAGTCGATCGCGCACGCTGGCCTTGTGAATGTCCCTGGGTTTTGGATCATTGATTTTGAAAGCTTGATAACCGCCGTGTTCATAGGTATGATTGAAAAGATCGCAGTGCAGTGAAAAAATATTATCCATCAGTTTCATTGAAAATTCTTGCACATCTTTTCTGTTTTTCTTGCCTTTTTCGAATTCTTGCCAAGCCAGAAGTAAGTTTTCTAAACAAATAATATTCTCAAAATTATGACTCAATTGAATTTTCATAATGATACTTCTACTCTTAAAGCCCCCCCCCAGAGGAGTGCCTGCTGTAATTATAAAAGAAAAAGAAACTTATACCTATTGGCTAGCTTTGCATCGCAATTTCCCGAAAACTGAACGCTATGGACTTGGAAGAAGAATCGACCAGCTATTCCTGGAAATTCTTGAACTCAGTTTTACTGCTGCATATTTACCGGCTGATCCAAAAATAATCCTATTGGGAAAAATAATTTCTCGTCTTGATGTGCTTAAATTTTTCTCACAACTCGCTTGGGAAAATAAATTAATTCCTTCTGAAAAATATCTGGAACTTTCCCAAAAACTGGAAGAAATCGGTCGAATGTTTGGCGGCTGGAGAAAAGGACTTTTGGAAAAGAAAACTCCTGCCAAATAAGCAGGAGAAAAACAGTAGTTTCAGAAGAACACCTGGTTGTCATCATTCCACCTATTCGTATCATCGACAGAGTTGGCATTGACGTTCCAACCATCGTCGTTCCAGTTACAATTCACCGCACGAAGCACACCGGCATTCTCGAGCAAAGAGCCATCCATTCCACTATCCTTCGAATGCTCTCCGGATTGTATCGCATTTGGGACATTAAAAGTCCGCCAGCTTTTTGCACCAATTCCTGTATTTTTTTGAAAAGATTATTTTCCATACTATTATGCAAGGCTTGCCCGGCACAACTCTCGCGAAAAATATCTTAAAGCCATGACACAAAAGCCGTAACCGTTGCGTATCACATGAGTTCATAAAAAGTATAGCAAAAAAATTTGAAATAAAAAATGACCCTTTGAATTTTTTTCGATTTTCGAGAAAATTCAAAGGGTCAAAGTGACAAAGAATCAAAGGGACAAGTGTCCCAGAGCTTAAGCGGCAACAGGAACTCGGAAGAACACCTGGCGGACAGCACGCCACCCATCCGTATCATCGACAGAGCGGGCACGGACGTCCCAACCATCGCCGCACCAGCCACAAGGCACCGCACGAAGCACACCGTTTTTGTCCCTGATGTAGAAGATGTTGGCATAACCGTTGTTCAAAAGAACGCCGGCTTCACCATTCCGCTGCTTCTCCATCTGAGAGAACATTTCCGATAAGGTAGTTTCGGCTTTTGCTTCACCACCTATCTCGGCGATGATCAGATCGTCAACCGAGGCTTTTTTCAGTCTGGCACAGCGAAGTTCCTGCTCACCGATAGGAGTCTCAATTTTGCCATCTTCGCCAAGAAACCACTTCGTGAAATTATCGCCAAGGTAACTGATTTTGACATTAGCCTCTTTGCTCGTATCAACAATAAACTTATCACGAGCGATAAAATTCACAATTCTTGCTGGAATAGTGACGGTGTTGATCATTTCGAGCAGAATATTGATTATGCCCTCTGACCAACATTTCTCCTTTCGGAGAAATTTTTTGAATTCCGCAAACCACACTTGGCATGCCTCACCAGATAGTTTTTCCGCCAAATCGCAGATTGCTCCCAACATTTCTCTTGGAAGATCCACAATCTTACGAACTACTTCACCGAGCATGTCTTTTTTCATGGTCAGTCTCCTTTTTTCTTAAAAAATATTTGCTTCCAGCTAACCGACATGGTTTTGCCACAGCAGAAAAGATTCATTTTGAAACTAGATCCCCGTATTCACGAGCCTGCCTGCCGGTAGGCAGGGATGACAATTTATAAAAACCCTTTCTGCTGTGGCAAATCACAAATATTAAAGAACTATCACTTAATAAAAAAGCTTCGCATATTTTCAGTTATATGTCAAACTAAATTGCCTTTTTTTGGCTTATGCAAAGGTTTTTATCGAAATTTACCAAGAAAAATTACAATTTTTGTCCTCAATTATCATATCTATACTCCACACTACAACTCCCCTCCCGTGAAACCATGCACGCACCTTGTGGATTATCCGGATTACACGCTTTCCCAAAAAGCGGACAATCTTTTGACGAAATAATCCCTTGCAAAACTTCGCCACATCGACACGCGCTCGGCTTGGTTTTTGTTTCTTTTTTAATTTTTGAAATCAAATCCCGATAAACAAATTCCGCATCATACTCACGATATTTTTTTCTAATTTTGAGTCCTGAATTTTTTATTTTTCCAAATCCGCGCCATGTGGCATCACTAATTTCAAAAACTTCCGCAATCATTTTTCTGGCTTTTGGATTGCCATCTTTCTTGACCAATCGCGAATAAGCATTTTCAACTTTTTTTTCGCCGGAAATAATTTGTGTAAGCAATTTATCAATCGCGATGAGCACATCTTCGCCGGTAAATCCGGCAATCACTTGCGGAATTTTAAATTGCGCGTAAATTTCTGTTCCGATAATCGCGCTAACATGCCCTGGGTTAATAAACCCATCAACTCTGATTTTTTTATTTTGAAGCAGCGCTTCCATTGCCGGCGGAAAAAGTTTATGCGCAGAATAAACGATCAGCCCATTTCTAATCGCCCAAGCTGTCATCCCGGTCGTTGTTTCAAATCCCAGACCAAAAAAAACCAAATTCGGTTTTTCTTTTTTCATTTCGACCCCTTCAGTTATATCATAAACAATATTCACATCCGCGCCATTTCTTCTGGCTTCTTCCAAGCTCATTAAATTTCCCGGAACTTGGATTGCGTCGCCATAAACCGCCACCGGAATTCCATGAAGCGCGAGACCAACCATAACATCAATATCAGATTGATCAGTCACACAAACCGGACAACCCGGCCCAGAAACTAAAGTTATATTTTTTGGCAAAATATTTTTTATGCCATTTTCCGCAATCGCCTCAGCATGCGTTCCGCAAAGCTCCATAAACCACAAAGGTCGCCCAATTTTTTCAGCTTTTTCGTGAATACTTTTTAAAAAATTTTTTAACTCACTGTTCATTATTATTTTTTATCATCACGACTTAAGCGTTCGTCCGGAAAAAGTCCGCACGTTCGTTTTTTTTGGCACCTTAAGGCTTTTGATAAAGCAAGAGAAGAAAAGTCAAAGTAATAAAATTACGCTTTAGTAATTTCAAAAATCACACGCCAGCCTTAAGCTCTGTTTTCAAATACCCTTTCATTTCACTAGCATAATCCGCATCCATCTTCTCAATCGCAAAACCCGCGTGCACCATCACATACTCACCAGCTCTCACTGAAACTAAAGAAATATTGATTTCTTTCTGGATCCCATCAAAATCAACTGTTGCCAGTTGATTTTTGATAGAAATAATTTTTCCAGGAATAGCAAGGCACATATTATTATAATCTTGTATTATTTTTTATTTTCCCCGTAACTATTTTCCCCGCGTCTCTCACTAGTCTTGCTACCTCTCGATCAGTTAACACATAATCTAAAAACTCGCTTTTTTGGGCTTTTTTACTAATTTTTGAAGAAATAAAAAAAGTTCGGATATTTCTTGGATCAATTTTTTCCCGCTTGGCATCCGTAGTTTTAACATTTTTTATTATCTCATCTTCTCTGTTTTTATCTTCGTCTTTTAAGTTTATAATTCTTTCAAAACCTAAAGCAAAAAATAATTTTTCTAGATTTTGCTCTGGGGTTATGTTTTTTATTTGTTCTTTTATTTTATCTAAAATTCCAAAGTCAAAAACTGCGACAGAAAGCTTTTTCAGATCAGATAGATCGCTCGCGATTTTCTCAAGATTATTTTGATCTGTGAGCGCCGCCGTAGGACACGCTCTGACACACTCACCGCAAAAACTGCAATCTAAAACTTTTTCATATGGCGTCCCCACAATCACATCTCCCGCGCGATTATTAAAGCCAAACTTCTTCTCTGGACAAATGCTTATACACCTTCGACATTCCACGCAAAATTCCGAATTTCGAGAAACACACGGATTATCATTTTCCACTACAACGCGCGACCAATTGTCATGCACTAAATTCAATTCTTCTTTGCTCGTCATCTCGCCACGTCTCGGCACAAAATGAAAGTTTTCAATCCTATATTCTTCCGCCAATTTCTGGAGTTCACACATCCGATTTTTCTTGCAAGTCACGCATTTCCCCGCGTGATCCGCCCAAAGAAGCTCCAGATTAATCCGCCGAGCCTTTTGGACTTTTTCGCTTTCGATGAACACTTCCAAACCTTCGCAAACTTTTGTCGTGCAAGAAGTCACTAACTTTTCCGTCTTATTTGTTTCCACCAAGCAGAGCCGACATGCTCCTCCACGTGAAAGTCCCTCAAATGAACACAGCGTCGCAACCGGAATATTTTTCCGCCGACAAACATCCAGAATAGTTTCTCCGTTTTTTACTGTATATTTTTTATTATTGATTTTAATTTGCATGTTCTATAAATTTTATAACCTTATTTAATAAACCACTTACTGGCTCGTCAGATTTAAGAAATATTTTACTTTCCGGCATATGTGCATAATCACATCTCATCTTTTCATACTTTCTCTGTCTATCATGATGACATCTATTTCTTTCTCTGTTTTCAAATCGAATCCGCCTTTCTTTCTCATCAATTTCAAGAACTATCGTATAAATACTAACCCCATACTTCACTTTCCATGTCTCAAAAATCCTTCCCTCTGGTTCAAAGTTGAAAGTAGATTCTATAATTACATCAATTCCGCGATTAATATTTTCTTCAGCAAGATCCATGATTGCCTTAACTGAAGGATACCCTAATTTTATACTATCCTCTAGTGTCGACATCCTCATCGAATTATACATTGATTCCTTGACTGAATCCTTATGTAAACAAAAAATGCCAATCTTCTCAGATAACTTATCGGCCAAAGTAGTTTTTCCAACCCCAGGAACTCCGCAAATTATAATAAGTTTACTCATAAGTTGATCAGTCTTTTAATATTTCCAATTTATCCACTGCGTCGCGCGTTGCCACCGCCGCAAATTTTCCCAAGGGGCAAAAAGTTGTGCTTTCTAGTGTCCACAAAATATCTTGCATTGCTTCCTTATCTCTTTGCGAAATTTCGCCATCTGCTAAACGTTCGATAATCTCATTGAGTCGAAAAGTTCCTTCGCGACAAGGAATACATTTTCCACAAGATTCGCGCCGAAAAAATCCAGTCCAGGATAATAGCAAATCATAGATATTTATTGATTTATCTACAACTAAAATTGTCCCTGACCCAAGGGGAATATTATTATTTTTTCCATAGTCTAGTTTTTCATCTAATTCTTTTTCAGTTGCCAATCTTCCACTTGCTCCACCGACTTGCGCAAACCAAAAATCCTTCCCTCTCGGAAGTCCTCTGCCTAAAGTTTCTATCGCTTCACGAATTGTAATTCCAGTTGGCGCTTCAATAACGCCTTTATTTTTAACCGCACCACCAAGAATAAAAATTTTTGTGCCCGGACTATTTTTTGATCCGATCGCCGCATATTTTTTTCCCCCATTTTGAATTATGAAAGGAATATTGGCCACCGTTTCTGCATTATTTATCACTGTTGGCTTTCCAAAAAGTCCCTTTTCAGTTGGATAGGGTGGACGAATTTTCGGCTCGCCACGATTACCCTCAATAGAATTTATGAGTGCCGTTTCTTCTCCGCAAATATAAGCACCGGCGCCAGAAAAAATTTCGATTTCTAGGAAATATTTTGATCCTAATATTTTTTCTCCCAGAAATTTATTCTTCTGCGCTTCCAAAATTGCATTTTCCAAAATATCTTTTTGCGTTTCATAATTTCCATTAATATAGACATAGGCTTTTTTTGCTCCAATAGTCAAAGCAGCTATAATTATTCCTTCGAGAAGTAAGTGCGGATTATTTTCCACAATCATTCGGTCTTTATACGTTCCAGGTTCTGATTCATCAAAATTGCAAATAAAATATTTTTCTTTGATAGAATTTTTTGCCACTACCTCCCATTTCTGTCCAGTTGGAAAACCAGCCCCGCCGCGACCACAAAGACTTGATGATTTAATTTCCCCTAGGGCTTTTTGCTGATTCATTTTTTCAATGAATTTTTTTAGAGCGGAGTAACCACCCACACCCAAATAATCCTCAATTTTAAGTGGATTAATCTTACCCCAATAATTGGTCAGAATTTTTATATCTTTCATCATTTATGTTCCGCTATATTTAACGGGCATTGAATATTTACCAGATATTTCGTTCGTTAAGTAATAAAATATATTATCCTTATCTTCTTTTACAACAATATCACCAACAGATTCACGCCCAAGCATGCTTCTCCATCTTCCACTTTCTAAGTCAATAAAAATTTTCTTATCGCTATAGAAAATATACTTTTCATCAATTGGATGAAAGTCGCTTTGCTTATTTAATGGATATTTATTTATCACTCTAAATACTGGATTACTTTTATTGTAAGGATCTTGAGAGATTATAAATACATCATTCATGCTATATTTATCACGATTTGGGTTTTTGATTCTTAAACTTTCCAAATCAATTCCCACCTCATTTGCATATACTAAACAATATATTTTTTTATTAGAATAAGTAACATTGCTACAATCATTTAATTTTGGGAAATTTTCTATGTTAGGTTCTATGCTGTTATCAGATACGAACTCCGCCACATTGAGAAGCACATATATCTTTCTATTTTTATCATAATAAAGCTTGTCTTTTTCATCATCCCAAGAGAATCCCTCTGGAAGAATTTCCTTACCACCATAGCTAAATAGCTTCTTCCTAAATGGAGCTTTTCTGTACACCTCTCTATATTTTTTTGATTCAACATCAAATAAAATAAGCACCACATCTTCCGAAGATTCATCGTCATATTGACAGGTCAAATATTTTTCACTAACAGACCATTCGCATTTTTCAGGACAAATATGGGAACTAGACTCATGCAACTTCTTTTTCGCCACACAGACATCTAAAATTGGCGTTAAATCGCTCGTCTTATATATATATTTCTCGAAATTAGGCTTGGTTTTCTTGAAATCAACATCAGCTAAGAAATACGATCCCTTGGGAGAAATAAACTCAAAAGCTAAAAAATTATGCAATTCTGAATTATTTCTATCAAAAGTCCTGAGAACATTCCTCTCTGAACCGTCTATTTTACTCACCACAATTGAAGATTTGCTATTGCTAGACTCAACTCCGTTGTCATATTCAATATAATATTCTAAGTATATAAATTTAGCATCTGATTTGATAACATCGTTAAACTCGTACTTCTGATTATATTCTATTTTATATTCCTTCTCTTGATTATACCCTGTCGATCCACTTAAGAGTTGTATCCCTAGAGCAACTATGGCCAAAGATGCAGAGCCAATCAGAAATCTTTTTTTAAATTTGTAAAAAAAATCTGCTCTATATTTTAAGATTATAAAAATCAATGTAAGCTCAATGAGTAAAAATGAGTAGTAAAATAAAAAAAATGGTTCAAATATACCTCCGGCAACGCCAAACATATAAATAATTGTTCCGGCACCAAGAAGAGACATCTCGCCACCAAACACATCTCCTATCTCAAGAAGTAGCCCTGTTAGATAAACCACAGAAGAAAAATCAACAAACAGACAAATGTACACAAGCACGGAAAAGAAAAATATTTTTATATTTTTCATATTTTTTATTGTTTAATAATTATTTCTATATCCACTCCGCAAAAATTTTATATATAGAGCTTGCTGTGACCCTCTCATAAACTTTCCTATTGACAATGACGATTGGTCCATCTCCGCAACGCCCAAGACAACTGATTTTTTTCAATCTTACTTTTGGATTAAATTTATCTCCAACTCTAATCCGAAAATGGTTTTCGATCTCCCGGATGACATTAGTTGATTGACCTAAATTGCAATCGCCTCCTGAGCAAACCTTAATCTCCAAATTCGCCGGTTTTTTAGTCTCAACTAAATCATAAAAGCTAGCTGTTTCATAAATCTTAGTGATTGGAAATTCAAAATACTCAGCAATCTTCTGGGAATCTTTTTCACAGATATAACCAAAATTCTTGCTGATTTTCTTTAGCGCTAAAAGCAAATTCTGCGCTACCGGATCAAACTCTAGCAATATTTTTTCAACTGTAATATTGTTTCTCATATTTGCATTATACCATGTTAAAAATAAAAACTGAAACTCTTGTTCCAGTTTTTAATATTCAGACTTATGCATTCGTCCGGAAAAAGTCCGCACATTCGTTTCTCTTAGCATACAGAGGCTCTTGGTAAAGCAAGAAAGAAAAGCCAAGGCAAGGAAAACACGCTTTTAGGATTTTTTTTTGGGCGAATGCGTAAGTCCTGATATGATCAATTTAGCTATGCGTTCTAGGCCTTCCCGTCACTACCAAAAATTTTTATTTTATATTTAACAGTTTCTTTGACAGCGTCTCGCGCGCCTCCCAGAAGTTTTCGTAAATCAAAACCCAACTCGCCCTGATTATTCACTGAGTTAATTAAGCTATTCATAAAAGCAATTTGAATCGCTGTAGCAACATTAAAACAACTAACCCCATTTTTAATAGCTTCCGCCACTCGACCGCTTTCCCAATCTGATGCGCCGTGCAAAACAAAAGGCAGTTGGCAACTTTTATTAATCATTGCCATTCGATCAAAATCTGGCTCGGCTCTTTCCTTGAGAAATCCATGAGCATTTCCGATTGCCACCGCCAACGCGTCAATTCCCGTCTCTTCCACAAAATTCTTGGCCTGAGCCGGATCAGTCATATATTTATCCCAATCTATATCCTCCATCTGAGCTTCTCCCAAATAGGGCACGTTACCCAGTTCTCCCTGCACTTCTACTCCTTTTTCATGACAAAAATCAACTACCTTTTTAGTAATTTCCAGATTATCCGAAAAAACTTTCCGCGATCCATCATACATTACAGAAGTGAAACCGATAGCCACGGCCCTTTGAATTATTTCAAAGCTTTTCCCGTGGTCCAAGTGAATTCCAATTGGAATTTCCGACGCATAAAACTCGGCGTCGTTTTTGACTAGATTATAAATTAATCTGCCCCCGGAATATTCCATTACTTTTTCCGTAATCTGAATAATAACCGGCGAGCGCATTTCTTTCGCCCCTTCCACAATTGCTCGGGTTGTTTCCAAGTTTACCGTATTAAAAGCACCCACGGCATACCCGCCTTCCTTGGCTTTTGTTAAAATTTCCTTGACTGAAGCAATCATGTTTTTATTATCTATAATTAACCATTTATTATTTCCACTATTTTGATAAAACTTCGCGGCGTTAGACTTTCCTTGCCCACCAAGGCACCCTTCATTCCAGAATCAACACAAATTTCTTTGGCATTATTTGGCGCAACTGACCCACCATAAATAATTCGTATTTTTTCAGAAACTCTTAGTCCATATTCTCCAACTAAGAATTTTTTTATAATCAATCTGGCACTCATAACATCATTAGTAGTTGGCAGATGATCCGGGTTATTAGAACTGATTGCCCAAACAGGCTCATAGCAAATTACAACATTTTCAATCTGGCCATTTTTAATTCCAGCGAGGCAATTTTTCAGTTGTTTTATAATAACACCGGCTCCTTCATTTTTTTGATTAGCATCCTCTCCGACACAAAGAACCGGAGAAATTCCATTTCGCAATGCCGCAATTATTTTCAAATTTACATCTTGATCATTCTCTCGAAGGAAGCGTCTTCTTTCGCTATGTCCCAAAACCACATATTCACAACCAAAATTTTTAAGCATAACTGGGGAAATTTCTCCAGTAAATGAACCCTTATCTTCCCAAAAAACATCTAGCGCCCCCCTACTAATTTTTTTATTTTTCCATTTTCCAAGGCCTTCAAGATGAATAAATGGAGGGCAGATAACAATCTCCGTGTCGGAAAATTTCTTACCAATAAGCTCCTTGTCCAGTCCTTTCAAATATACTTCGCGCTCCAAAACAGACAAGATGTTCATTTTCAAATTAGCAACTACGATATTTTTCATATTACTTATACTTAATATTTAGGTATTTTCTCGCTTTACTTGCCGATAAGTCAGTATAATCTTAACTAGCGAAGTTATGACAAAAATAGTATAGAATATTCCGATAATCAGGATATCAAATCCACCAGCCATAGTTGCAACCATTCCACCGCCTCGGTTTTGAGAGTTAAATAAAAAAGTGACCAGCATAATTACCGGCACAAACCAGAGAGCAAATCTCCACCAAGCCCGAAAAACCTCTTCGCGCATTTTGTAGGTGATGAGAGAAAAGATAAAAACTGGAATTAAGAAAATAAAGTAAAGCAATAGCCATCCCAGAATACTATCGTCATGTATTCTACATCGATCAGCTTCACATACTAAACTAATTAAAAAAGCTGCGACAAAATAAAAAACATACGCCAATGAAATCAGCAAAACACTTTTTTTACTCATATTTTTAAAAAAATTAATTAATATTTTACTTCAATCGCGCCCTGCTTAGTCACTAATGCAGGGATAACCATGCCTGACAATTTCTGTTTAACCGGGCGATTGTCTATATCGTTGTCGTCGTCATTACTATCATCTAATTCTTGCGGCTTGGTCATAATAATCGTGATATTTTTTTTGGGTCGATAGTGAGATTCAACGGCAATAGACGCCGTGCGCAAATGAGTCGCGAACATCGCATATGCCACGCCCTTTTTTCCAGTATTCCAGTTATACCTTGCTACCGTATCACTAAGCTCAGCTATGCTTCCGTTGTAGCTCACAGATTTGAGTTCGACAGCAATTCTCCGCTCACGATTTTGCAGTTTTTCCGCATACACTAGAACAGTCGTGTTTCCCGCTTGATCTTTCAGTGTAGCTGTTGTTATTTTCTCTTTTGGTTTTTGATTTTTTTTAGTTACTTGCGAAGTTGTATATGTTACCGTAGTTGGATTTTCATCAATACCTTCCACGACAATTAAATTGGTTTTGGTATCAAAAAATATTCGAGCTTCCGGCGGAGTTTGATCGGCTGGTGGCAACGTGACTATTTCGCCAATTTTTGGTTTTAGCGAAAAATCAGGTGTACCGTCACCCGCAAAGTCGATAACTAATGGCGCGGCGCCTTGAATGGTTCCATCAGCCACTTCCATCGTAACTTTAGTTTTGTCAGAAGTTGGAATGCCCGCAAAAGTTGTTTCTGCTATGACAGCTTCGTTTTCCACTTCTTGCATTTCCAAAGTAAACGAACCTTCGGCTAGTCCGTCTAAAACTAAAGTATGCGCTGTTACCGCTGGCAAAGAAATATATTGAACTTCGCCAAAACGCTTATAGTTTGCGCTGGAAATAGTTGAAGCTGTGGCGCTAATTTCATTGCCAGAAGCATCATGAGCTGAAAGAGCAAGTGGTGAATGCAAAATGTAGCGCAAGCGTTTTTCAGACTTACTTGCTGGTTTTGAATTTGAAAGATACTTGGGAAGCACTGTGTTTGATTTAGTTAGGATATTATTTTTGATAAAATTTCGCAGTTCTGAAACCTCCAAAATATCAGCATGCTCTCTTTTTGAAGTAAATACATCATTATAATCATCCAAATCCACCCAAAATCTCTTCACATTTTCGCTGTCCGCACTCATCGCCAATGCGCTTGGCGCGACGACTGTGCCGTCACCATCAATCACCATTTCCGGCGTATATTGCAACTTTGGTTTTGTTTCGAAACATTGATTTTGAAAATATTTCACGCATTCCATGCCTGTAAAGTATTTTATCCCTCCCAGCGTTTCCTCTCCAAATCCGGCAATTTGATAAACTGAAATAGGGGCTGGAACTGTCCAATTGTCATCCAATGATTGATGAATATTTTCTCCATATGTTAGCAACTGAGAATTGATTTTACTTGGGCTGGAAACATTATCCGAATCAGCCGAAACTTTATTATCTCCATCCGAGAGAAAACTTTGCAATTTTTCTGAAGTTTTAATTTCAGTGCCATATTTGCCAATAAACGATTGAGTAAGTGTTCCATCTTCAAATGAAACAACTGGTGTATTTGTTTCACTACCATTACCACCGAAATATGCTTCTGATGGGAGAAGTTGGTAAGCGCTCGGCATATTATTCGCTAGTATTCTCGCATTTTTTGGAGAAAGAAAAAGCGTCAACCAATCTGTCGGCAAGCCTTGATCGAAACCATGCAAAAGCCCGCCGATTGCTTGTGGCGTTCCCGCTTGTGGCACAGCCACAAACACAATTTTATCAATCAAATCCGTGGCTTCCGCTCCCAGTTTGTTGGTTAGAGCTTTCGCAACCAATCCGCCATTGGAATGAGCAATAATGGTCACTTTGCCAGTTTTTGAGGTACCAGCCAAGCGTCGCAGTTCTTTTATGATATATGGCGCGATTGATTTTCCGGCATACGAAATATGATTGCCCTCTGAAACCATTCCTCCCTCTAAAATATCTTCCAATGTTAAGCGCCAATCATATGGGATGGCCGAATAATCATTGATAATTTTTTCATCATTTTTCCATTTATTCAAATCAGAAAGAAATGATTTATAGATATTTTTTTGTCCTATGGGTGACACATTAACTTCATCGATCACGTCTCTGGTATAGATATCGGAATCCACACTCTTGCCATCCTTGTCTAAAAACAATTTCTCAACATCAACATTACGGTTAGGTTCCCAAAGTTGGTTTTCATCTCCATCTGCATCTTCCGCATATAGCCGACTGGCTTCAAGTCCCGGCAAGAAAAGAACATTTGATGCGCCACCGACCGTGGCAGTATTTTCAATTTTTGTCGTGCTAAAGCCAGATAAGGTATAATCACCAACAAGTTTTTCTCCCTCAGCACCAGGCGTTAACTCAGTTTTAGGACCACTGGAATGACCGTACCAATTATTTTTTAAAACAACTTTGGTTTTATTTCGCCAACTTGGATCATTTTTTAGAATCATATTGCACTTTTCGGTACAAACTTTACCATAAACACTATAATCATCCGGATAAGCACTTTTACAATCATTAAAACAATCATTAAACAATGTTTCCCGCAGTCCTGTATTTATGACTTCGGCCGCTAGGGCGGTGTCTTGAGGATTGTTATAAAAATTTGAACTTTCAATGTGCAGATAACTCTGCGTGTTCCACTCGTTATAGTTCATATCAACCTCTACATCCTTAAAAGCATTGTTTACGAAATCACAGTTATTCATCACAATCTTTCCCGAATTAAGCAATATGGCCGAAGAAGTTACTTCCCTCGGAGCAGCATGAGCAGTTGGAAAAAATATATCCCTAAGATTACTCTTCATACTAACCCCGCCAATACAATTATCCGTGTCATAAGAATAATAACCACCCATTTGAGAAAATTCTACAAATTCAAAAACAGAAACCGGATCATCTTCTGTTTCACCGGGTCCCCCAAATTCAATATTGGGCGATATTCCCAAATAACAACGCGGATCGGAAATTCCATCTTCCGAAAGAACCGGCTGAATTCCGGTTAATTTAATTTTTTCTTCTTTCGTGCCCCGAGCGATAACATTGCCATAAATATACAAGTGACGTATCGCCAGCTGGGTTCCTTTTTCAATTGTCAGAGTCGCGCCCCATTCAACATAAATACTTTCGTATTGCGACAGATCGGTTTCTCTATTCCAAGTCGTATTCTCGGTGATATACAACTCTTCGAGTGGCTGCGCTTCTCCAATTGCCACATTCCAAGAGAAATTTAAAAGATCAATCCGCAAGGGACTGATTACAAAGAAAAAGATTAAAGCCGCAACGCCCAAATTTTTACTTATTTTTCTCATTTTTTTACCCAACTCACCTAGAATTTTGCCTAGGTTATTTTTTAGAAAATTAATTATTTTTTCCTTAACCATTCTTTTAAAATCTTAAATATAGCCGGTAAAACCGAAACCGCAATTATTCCCATAATTACAATAGAAAAATTATCTCTGATGATAGGAATATTGCCAAAAAAATAGCCTGCCAAAACAAAACCAAAAACCCAAACAAAACTTCCGGAAATACTATAAAAAATAAATTTTTGATATTGCATTTTCCCAATTCCCGCCACAAACGGGGCAAATGTCCGAATTATGGGCATAAAGCGGGCCAAAAAAACAGTCTTTCCTCCATGTTTTTGATAGAATTCTTGCGTCTGATCAATATGGTTTTGATTGATGGGAATATGTTTATTGCTGACAATTTTTTTCCCAAAATAAAATCCGATCCAATAATTAATATTATCCCCAAAAAAAGCCGCCGCCAAAAGAAGCGGGGCAATGATTACAACATTAAATGATCCGGTGGCCGAAAACATTCCTGCCGCAAAAAGAAGCGAATCTCCCGGCAAAAATGGAGTAAAGACAAACCCTGTTTCCGCAAAAATGATCGCAAATAAAATGCCATAGGTCAAGCTTCCATAATCAGCGATAATTTCTCCCAAATGGACATCCACATTCAAAATAAAATCGATAAAACCCATAAAGCTAAATTTTTTAATTATTAATTTATACTCCTCTTAGATATTCTGCCGCGTCTTCTGGACTGATCGTGATAATCTCAATTCCGGTCGAAACTTCAAACCCCGCCCAAATGTTTAGTTTTGGTAAAATTTCAATATGCCAATGATAGTGCGGGTAATCCTTTCCGTCGCATGGAGATGTGTGGATATAAAAATTAAAATCTGGATTATTCAATGCTTTGTCCAATTTGGCAATCACTTTCTGCAGTGCTTCTCCGCCGGATATCTTTTCCGCCTCCGTCATTCTTTCGAAATATGGCTTGTGCTTTTTGGGCATAACCCACATCTCGAAATTGGCTCGCGCAGCAAATGGACAAAAAACCAAAAAATCATCATTCTCAAAAACAAGTCTTTTTTGCGCCTCCTTCTCCCATTCCAGCATCGCACAATAGACGCAATGTTTGCTTCCTTGATAATACTGTTCTGCTCCATCTAGCTCAGATTTTACATAGGGAGAAATCACCGGAATCGCCATCAATTGGGAATGTGGATGCGGAATCGATGCTCCGGCGCTTTTTCCATGATTATGAAAGATATCAATATAGTTGACGGATTTTTTGTTCATCAGATCAATGTATCGCGATTGATAGGCATCCAAAAGTTCCGCCACCAAAATCGGTTCCATCCTACCAAGATGCTTCTTATGATCTCTCGTTACAATCACTTCGTGATAGCCAATACTATCCATCAAAAAATACGGCCCCTCTTCCTTGTACGTAATTCGTCCTCCAGTCGGTCGGGAAAAAGCCGGATATTTATTGGGAAAAACCCGCAAACTCCAATCGTCATCTCCTGTTCCATAGAGCAAGACATCCTTTTCTTGTCCAGAGGCCACCGGATCACAAAATAAGCAATTGGCCACATCGCGTTCACTTTCATCTTCCGTTTCCTTTTTGGCAAATTCATCTGGACGTTTTGCGCGAATAGTCGAAACCACCACCCAATCTCCGGTGATTAAATCTTGACGCAACTCTGTTGGTTTTGTTTTGTTTTGCTTTGTTTCCAAGAAATTCTTTTTTATCATTATTTACGCAAATGCGCAAATCCTGTTATTTTTATTTTTTGATATTATATTTTCCTGTCATCATTCTCCATTTAACCTGAAAAAGCTCTCTAAGTGTTGAAGAATAGCCACCCAAGCCAGAAGCGCCCACCAGACTTAGCCCGGCGTCCTCCCAAACCACAGGAACTTGAACAATCTCATATTTCATCTTTCTGGCCAGCATTAACATTTCAAAATCTCCACCCCAACGGTCAACTTGCAAAAGCGGAACGATATTGAGAGTGGCTTTTTCAGAAAGAACCTTGAAACCACATTGAGTATCTTCGATTCCTCGCAAGCCCAACATGAATTGAATTAGATAGTTTCCCGCATCTCCCATCAACTCCTTCCACCTTGGCTGGTGTTTTTTTATTTTTGAATCACTCAAATCTCTTGAACCAATGATTATATCCTCACCCTTTTCCATCGACGCTATAAATCCGTCCAGATTGGAAATTGCCGTTGCTCCATCCGCATCAGTCAAAAGTCGATATTTTCCCTTTGCCTTCAAAAATCCTTCTCTTACTGAATACCACTTGCCTCGATTTTCCTTGCGATCAATTATTTCTAAATTATCGACTAGTGGCGCCAAACTTTTGGAAAACTCGACCGTATTGTCTTTTGATCCATCACTCACAACGACAACTTCGTAGCTCCAATTTTTATTTTTGGCATACTTACCAATTTCTTCTATATTTTTTCTTAACTCTTCGCCCTTTCTACCTCCCTCGTTATAGGCCGGAATAACTACGGAAAGATACACTTGTTCACTCATGATTTTTGAAAAATTATTATTTAATCTAACTACCACCATTGTAGCACAAAAAGGCCTGGGGGTGAAATAAACGATTTATACTAAGCTCCGAAGAGTCAAAATAGCTTATTCTCTAATGCCGCTCGACATTGGAACACTATTTGAAGTTATCGGCGTCATTATCGGCTCTGGATTAGGCACCACTCGGAAATCCGCCTCGCCCTTGAGCGGAATTCGCTTGATCAATTCCAAATTATCCAACTTGTTAATTTGTAAATATTGGTCAGAAACGGTATACAAACTATTTTCTATATAGAGTGCTCTTTTTAGACTATTCTCATAGTAGTTATAGTTTCTAGTCGAGTTGTCGATATTTTGACTGATCTTTCCTTTTAGCTTAAAACCGGATTTATCCACTCCAAAAACCACCGCGCCATCAAACATTTCTTGCCAAGACATTGGCGTATTCATCAAATTGTTAGTTAGTCTTACTGGAATTACTAATAAATTTTTCTCGCGCGAAAAAAGAAAAGCCTTGTGGTCATTGAGTGCTAGCGAATCACTGCCCGCTGATCCCAAATCATATTTATCAATTTCACGAGGACGAGAAACGTCACTCACATCAAACAGCGCAAGCTTGAGCCCTTTCGTCGTAACCCCACCCGAACTATTTTCTTCCGTTTCCTTCCCTAAGCCAATAAGCATTGTGTCATCATAAGGATGGAGATAGCTGGAAAAACCGGGCACCTTAAGCTCGCCTAAAACTTTGGGATTTCTAGCATCTTTTAAGTCAATCACGAAGAGCGGATCAGTTTGCTTGAAAGTTACCAGGTAAGCCCGATTTTGCATGAATCTAACCGAATAAATCCGTTCACCTTTTGCCAAATTTTCCACCGAACCAATTACCTTTAAATTATTGTCCAAAACATAGAGATTACTATAAGATTGGCTTTGCTCAACGGCTCTTTTTTGGCTTGCCATATCGGCCAATCTTTCTGGCCCGCCAGCTCCAAAGCTGTTGAAGGAATAGACTGGAGAAAAGTTCTGATTTTTAGTTGTTGCGATACGAAAATTACCACTCTCATCTTCATCCATCGAAAATTGATTAAGCACCGCTCCTGTTACTTCCCCGAAATTTTTATACTCAACCTTATTTTTATTAATTGCTATTTTATGAATTACTGTCTTCTCTAGCTCCTTGGAAATATCAACGTATTTCCTCCGCATCTCTTCAGACAACTCTTTCTCTATTTTCTGCCCATCATCTTCAGAAAGAGTTGAGAGATAGCGCTCAATAACAAGACTAACTTTATTCATTTTTTCTCCCTGAGTAAGAATAGCTTTGTCAATCTCTTCAATTTTTTTGATTTGAGCTTGATCATTCGAACTCAAACGAGAGAAAAGAAAATCTTTCGCCACGCCCATAAATAAATCATATTCACTCAAATATTTAGTATAAGCAATGAAGATATTATTTCGTGAAGCATAAAAATTTTGCTGGCCGGAAAGCAAATAAATCTGATTAGTCAAGCCTTCAGTTTCATCGTCAATATTAATCGCTGCCACATTTACCATATTCATTGATTCATATGGCATATCAAAATAATAAACATCCGGACAATCAGAACACTTGGCTAAACTTTGATTGTCATAAATCTCCTTGCCGTCTTCTAGTATTCTTGGCACTGGTATTTCTCCATCAAAATATTGGGCGTAAGTCGAAGTGAGAAAATAGACATATCCGCCGATCATCCGCGAATTCAGATAATTTCCTTCAAAAGCTAAATCGCGAATCTGTTGCGGGTTTTTTTTGTCCGAGATATTGAAAACTTTGAAGAAAGAATAAGGTGATTTGCGTTTAAAATTGCGATAATAGTCCGCCGTTATAATGTTTTGATCGCCACCAAAAACAACCAACCGATTATCCTTTAGATAAATGCTTTGTGGCATTGATTCGAACTCGATTTTCGACACGACCTCCGCACTATCAATCGGATTGGCTCGCGTAATAAATAGCGTTTTATCCGCTACGGAGTAAATATATGTCCCATCTGTTTTCACTAAATCGGCCTCATCCACGCCGGCTACTTGAACATTTGTCTGAGAATAATCAATTTCTCCCAACCCTGTTACCATCGATGAATCCTTAGCCATCATCGGGGCAGCCACTTCCATCGAAGTCATCCCGCCATTATTCATGTAAGCTCCGCCAGTTGAATTTTCTTTCACGAAATCCTGTAACTCTTGATAGTTAGAAAACTTCTTGACTTTAGTTTCATTTTCTAATTTTTGCATCAATGAAGTGTTTTGTCTATCTGCATCAATCATCATTGACGTTCTACCGGAACCTTTCGTATAAAAATAGTTTTGCGCGACGAATAACACTAAAAATAAAAATGCCAAAACTGGCAACATTACTTTCAACTCCCGATTCTTTTTTTCTACAATAGTAGCGGAACCTTCTTCTGGTTTATTTTGCGTTTCCATAATTTACTTTTTTATTATTTTATACTTTGCATTTTAACACATTTTCAAATATATTTCTCTCTCTTCTTTAGAAAACTTTTCAATCGCGTAACGTAAAGCAGTTCGAGGCATTTTTTTTGCATATTTATGCAGAAAGTTAACCTCCTCTTTCTTTTCTCGCTTGCCAATCTCTCGAAGCATCCAACCCACAGCTTTATGAATTAAGTCATGCCTGTCAAGAAGTAAAATTTTCGCGATTTTCAAAGTATCATAAAAATCTCTATTTCTGATGAATCCCAGAGTGCTAATAATTGAAATCCGCCTTTCCCAAAGATTTCTTGAGCTTGCCAGCCTGTACAAAATAGTTCTGTCTTTTTCAAAAAGATAATCCCCTAAAATTTGCGGGGCAGACAGGTCAACCAAATCCCAATTGTTTATTCTATTCAAATTTTGCAAATAAAAATCAGCCACCCTCATCTTTTCTCCCAATTCACCTCTTTGGTATTTCAAAACCAAAATCACAACAGCCAAAAATCGCAGCTCATGCACTTTTTGTTTCAATAAGTATCTTAAATCCGCAAAACTGATCTTCTCTATATATCTTCGTGCCACAATTCTTTGTTTTGGCACAATAATTCCCCAGAAAACATCTCCTTCACCATATTCACCTTTTCCAGTCTTAAAAAATCTGGCCAGAACTTTAGCCTTTTGTGGATTTTTTAACTTTTTTAAATCAGCCAAAAGACTTTCTAAGATTTGCATAGACATAACAAAGACGTATAGGTCAAAAAATTACATTTTCTCTGGTGCTTCAATTCCGATTAAACGCAAAGTTTCGCCCAAAACAACTTTTGTCGCACTAACTAAGTCCTTTCTTGTTGCTGCAAGTTTTTCTTCTTCACCCAAAATACGACAAGCGTGATAAAAGCTATGGAATTTATCTGCCAGCTTTATAGCATAATGAGTAAGTCGGTGAACCTCGTAATTATTGGCAATTTCCAAAATCAAATCAGGAAAACGCATTAAATGCCTCAGAAGTTCGATTTCTTTTTCATTTTTCAGCAAGGAGAAATCAACTTTCCCCCAAATTTCTCCTTCAACTTTTCTGAGAATTCCCGATAGTCTGGCGTAGGCATATTGAACATAAAAAACCGGATTTTTATTGGATTTTTCTTTGGCTAAATCAATATCAAAAATCATTGGTGAATTAGCACTATAGGCTAAAAAAATAAACCGCACAGCGTCTTTTCCAACTTCATCGATCAAATCTTCAAGACAAATATACTGTCCCTTTCTTTTAGACATCTTAAACTCTTCTCCGTTTTTGATCACGGTGAGATTTTGAGTAATCAAAAATTTCACTTTTTCATGATAACCCAAACTCTCCATTGCCCCCTTAACTCGTGCGACATCTCCATGATGATCCGCGCCCCAAATATCAATTGCCAAATCAAATTTTCGCATTTGTAACTTATTTAGATGATAGGCAATATCTCCACCAAAATAAGTTATCTCACCAGTTGTTTTTTTAACCACTCGATCTTTTTCATCGCCAAATTTTTCCGCCCGAAACCACAAAGCCCCATCTTTTTCATAGAGTGAATCTTTCGCTTTCAATTTTTCGAAAGCTTTTTTCACTTCACCACTTTTATGTAGTGAGCTTTCACTGAAATATTCATCAAATATTATGCCGAGAGATTCCATGGCTGGCTTAATCATCTCGTCTAAGATAGTTTTGGTTGCAACCTGCCCAACTAAAAAAGGATCCACCTCTTGATTATTTTTTGCCAGAACATCAATATATTCTCCCTTGTATTGGGCTTCCTCATCCTTAAGAATCGAGTGTCCTAAAACTTTAATCTGATTGCCAAAATCATTAACATAATATTCTCGCCAAACAGAAAAACCATTTTTTATCAAAATATTAGCTAGCATATCTCCCAGCGGCCCACCGCGACCATTGCCCAAATGAATCGGTCCAGTCGGATTGGCACTCACAAAATCCAGATGAATTTTTTTGTCCTTTCCAAGACTGCCATCGCCATAATTTCCACCGGCAGAATTAATTTTTTCTATCTCCAATCCGCGAGCTTTAGCTGATAAATTAAAATTTAAAAATCCTGCGCCTGCCACTTTAATTTCAGAAAAGATATCTTTCTCCGCATCATCCTTCTCTAATTCATTTTTTATAATCTCTGCAATCTCCCGCGGATTTTTACCAATTTTCTTGGCAATTTTTAACGCCAAATTAGTTGAATAATCTCCGAATTCTTCCGGCGGATAATTTATTTCGATTTCAGCTTTGGACAACAGAATATCCGAAAAAATCCGACTAAAAGCTAACTCTAATTTTTCAATCAATAAATCTCGCATATACCACTATTATACCTCATAAAGCCTTTTTTTGCAAAAAGCTATCCAAAATTATTCGCGCCGATTCGGCGTCATCAAATCGATTAAGATTACAGACTCCCTTTTCCTTCAGATTCTCTCTGGCAATTTTTGTCGAGTATATTTCATCTTGAAAAAAGACTTTGATTTTTTCTTTCCGCAAATTCTCCCCTAATTTTTCTCCCGCATAAACTACCTTTTTATCCCCCGTTCTTTTCGGCACACCGATTATCACTGCTTCGATTTTTTCTTTCTCGATTGTGCTTAAAATTTTTTCTAAAAATTTTTTATCATTTTTGACAACACCATAGGCAAAAGCGATTCGCGTCTCGCTATCGGAAATCGCAAGGCCAATTTTTGACTCGCCATAATCGATGCCGAGAAAATATTTTGTTTTAGTCAATTTTTCTTGCATAATGAAACTAAACTCGCGTTAAATTTTCCACACCTTTTTTTGTAACAACAACAGTATCTTCGAAATGCGCGCTCAATTCTCCATCTTTCGTAGCATATGTCCAGCCATCAGAAAGAATTTTGACATAACGTGTACCCGCATTAATCATTGGCTCAAGTGCCAGCGTCATGCCTTCTCTCAAAATTACTTCCTGGATATTGGTTGCCTGGTTTGGAATTTGTGGATCTTCGTGAAGCTCTCTTCCAACTCCATGTCCGACCAATTCTCTAATGACTGAAAAGCCCTGTTCTTTAGCGTATCTTTCTACCGCTTTTCCGTAATCACTTAATTTAGCTCCGACTTTAATTGTTTTTATGCCTTCCTCTAAGCATTTTTTTGTAACATCCAAAAGATTTTGTGCGCTACTCGAAACTTTCCCAACTGGAAATGTTCGTGCCATGTCAGTGATTAACCCTTTATATCTCATACCAATATCTATTTTAACCAAATCGCCTTCACAAATAATCCGTTCCTTTTTAGGAATACCATGCACAATCTCATTGTTAATTGAAGCACAAATTGCTGCAGGATAAGCGTTGCCAGGCTCGCCATAGCCCTCAAAAATCGGTATCCCACCAATATCAAAAACAAGCTCTCTGGCCAGCTTGTTGATTTCAAAGGTGTTTTGTCCAGGAATGATTATCTTGCCGACTTGTTCCATAATTTGACCCAGAAGCTTCCCACCTTCTCGCATAATCGCTATTTCTTTTTCTGACTTAATGATAATCATAAAGCTTTTATTATATCCTCAAAAACTTCTTCCACGTTTTTTTCTCCGTTGATTCTGGAAACTAAGTTATTTTTCTCAAAATACTTTATCACCGGAATTGTTTCCTCTTCAAAAATATTCAGCCTTTTTTTTATCCCTTCTTCCGTATCATCCGCTCTCTGTAGTAATTTACCTAAACACTTAGGACAAACCGGAGCATCATTATCTTCCTCGCAAATTAACGCTTCTTTACAATTCTCGCAAGAGAATCTTTTGCCTATTCTTTTTAGCGATTCTTCAGAGGAAATATCTACAAAAATAACCCTATCAATTTTTCGACCAAATTCTTTAAGTGCCAACTCAAAATAGGCAACTTGTTCAACATTTCGCGGAACTCCATCGAAAACTACTCCCTGTTTTCTCCCCAGATCATTTAAGCGAATATGCAAAACCTCTCGCAAGATCCGACTTGGCACCAACTCTTTTCTCACCATGATAATCTCATACACTTCTTTGCCTAAGTCAGTATCCATTGCAGCAATCTGTCGCAAGGCTTTCCCCGTATCAAAATGATCCAGTTTAAATTTTTTTGCCAAAAGCTTCGCCTGCGTTCCCTTGCCAGATCCTTGCTGACCCAAGATAACAATATTCATATGTGCGTAAAAACACAAAATTCATTAAAAACCTTCGTAGTCTCGCATCGCCAATTGTCCCTGAACTTGTTTAATTGTTTCAATCACAACCGAAACAACAATGAGTAGCCCTGTACCACCTATGGAAACCGAACCAATATTGGTAAAGCTTTCTACAAAGAAAGGTAGAATCGCAATTAACCCAAGGAAAACTGCGCCAGAAAGTGTGATGCGATTCATAATGCGATAAAGATAATCGGCGGTATTTTTTCCAGGACGAATTCCTAAAATATACCCGCCTTGTTTTTGCAAACTCTCAGCAATTTTATTCGGATCAAAAACCACTGCCGTATAAAAATAAGTAAAGGCAACAACAAGAATAAAATAAAATAACCAATAAAACCAGCTACTTGGAGAAAAAAGTGCACTCATTTTGATGGCAATGTTGGCGACAACCGTATTCGAACTTTTTGTGAGAAAGCCGGCAATCATTCCCGGAAAAAGCATAATAGAAAGTGCAAAAATAATCGGAATTACTCCAGCTTGGTTGATGCGCAGTGGCAAATGCGTCGAAGTTCCACCATACATCTTATTGCCTTTAATCCTCTTTGCATAGGAAACTGGCATATTTCTTTGTCCTTCGGTCATGAAAACTACAGCTGAAATTGATAAAATTAAAATTGCACCCAAAATCAAATAAGTAAAGATTTGTGATGAATCAGCTGTCGCATAGGTTTTAGCGATAGTTGAAGGAATAGCCGAAACAATACCCGCAAAGATAATCAATGATACTCCATTGCCAATACCTTTTTCTGTCATTAGTTCTCCCAGCCACATAAGAAATATCGTTCCGGCTGTAGCGATCACTATCATTGAGACAATACTTACCGTATCACTTGTGGCAATAATTCCTTGGGATCGAAAAAGTGAAAGCATTCCAAAAGTTTGCATTGCAGCCAAGGGAACGGTTGCAAAACGGGTCCATTGATTAAACTTCTGTCTTCCCGCTTCTCCTTCTTCTTTATAAATCTTTTCAAGCTTTGGTACAATCATTGTGAGGAGTTGCATAATAATTGAAGCTGTAATATATGGCCCGACACCAAGCATCACAAGAGAAATACTAGATAGGCCTTGTCCAGAAAAAAGATTCAGAAGTCCAAAAAGCTCATTGCTTTCAAAGAAAGTCTTGAGTCGCTCCTGGTCAACGCCTGGAATCGGCACATTAGCTGCCAAACGAAACACGACCAAAAGAGCCAAAATAAAAAATATTTTATTTCTGAGCTCTTTGATTCGAAAGATTTGCTTAATTTTAGCTAACATAGTTTAGCCAATTTGCTTATTTTTATTTCTCCAACTCGACAGATTTCACCTCTCCGCCAACAGCTATAATCGCTTTTTTAACTGCTTCACTAATAAAGATTTCTTTTTCAAAGACAAATTTTTTTGTCAGCTTCGAGCTACCAAGAACCTTGATTCCGAGAGGAATATTTTTTCGAGCTACTAGTTTCATATTAACTAAAGATTCCACGCTAATTATAGCACCGTCTTCAAAGTTTTTCTCAATATCCATAACTTGCACGATACTTCTTTTTTTTGTTCGAGAAGTAAACCCTCGTTTTTTCTTCATGTGATCAATCAACGTTGAACGTCCACCTTCAAATAACGGATCAACATGGGCACCACTTCGCGCTTTTTGTCCTTTATTTCCCTTGCCGGAATAAGTTCCTTTCTTACCACCTCGTCCAAGATTTTTCTTCTTCTTTCTTGGTTGACTTAATTGCAAATCCTGTCTTAACATAAAATTATAATATCAATTTGTATAAATTAACTAGCCTTCACAATTCGCTCTTTTCTAGTCCTTGATTTACTAAGCATCCCCAAAGCTTCAACTGTTGCTCTTGCAACGTTAAGTTTATTGGCAGTTCCTAAAGATTTAGAAACGATATCACGAATTCCGGCAAAATCAACCACGGCGCGCACAGCCCCTCCCGCCACGATACTTCGTCCTTCCTTGGCAGGTTTTAAAATTACTTTAGCACTACCCTTTTTGTGTTCTACGGCATGCGCAATCGTATTATTCTTAATTGAGACTGTGATCATATTTTTTTTGGCATCATCAAAAGCTTTTCCAATAGCATCAGTCACATCCGATCCCTTGCCGACACCCACGCCAACCTTGCCTTTGCGATTTCCAATTACAAGCGTTGCTCGAAAACGAAAACGTCTTCCACCTTTGACTACGCGGGTAACTCTAGCTAAATCCAGAAGCTTTTGTTCAAATTCCGGTTTTTCTTTTTTTCCTCTAAATTTTCTATCATTCTTTGCCATAAGTTTAGTTTAAAATTTTAACCCGCCCTCTCTGGCACCATCAGCCAAAGCCTTAACTTTTCCATGATACCTGTATCCTGCTCGATCAAAAACAACTTGAGTAATTTTTTGCTCAGCACATTTCTTGGCAATAAGCATCCCTACGGCTTTTGCGCCGACCACGTCGTTTCTCGCTTTTACTGCTTTCGTATCTGCCGCCACAAGCGTCTTACCAAGAACATCATCTATTACCTGAGCTTTTATAGAAAGTAGGCTACGAAAAACATTAAGTCTCGGCATACTAGCTGACCCAGAAATTTTGGCACGCACGCGTTTTTTTCGATGTAATCTTAATCTATTTTGGCTAATTTTATTCATCATCTTAATAAAAAATATTACTTATTTGGTTGAGCTGGCTTTCTTTCCAGCTTTTCTTCTCACTTTCTCTCCGGCATAACGAAAACCCTTTCCCTTGTATGGCTCAACTTTTTTGAGATCTTTGATATTAGCTGCAAATTGTCCAACAGCTTGCTTGTCGATACCGCTTATAAGAAGTCCGTTGTTATCCTCCAATTTTGCTAAAATCCCATCAGGAATTTCCACTTCAACCGGATGAGAAAATCCAAGAGCCATCACAATTTTTTTACCGGCAATGCTCATGCGAAAACCAACACCTTGAAGTTCCAGCTTCTTCTCATATCCAACACTCACTCCAATAATAATATTATTCACGAGTGATCGAGTTAATCCCCAGATCGCATTAGAACCTCCGTCTTCTTTGGATTTTTTGACAACTATGGTTCCTTCAGAAATTTCCACTTTTGCTTCCGGATGAATATTTAAATTAAGCTCGCCTTTTGGCCCCTTAGCTTTCAATATATCACCTTCGAGAGTTACCGTTACTCCACTTGGAATGATTATTAATTTTTTGCCTATTTTACTCATAAAATTGATCCGCTTTTTTAATAAAAATTACCAAACTTCACAAATATATTCTCCGCCGAGTCCTGTTTTTTTTGCGTCATAATCAGTCATCACTCCTCTAGAAGTTGAAATCAGAGCTACCCCGTAATTATTTTTAACACTTCTAACATCCTTACTTTTAACATAAATCCTTTGCCCTTCCTTGCTGATTCTTCTGATACCTTTTATCGCTGGAATCTTATTTGTATTGGAAATGATATAATATTTCAAAGCGATTTTTATCACATCAAAATTATTCTGTTTATCTTTTGCAACAACATCAACGAAACCTTCTTTTTCCAGAATTTTAGCCAAAGCCATTTTCAATTTAGAAGCGCTAATTATAACAGTTTTGTGTCCTGCCATCTGAGCATTTCTAATTTTGGTTAACATTTCTGAGATTGGATCTAACATACTCTTTAAAATTCAAAATTTAAAATCAATATCAAACTTTCTAACTATATTATTTAAGCTGACAAAAAAACTACCAACTTGATCTTTTTACACCAGGCAGTTGTCCAGTGCTTGCAAGCTCTCGAAAACAAATTCGGCAAATGTCAAACTTGCGCATATATCCATGCTTTCTTCCACACTTCCAGCAACGTCTCACAATTCGAGTGGAAAACTTTGGTTTCTTTTTTGCTCTAACTTCAACTGATAATTTGGCCATTTTGCTCTATTTAATGCTTATTATATTTAAAACTACTTATCCCGCTTTTCAATCGGGAATCCAAGGAGCCGAAATAACATCATTCCTTTTTCCTGAGTTCTGGCATTTGTTACAATATTCACTTGCATTCCAAACGTTGTCTTAACTTGCTCTGGCGAAATCTCCGGGAAAATAAGGTGCTCTTTGATTCCAAGATTGAGATTTCCGCTTTTATCCACTGCGCCAACCTTGATTCCATGAAAATCCCTAATACGCGGAATAGACGCACCAACTAATTTTTCCAAAAAATCCCACTTTCTTTTTCCGCGCAATGTTACCTTAATTCCGATCTCCAATCCTTCTCGCGTCTTAAAGCCCGCAATTGATTGTTTGGCTCTTGTCATCACAGGTTTTTGTCCAGAAATGCTTTTAAGTGAATTAAAAATATCAGCAACAAGCGCGGAATCCTTAATGAATTTTCCAATTCCAATGTTTATAACAACTTTCTCAATTTTTGGCACTTGTAAAACATTGCTCAAATTCAAGCTTTTCTTCATCTCCACAGCAACTTCAGTCTTATATTTTTCGTAAATTGTTGACATACTCGTCTTTTTAATTAACCTCTAAATTAGATCTCCGTCTTGCATTTCTTGCACACTCGAATTTTTTTCTCACCTTCATTTTTATATCCGATTCTGGCTGACTTTCCACATTTAGGACAAACCACCATAACATTAGAAATATCAATCTTTCTCGGAATTTCCACCCGTTGTCCTTTTTCACCTTCTTTTTTTGGTTTATTGTGTTTTTTGAGCAGATTAAGACCTTCTATGACAACTTTCTTCTCAGTCGGATAAACACGCAAAACCTTTCCAGTTTTCCCGCTATCTTTTCCGGCAAGCATTTTAACCAAATCGTTTTTCTTAATTTTCATATATTTATAATTGTTCACTCTTATTCAATTTCTTATTTACAAAACTTCCGGAGCAAGAGAGGCAATCTTGGCATAGCCACGATCGCGAATCTCTCTAGCAATCGGTCCAAAGATTCTGGTTCCCTTTGGCTCCTTAGCTTCAACAATTACAGCAGCGTTTTCATCAAACCGAATGTAGGAACCATCTTTTCGACGAAATTCTTTTCTTTGACGAACAATTACAGCTCTCACCTTATCCCCTTTCTTCACCATTCCTCTCGGTTCGGCTGATTTCACGCTCGCAACAATAACATCTCCAATACGAGCAAAGCGTCTCTTACTTCCACCAAGCACCTTGAAGCATTTAATGACTTTTGCACCACTGTTGTCAGCTACATTTAATTTTGATTCTGCCTGTATCATATATTTAAGCTACTCGATAATTTTTATCCTTACTCATTGGTTTGCAGGGAATTATTTCAACGATATCGCCGATCTTATATTTGTTTTCTTCATCATGCGCCTTATATTTTTTAGTTGAGCGATATTTTTTTTTGTATTTTGGATGAGTCTTAAGCGTTTCCACCGCAATCACAATTGTCTTATCCATTTTATCGGAAATAACAACCCCCTTTTTGCGAGTAATGATCTTATTTTTCTCCACTTGTTGGCTATCCATAAAATTATCTTTAAGCTTGATTTAAACTCTCTTTTCGAATTAGCGTCATTATTCTTGCAATGTCGCGTTTTTCTCCTCTGATTTGTCTTGTCCCTTTAACTTGCTTGGTTGCCAATTCAAATCTAAATTTGCGAACATTTTCTTCTTTTTCAGCAAGAAGCTTCTTGAGCTCAATGGTATTCTTTTCTTTCAATTCCTTAATTTTCATAACAATTTTCTTATTCTTCTTTAGTAACAAATTTAGTTTTCAAATTCAATTTATGAGCAGCTAGCCTCATCGCCTCTTTGGCAATTTCTATCTTTACTCCATCCATCTCGAACATAACTGTTCCGGGCTTTACTACTGCAACAAAATGGTCAACCGCTCCTTTACCTTTACCCATCGGAGTTTCATCACCTTTTTTAGTCATCGGCTTATCAGGAAAAATTCTAATCCAAATCTTGCCTCCTCTTTGCACATATCTGGTCATCGCACGACGAGCAGCTTCAATTTGACGAGAAGAAACAAGACTAGCACTAACAGCCTTCAAGCCAAAACTGCCAAAACTGATTGAGTTTCCTCTCATTGCATTACCACGAATTGCTCCGCCTCTCTGCACCTTTCTATGTTTTACTTTCTTTGGCATCAACATACGCTTTTTCTAATTTAATTCGTTTTTTTAGTATCAAAAACCTCTCCCTTATACAACCACGCCTTGACTCCAATTGCTCCATAAGTTGTGAACGCTGTCGCTCTGGCAAAATCAATATTAGCGCGCAATGTATGTAGCGGCAATGTTCCTTTTGACAACCATTCTCTGCGAGACATTTCTGCGCCACCCAATCTTCCGGACATCTCAATTTTCACGCCTTTGATTAAACTGTTTTTCATCGCTTGCTCCAGCATCATTTTCATAGCTCTCCGAAAGGGAATTCTTTTCTCTAATTGTTCAGCCACATTTTGAGCCACAATCATCGCGCTTTCTTCAAAATTTTTAATTTCTTGAATTTCAATTCGCAGATCCGCTTTTCTATTACTTTTAAAAAAAGTATTTTGAATATAATGCTTGATATCTTCCACTCCGCTACCACCTCGTCCAATAAGAACTCCCGGGCGAGCAGTTTTTATGATAATTTTTACAGCTGCCTGCGATCTTTCAATTTCGACTTCGGAGATAAAAGCAGTCTTCCATTTCTTCATCACATCCAAACGAATCTCAATATCTTGCTTGAGGTTTTTATTATAATCTTTTTTGCTAAACCATTTAGATTTCCAATCTTGGGTAATCCCTAGACGTAATCCAACTGGATTGACTTTATGTCCCATAAATATTTACGATTAATATAATTTACATCGACTTCCTTCTGAATATCTTATTTTTCCAACTCTTTGGTTCTTCAGCAGTTTTCTTAGTCTTATCAGTGCTCTTTGTTTTAGTTTCGGATACTTTATCTGTCTTAGCCTCCTTAGCTTCATCTTTCTTCTCGTCTTTTCTTCTTTCTTCTTCTTTTTTTAATTCTTGAGTAGCTTTTTTAATTCTCTCTGCTTTTTCTTTTTCCATCTGCTCTTTGCTTTTACGATCTTTTCCCTCAACTCTTTCTTCTAAAATAATTCTAACTTTTGAAGTTCGCTTAAGGATTTGCCCGGCCCGTCCATAAGCTTTCGGCATCCATCTTTTCAAAGTTGGGCCTGCACCCACAACAGCCTCCAAAACATACAAATTATTCTTAGAAAGCCCAAAATTATTTTCCGCATTTGCAATCGCGCTAAGTAAAAGTTTTTGCATATAACCACTAGTCTTTTTGATTGCCACATCAAGTTGGGCAACCGCCTCCACTGCGTCCATATCCTTAATCAAATCAGCAACCAATTTTACTTTTCGCGGAGAGATTCTTAAATTGTTTAATTCTGCTATAACTTTCATGTGATTTCTCTATTATTTCTTCTTAGTCGTATCTGAGGCCTTAGCCGCCTTTGATGCATCCGCTTCTTTTTGCTTTGCGGCTGTTTCCATCTCCTTTTGCATCTTACCTCCATGTCGCGTAAACTTACGTGTCGGAGAAAATTCACCCAATCTATGTCCAACCATTTCTTCAGTTGGAGTAACGGAAATAAATATCTTTCCATTATAGACACCGAAAGTAAAACCAACCATTTCCGGAGAAATAACTGCAGCTCGAATCCAGGTTTTGATAACGCTTCTGTCTCCCGGTTTCTTATCCAGCACTTTTTTGATTAATCTTTCGTCCACATACGGACCCTTTTTCAGACTTCGTGTCATATGTTATTTCCGCTTAACTCTTCTTTTAATTATAAACTTATTGCTATATTTCTTCTTTTTTCGAGTCTTCTTGCCAAGAGCCGGTTTTCCCCAAGGAGTTTTCGGATGCTTAAGTCCGATTCCTTGACGTCCTTCACCTCCTCCGTGTGGATGATCAACTGGATTCATTGCAGATCCACGAACAGCTGGACGAATATTAAGCCAACGACTCTTACCTGCTTTTCCGAGATTTATTGAATTACTTTCAAAATTGCTTGCTTGTCCAATAGTGGCGTAACATTCATTGCTCACAAGCCTGATTTCACCAGAAGGTAACTTTATTTGTGCTGTTTTTTCATCCACGGCAGTTAAGCTGGCCGAGTTTCCAGCGCTTCTGACGATTTGTCCTCCACGACCGGGAAATAATTCTAAATTACAAATAGTTGTTCCCACTGGAATATTTTTAACCTTCGCGCGATTACCAAGCTTAACCGGAGCATTTTCGGCAGACATTACTTCTTGACCAGCTCGCATTCCTTCAGTCGCAAGAATATAGCGCTTCTCTCCATCGGCATAATTTATAAGTGCAATAAAAGCTTTTCTGTTTGGATCTTTTTCAATCGCAACTACCCGTCCTGGAATTCCAAATTTATCTTGCAAAAAATCCACGATACGATATCTTTGTTTATTACCGCCTCCCTGATGTCTCACCGATATTTTTCCATGCGATCGTCCAGCCAACTTTCCTTGCTTGGATAAAAGTTTTTTTTCCGGTTTTTTAGTTGAAATATAATCAACCTTAACAACCGACATATTTCGACGTCCAGCAGTATTTTTTTTGTAGATCTTGATTGCCATATAACAAGTTTAGACTAAATTATTTCCCTTCAAAAACATCGATCTTATTTCCCTCCTTCAGGGTTACTATCGCTTTTCGATAACCAGGTTTCCAACCAGGAATTCTGCCTCGACTGCGAAATTTTTTAGGAATACTGACTGTATTAACCTTTTCCACTTTAACTTTATAAATCTTCTCGATTGCCATTTTAACTTGCAACTTAGTCGCGATAGAAGATATTTTGAAGATATATTTATTCTGCTCAATCAGAACAGTCGCCGCTTCAGTTACAATCGGCTCAACGAGAACTCGTGAGAGAATATTTTCCTTATTTGGGTTTAAGTTATTTTCCATTATTTTGATTCAGCTTGTTTATACTTGTCTTCTAGAAATACTATAGACTCTTTACTCATAAATAAATTCTTATTCCGTAACATATCAAGAACATTGAGTTGTGCTGTAAGAATATTTTCCACCTTAGAAAGATTTCTACTCAATAAGCGCAAGTCTTTTTCCTCGTTAGAAAAAGCCAACAAAGTTTTGCCCCTAACCTTAAAGCTCCGAAACATCGCAGCCACTTGCTTGGTTTTCTTTTCTGTAAAATTAAGCTTATCAATCACAAATATTTCCTTGTCTTTGAGTTTACCACTCAGAACAGTTGCAATCGCTTTTTGGTTCATCTTTTTATTGATCTTTTGCTTGTAGTTTCTGTCATTATTTGGTCCGAAAACAACGCCTCCTTTTTTCCAAAGCGGAGTTCTTCTTGAACCAACACGAGCTCTACCGGTTCCTTTTTGCTTCCAAGGCTTAATTCCACTTCCAGCCCTTTCTCCTCTCGTCTTTGTATCTGCCAAAACTTGTCTCTTGTTAGCATCCATTGCTACTACAATCTGATGCACTAAATCATCATTTTTTGGCAAGCCAAAAACGGAATCGGAAATTTGCATTTCTTCTATTTCTTTTCCTTCCAGATTATAAACCTTAATTTTTGCCATACTTTTTAAATTATAATGCCTTAACCTCAACTATTCCTCCGGGTATGCCTGGAATCGCTCCCTTAATCCCAAGAATATTTTTTGCAGTATCAATAAAAACAATCTTCAAATTTTTTGTCGTAATTCTATCTCCGCCCATTCTACCAGCCATTCTTTTTCCTTTCGTAACATGCTCCGGAAATCCGGAACCAATTGAACCGGGAGCGCGAAGGTCATGCTTATGTCCATGTGTTGCACAGCTCCCAGCAAATCCATGCCTCTTGACTACTCCCTGAAAGCCTTTTGCCTTACTAATTCCACTAACAATTACTTTTTCATTTAACTCAAAAATCGAAACATCAACAGCATCATCTTTTTTGAGTTCGCTACCCTCAATACGAAACTCCTTTTTTTTGGATTTATTCTTAGTTTTGGCGATTTCCATCTGAATCGCAGAATATCCATCCTTTATCTTTTCCTTGACCAGAGAAACTTTTGAAGAACACTCAAGAAGCGTTACATTTAATGCACCTCTTTCGTCATAGATAGTTGTCATTCCAATTTTTTTTCCCAAAATAAATTTCATGGCTTTTTTTGCTAATAATCTGCTAAATAAAATAAAAAACGGCCACTACCAGCCGAGACTCTTGCGAGTTAAGAAATTTCTTTCTTAGCTAGATCAGTATCCTTGTCGACGCATCTTCAGTCGCTTGGACTTTAACTAGATTCTTTTTAACTACATTTTAATTTCAATATCCACTCCTGCTGGCAAATCCAGATTTGTCAAACTATCAATCGTTTTTGGTGTCGGACTCATAATATCAATGAGGCGCTTATGAATTCTCATCTCGTATTGATCGCGCGCATCCTTGTGCACGAATGTGGATTTATTAACCGTAAACTTGCGAATTTCAGTAGGCAATGGAACTGGCCCAACAATGCTAGCCCCCGATCTTTCAGCTGTTTCCACAATTTGACGGGCTGACTGATCAATAATTTTATGATCATAAGCCTTAATCTTAATCCTAATTCTTGTTTTTACCTCTTCTTCGTTCTTTGACATCAATTTATTCGAATTTTTAAATAATTTCCTCTATAATCCAGCGCTACTACTTACAATAAAACAGCTTAGCACAAAACATTTTAACCGTCAAATTTTATGCAATTTCTTTTTTATTTAAGATAGCGCTAGACAAAGAAAAAACTTGTCTTAAAAAAACTACTTGATAATCTTAGTTGCGACACCCGCACCAACTGTGCGTCCACCTTCACGAATTGCAAAGCGCATTCCTTCTTCCATCGCTACTGGGGCACCCAAAACAACCTTGAAGCTGATTGTATCTCCAGGCATCACCATTTCAGTTCCCTCAGGAAGCATGACTTCTCCGGTAACATCGGTTGTTCTAACATAGAATTGCGGTTTATAGCCTTTAAAAAATGGCGTGTGTCGACCACCTTCTTCTTTTGTGAGAATATACACCTCACATTCAAATTCAGTATGAGGAGTGATTGAGCCAGGTTTCGCTAAAACTTGACCTCTTTCTACATCTTCTTTTTTGATTCCGCGGATGAGAAGACCGGCATTGTCTCCACTTTCTCCTCTATCAAGAGTTTTGTTAAACATTTCAATTCCAGTTACTACTGTTTTTTGAGTTGGACGAAGACCAACGATTTCAACTTCTTCATTAATATTAATCACACCTCTCTCAATCCTACCAGTCACCACCGTTCCGCGACCTTCAATTGTGAAGATATCTTCAATTGGCAACAAGAATGGCTTGTCAACTTCGCGAACCGGATCAGGAATTTTTGCATCAAGAGCAGCAATTAGATCAATAATTGGTTTTACTGCCTCATCTTCGATTGATTTTGATTCTAAGCCCTTTAATGCTGAGCCTCTGATGATTTTTGCGTTTTCACCATCAAACTCATACTTAGTCAAAAGTTCGCGAACTTCTGCCTCAACGAGATCAATCAACTCGGGATCGTCCACCATATCAACCTTGTTAAGAAAAACAACAATCTCTGGCACATTAACATATTTTGCCAACAGAATGTGTTCGCGTGTTTGAGGCATAGGCCCATCAGTCGCAGCTACAACCAAAATAGCTCCGTCCATTTGAGCAGCACCAGTAATCATATTTTTAATATAATCGGCATGCCCCGGACAATCCACGTGAGCATAATGTCTTTTTTCAGATTCATATTCACAGTGAGCGGTAGCAATAGTTATTCCACGCTCTCTCTCTTCTGGAGCTTTATCAATTTCGTCAATACCTTTTTCCTTGGCTTGCCCAAGAAAACTGAGCACATGAAGAATTGCAGCCGTTAATGTTGTTTTTCCATGGTCAACATGACCAATGGTTCCGACATTAACATGAGGCTTAGTTCTTGTAAATTTTTCTGCTGCCATATGTTTTACAACTCATACGCCAGATGTTTTGAGACTTCTTCTTTTGGAAAAAAAATTAATCCCGCAACAACTTTGCGATTTTTTGTTATTATTAAACTTAATTAGATTTTAACACAAATACTACTTTACCCTAAAAAAATATTCTTAGCAAATAAAAATTGTGCCCATACTGTGGATAACCTCTACATCAAAGGCATACTTTCATAATGCACTTCGTCATTTTTAATCTCACCCAAAGTCTCAAGTTCAATCTCAGCTAACTTGTCTTCTTCTTGAGAAAACTTCCAACTAACTATATCATTATTTATCTTATCAACCAATTCTTGCTTTGTCAAACCGGAAACTCCCTCTTGTTTAATCTTGCGAAATTCGCGGAGTGTGAGAAGAATATAGTGCTCATCCTGATCATTAATGACTGCCCTTCCGCCTAAGAGCTCCAAAGCTTCTTTGAGTTTCTTGTCTAGCATAAAAAGTCAACTACTTTATTATTTCAACATTAAAATCTTACCGCAGATATTATTTTATGTCAATAGCTTTTTAATTTCAAAACAACCCCGAGAAAATCCCAAGGTTGCTTTTGAAGGTCTAAAAAAGTCTTATCTTATTTTTTCCCACCAGAAATTTCTTCCGCCACATTTTTTGGCACTTCGGCATAATGACTAAATTCCATCGCATAGTTGGCGCGACCTTGGCTCATTGAGCGAAGTTGGGTGGCATAACCGAACATCGAAGAAAGTGGTACCTCAGCATCAATAATCTTTACCCTAGCATTACCTTCTCCGCGATCACCCATTTCTTTGATAATTCCCCGCTTAGCATTAAGATCACCAACAACATCGCCCATAAAGTTTTCCGGAGTAATAGTTTGCACTTTCATAATTGGCTCAAGAAGCATCGGCTTAGCTCTTCGACAAGCTTCCTTGAAAGCCATCGATCCGGCAATTTTAAAAGCCGCTTCTGAAGAGTCAACTTCATGATATGATCCGTCATACACAGTAGCTTTAATATCAACCATCGGGTATCCAGCCACCACTCCACTGTCCATAGCTTCTTTGGCACCTTTTTCAATCGGTGTAATATATTCTTGTGGAATAATTCCACCTTTGATTTCACTGACAAATTCGAAACCCTTCCCAGGTTCTTGTGGCTCAACGCGCATCCAGCAATGTCCATATTGTCCGCGACCACCAGATTGTTTAATATATTTACCTTCCGCTTCGGCTTTAACGCGAATCGTTTCGCGATAAGCGACTTGCGGTTGACCAACATTAGCTTCCACTTTAAACTCTCTTTTCATGCGATCAACAATGATGTCCAGATGCAGTTCGCCCATTCCAGAAATAATCGTTTGTCCGGTTTCCTCATCAGTGCGCACTTTAAAAGTTGGATCTTCTTCGGCCAATTTTCGCAGAGCAAAACCCATTTTTTCTTGGTCAGCTTTCGTTTTTGGTTCAATAGCAATTGAAATAACCGGTTCCGGAAAAGTAATTGTTTCGAGAAGAACTGGTTTCTCGATGTCGCACAAAGTATCTCCGGTTGTCGTATTTTTCATTCCAACTAGCGCTCCAATTCCTCCGGCATAAATTTCAGAAATTTCTTCTCGATGGTTAGCATGCATTTGCAAAATTCGCCCAATCCGCTCTTTTTCATTTTTGGATGAGTTTAAAACATAAGATCCGGCTTTTAAAACTCCAGAATAAACTCGAAAAAATGTCAGTTGTCCAACATATGGATCAGTCGCTACCTTAAAAGCCAACGCTGCAAAAGGCGCATCATCTTGTTGCTTAACTTCCACCTCAATTGTTTCATCACGCACATCAGTCGCTTTAATCGCCGGCACATCGAGCGGAGATGGTAAGTAATCCACCACAGCATCTAGCACTAATTGCACACCCTTATTGCGCAAAGCCGTTCCCGTAAAAACCGGCACTAGCTTTGTCGCAATTGTTGCACGACGAATCGCCGCTTTCAATTCATCCTGTGAAATTTCTTCGCCATTCAAAAATTTTTCCGTAAGTGCATCATCAGTTTCGGAAACTTTTTCAACCATCTTTTCTCGCCATTCCTTAGCTTTATCTAAAAGTTCTACCGGAATTTCTCCTTCAATCACATCCACTCCCATTTCTCCGGAAAAAGTATAGCCCTTCATTTTGATAAGATCCACCACACCGGCAAAATCTCCGCGCTCTCCAATCGGAATTTGTAAAGCAACCGCATTTGGAGTCAAACGATCCCAAATTGTCCTTAGGGCGTAATAAAAATCAGCTCCTTCTTTGTCAATTTTATTAATAAAACAAACGCGCGGAACGCTATATTTATCCGCCTGACGCCAAACAGTTTCCGATTGAGGCTCAACGCCTTCCTTGCCATCAAATACCACTACGCCACCATCCAAAACACGCAATGAGCGTTCCACCTCCACCGTGAAATCAACATGCCCAGGAGTATCAATAATATTCACCTGGCAATCTTTCCAAAAACAAGTTGTCGCCGCTGAAGTAATCGTAATCCCGCGCTCCTGCTCTTGCTCCATCCAGTCCATCGTGGCTGCACCTTCATGCACCTCTCCGATTTTATGAGTCACCCCGGTATAAAACAACACGCGCTCGGTTGTGGTAGTTTTTCCCGCATCAATATGGGCAATGATTCCGATATTACGATACTTTTCGATTGGATATTGTCGTGCCATTTTTCTTTTTTATTTATAATAATTTAAACCTACGCAAAATGCGCAAATGCCTTATTAGCATCCGCCATTCTATGCACATCATCTCTTTTTTTCATTGCACTTCCGGCTTTGTTTGAAGCTTCAATTAGCTCATCGGCTAATTTCTCGGCCATTTTTTTGCCTTTCTTGGAAGAAATTGCAGCTTTAAGCCAACGAATAGCCAAAGTCGTGCGCCTTTCGCCCAAAACTGGAACTGGAACTTGATAGTTTGCGCCACCCACACGACGAGATTTCAGCTCTACTAATGGAGCGACATTTTTTAAAGCTTGCTCAAAAATATTCAGTCCGCCTTTTTTAGTTTTCTCGTGAATAATATCAAATGAGTCATAAACGATTCTTTCGGCTGTCGTTCTTTTTCCATCTTGCAAAATACTGTTGATAAACTTACCCACCAAAAGGTTGTCGTATCTCGTGTCTGGTTTAACATGTTTTTTAAATACTCTTTTTCTTCTTGCCATAATATTAACAAATTTCTTAAGCTACTTTATTTCTTATCTTTTTCTACTTTAGCGCCATATTTACTGCGACCTTGTTTTCTATTGGCTACTCCGGCACTATCCAAAACTCCACGCACGATATGATAACGCACACCCGGCAGATCTTTTACACGTCCACCTCTTAACATTACGATTGAGTGTTCTTGCAAATTGTGTCCGATTCCTGGAATATATGCGGTAACTTCCATGCCGTTAGTAAGTCTTACTCTCGCAATTTTTCGTAAAGCCGAGTTTGGTTTTTTTGGAGTGGTTGTGCTAACTTTCAAGCATACTCCGCGCTTAAACGAACTATTGGTGAGGACCGGTTTATTTTTCAAAGTATTGAAAACATGCTTAAATGCGGGTGTTTTTGACTTGCTCTTGACAGATGTTCTTGCTTTTCTTTTTAATTGATTGATTGTTGGCATGGGAATTTATAAATATTAAATAATTGCTAATAAAAAAACTGCCAGTTATCTAGCCCAATAAGCATAAAGGAAAGCAAGAAATATGTCAAATCGCCACCCTGAGAAATGCGTTAATTGCGGTGCCAAGAAATATACGAAGTGGCGAAGAAAAAAAGAAAATAAAAAACAAAAGAAGCATAAAGCCAAATTGCTCAAGCATTGCTTGGGTTTCGATTTTGATTGGAAAAATCGCAAACAATAGTTTTGAGCCATCGAGAGGTGGAATCGGAATTAGATTAAAAAAAGCTAAAAAAACATTAATAATTACCCCAATAATTAAAAGCTCATAAAATATAGCACTAAATGATCCGGAAATCACCCCGGAAACCGTTGACCATTCATTAAAATTATTAATAATATCTTTCTTGAGGTGCAGTGGAAGTGCGATAAACCTCGCTCCGATGGCAGCCAAAAGAGCCACCAGCAAATTTATTCCCGGCCCTGCCATCGCCACCATCGCCGGTCCCCATTTTTGGTTTTTCAAGTTATAGGGATTATATGGCACCGGTTTTGCCCAACCAAAAGCAAAGCCAAAAGAAAGGTACATGAATAATGGCGCCAAAAACGAACCGACTAAATCCAAATGGTTAAGCGGATTAGCTGTTAATCGCCCAGCATACTTGGCCGTATTATCTCCCAACCAAAGTGCCATCACGCCATGAAAAACCTCATGAATTATAACTGAGTAAAGCAAAATTGCTATATAAAAAATAATCAAAACAATTTCATTAGTCATACAATTTCCTTGCTAAAATTATATTCCTATGCTACCTTATATCTTGTAATAAATCAACCATTAACACTTAATTTTATGAGTCGATTTTGTGAAGTTTGCGGACGCGGTCCAGGAACAGGACACACAGTCAGCCATTCTAATGTGAAAACCCTGCGAAAATTTCAAATCAATTTACAAAGCAAAAAAATTGACGGCGCCAAAACCAGAATTTGCACCCGCTGCATTAAAACAGCTAATAAAGAAAAATAGGTTTTTTTCTTGAAACTAAAAAATCCTCCGAAGCGTAAGCCGAAGAGGATTTTTTATTATGCGTCATTCCCGCCCCCGTTTTCACGAGGATAAACTCCAGCGGTAATCCAAGTCTCGAGGCTATATTGAAAACATAAAGCTTGCTGGTTAGGCTTGCCTCATTAAACTAGGACGTTATCTTTCTTTCTAAAATTATCGAGGCATCTGGTCTATACTTTCTCACTTAGCTTTTGCACTGAATCCCCGACTTCTCGGGGATGACATGAAAAGCCTATTCCAAAATCCCATCCAAATTTACATCATAAAGAATCTGCTCTTGAACTAGGCGATAGTTGATAATTTCTTCCGGTGCAAACCAAAGATCAATTTCTCTTTCTGCTTCTTCCGGTGATTCTGAGCAATGAATTAAATTCCTGACCGCACGTCCATCGACACTGGTGATTTCATAGGAATCAATTGTTAAATCCCCGCGGATTGTTCCCACATCAGAAGTGGTTGGTTCAGTTGTTCCAACTAGCTTTGTCACCACCGCTGTCGCTTTATTACCCTCCCAAATCATTGCCACCACTGGACCGGAAGTCATAAATTTAACCAACGCTTCAATAATTTCCTTGCCATAATCAATTGCACTTTTGTTCACGGAAAGACCATTGGCTTTGCGTTCATCAATACTGCGACTGCCCTTTTTTTCATACCAAACATCATCTTTATTGTAATGCTTCCAACATCTGTCAGCATCAAGTAGCGTCATTTTCAAACTAACAAGCTTTAGTCCGGTGCGCTCAAAACGCCTAATTACTTCTCCGATGAGACCTCTTTGCACGCCATCTGGTTTAATAAAAACCATTGTTCGTTCTTTTTTTGGATGCCTAACCATAGATTTGCATTTTTAATAAATTATTAACTATTCTTTATTCGCCTCAATTTCCAGTTCCTCCACTTTCTTAAAAATCCCCTTCACAATTTCCGCCTGGATTTTTTTATCACTTTTCAAAAACGCCTTAGCCGGTTCGCGACCAACGCCCAACTTAACTTCTCCGAAAGAATATGAATTACCTTTTTTCGTTACCACTTCATATTTTACGCCAGTATCAAGCACATCGCCGGCGGCGGAGATTCCTTCGTTATACATAATATCAAATTCGGCAGTGCGAAAAGGCGGAGCAACTTTGTTTTTTACAATCTTTACTTTCGTTCGGTTACCCACAATGTCTTCACCTTTTTTGATTTGTGCCGAGCGCCTCACTTCCACGCGCACAGAAGCATAAAATTTCAAAGCGTTTCCGCCAGTCGTTGTTTCCGGATTACCAAACACTACCCCAATTTTCATGCGGATCTGATTGATAAAAATCACCGTGCAATTTGAACGAGAAATAATCGCTGTTAGTTTTCGCAAAGCCTGCGACATAAGTCGCGCTTGCCTTCCCATATGACTATCCCCCATATCGCCCTCGATTTCTGCTTTTGGAACAAGCGCTGCGACACTATCCACGACAACCACATCAATCGCTCCGGAATTAACGAGAGCATCAACAATATCCAATGCTTGCTCACCATTGTCAGGTTGAGAGATAAGAAGATCATTCACATTAACTCCGATTCTTTTGGCATATTCCGGATCAAGCGCATGCTCAGCATCAATAAACGCTGCCACCCCGCCAGCTTTTTGGGTATTCGCAATAATATGCAATGTCAGTGTTGTCTTTCCTGAAGACTCCGGTCCATAAATTTCCACTACCCGACCTCGCGGAATTCCTCCAATCCCAAGCGCCAAATCCAATGAAATCGAACCAGTTGGAATAGAGGCCACATCAACATGCTTAATGTCCCCCAATTTCATAATCACACCTTCGCCGAATTTATCTCGAATTTCCGATACAACATTGTCCACGCCTTTTTCCTGTTCTTTGCTTTTTCCTTCTTTTTTCTCTTCGTCTTTCATAATGATTTTTATTAATTTATTATTGTATTATCGTAGGGACAGGTTTAAAGCCTGTCCGTACTTTCAAACCTGTCCCTACCTTTATAAATTCTACTGCTTTTCATCCTCTTTGGCAAAAACCACCCCTTTAATTGATCCTTTTTCTTTTCCCAGAGTTCCATTATCCTCTCCATTAAGCTTAACATGAGTTGCATTCGCTTGTCCGGAATTGACCACAATCTTATCATTAGCACTGAATTTTTGAATAACTCCAAAAATAATTGTCCCACTGAAAACTAGATTCCCATCCGTTTCGACGCTAACCCACACCGGCCCAGGATCGACGCTTAGCTCAACTTGCACAGCTTTATCGGAATAATTTAAAACTCCTTGATCTGATGAATTCTCGTTTGCATTTTCTTCAGTCGCAAATTCAGTCGTTTCTTCCTCGTATTTGGCTTGCAACGTAATGCTTTCTGAAATTTCTTTTTTAAACTTATTTATAGCCTTAATATGAATAATGTTAATTCCTGATTGTAAGGTTATATTTTCTCTAAATTTTCCCTCGTCGCTAACTAAAACTAGCTGATCATTAATAAACACGCGCGCATCTTTGTCGGTTTTCCCTTCTACAAAAACCGATTTACCATCAATTTCAGAATTGGATTCTGGACTAAGAATGATAAGACGTGGCGTATCGCTAAGCGATCCGGCTTCACGATAAAGATAGAAAAACACACCGACAAACAAAATAGCTAAGATAGACAACACTATTTTTTTTGGCGTAAAAATAAAAATGGAAATATCCAGTGGCTTTATTTTAGAATTTTCTTTACCAAAATTCTTACCTTTTTCTAAATTTTTTTTAATCCCAGTTTCTTTCTCAAAAAGCTTCACTAAACTACTTTCGTCAACACCCAAGAAATCTCCATAACTTTTCAAAAATCCTCGCACATAAACATCAGCGGGAAGCTCGTCATATTTTCCGTCTTCAAGACATTGCAAATATTCCAACCGAATTTTTGTCACACGCGAAATTTCATTAAGCGCAATTCGTTTATCCGAGCGTAATTTTTTCAATTTTTCGCCCAAAGTTAGTGTGCCAACTTTTCTTTTTGTAAAGCCATTTGTCATAGTTTGAAAAACATAATAAAAAATACTGAGCATTTCAGAAATTTTATTTTTTGTTTCAATTTTTATTTTTGTTTCCTATATCTCCCACTTATCCCGCTTTTCCTGATCACTCACATCATCAGCATAGACTGTTCCAGCTTCTTCAGGAAGACCATAAATTTCTCTTGCTTTCGCGCCATCTGACGGCCCAACCACTCCTTTTTCTTCTAGGATATCGAGAAGTCGCGCCGCTCTAGCATAGCCAACTCGCAAACGTCTTTGCAAAAAAGAAGCGGAAGCTTTTTTGGATTGCATAATTTCTTTTTTCGCCGCTTCATAAAGCTCATCATTGTTATCGTCATTAAAACCATTGAACTTATCCAATTCAGTTGCCACTGGATCAGATTTTCCAACTGTGATTTCTTCCGCATCATCTTCCGCTATATCCGCGCTTTCATTCTCGTCTCTAATAAATTTAACGATTTCTTTAACTTCTTTTTCCGTCACAAATACTCCTTGAATTCTTTGTGGCTTAGGAGAGTTGGCAGAAAGATAAAGCGAATCTCCGTTACCCAGGAGTTTTTCTGCACCAGCCATATCCAAAATCGTGCGAGAATCAATTTGAGTTGCTACTTGAAAAGAAATTCTGGTTGTGATATTGGCTTTAATAAGGCCTGTGATTACTTCAACTGATGGACGTTGCGTAGAAACTATCAAGTGAATTCCAACTGCTCGAGCCATCTGCGCAATTCGCACAATCGCCCCTTCAACCTCTTTGCCATGACTACCCATTAAATCTGCGAGTTCATCAATCACAATAACAATATATGGAATATTTTTCAAATCTTCTTCACTCACTTCGCCAGTTTCCGCGTCAACTAACTTTCTTTTCTCGCCACTCTTAATTTTTTCCTTATACGAAATAATATCCCGCACTCCAACTTCTTGAAATAATTTATAACGCTTTTCCATTTCACTTACCGCCCATTTTAATGTATTGACAACTTTGGCGTTCTCAACAATTACCGGCGTAAGCAGCTGAGCTATTCCATTATAAAACGACAATTCGACACGCTTAGGATCAACCATAATGAACTTTAGATCTTCAGGAGAATTTTGATAGAGTAACATTGTGATTATCGCATTGACACAAACTGATTTTCCTGTTCCTGTCGCTCCAGCAACCATAAGGTGTGGCATCTTGTCCAAACTGCCAAAAATATAATTGCCACTCACATCTTCACCCAAAGCAATCGTTAAGTTGGATTTTCTATTTTTAAACTCTTTGCTCTCCAAAATTGAACGCAAGCGCACAAAAGAAGAACTCTTATTTGGCACCTCGATTCCAATAAGCGATTTTCCCGGGATCGGCGCTTCAATGCGAATTGGAGCAGCCAAAGCCAAAGAAAGATCGTTTTGCAATGCCAAAATTTTGGCAATTTTAACTCCAACAGCTGGACGAAAACTATATTGAGTTACAGATGGGCCGGTTTTAATTTCACCTCTCTCTACTTCAATCCCAAAATTTCGCAAAGCATCCTCGATTAACTGCGCATTCAAATCCACATCACCACCCTTGGCTACTCCACTAGCTTTTTCCAAAATATCCACCGGCGGAAATTTCCACTTTAAGTTTCTGGATTTTTTATTAACACCATCGGATAGATCTTTTTTGGAAAAAGAACTAACTTGCGATTCTTCTTCATTTCCAAAAAGATCAGACGAAATAAATTGATCTCGCCCTTCTACGAATTTTATCTTTCCAATATTTTCTTTCGCTAACATCTCAATTTCTTTTTGCTCATTACGCACTACTTCCAAATCTTTTCTTATCTCAATCTCACCCTCTGATTTCTTCTCTTCATCATCTTGCTTTTCTATTTCTGTGTTATCATCTTGCAACTCGTTTTCTGACTTTTTTTCCGTCTTATCTCTCTTGAAATGTAAAATTAAATTAACAATAGAAAATTCAAAAGCAATGATTACTCCCAAAAGAAGCAACGCTAAAATCACAACTAAACTTCCTGCGTTGCCCAAATATTTAATTCCCGAATAGGCTACAGCGTAGCCAACATATCCGCCACCTCTCCCCCCTTCGGCCACCGCATGCATTTTGGCAGCGTCAAAAAACCAATGAAAAAGTCCGGTGATGCTAATAAAAACTACAAAAAGTCCGGCCAGTTTTGTTACATAAAAAATTGTTTCTTTTCTAAAAAATAAAACCACCCCGGCCAAAATCAAAAATAGTGGAAAAACAAATTTCGTCCAGCCAATCGTTTGCCCGACTAACTTATTCAAAAATTCGCCCACCACACCGGCGTAACCGAAAAAACCGAGCAAAACCAAAACCGCCAGAGTAAACAAAATCACTCCGGACACATTCCTTTTGACATCTGAAGAAATAGAAAAATCGAATTTTTTTTCGGTTGGCTCCTCGAGAGTATTTTCTTTTGCTATCTTTTTTTTCCGTCCCATAAAACTAGTTTACCATAAATCTTAAAAATATAAAAAGCCTTTCCGAAAAGGCTTTTTATAAGCTACCTATTTGCACTTTTTAAAAGAACCCCGCATTACTCAAAAAGGTGATTGCAAGCGCCGGCATTAAAGCCAGAAGAATCGCAAAATTCATTGTTTCTGCTTCTGCGCTTTCCTCTTCCCTTTTTTTGCACTCAGGGCAACTACATTCCTCTTTTATTTGTTCCATCTTTTTGTTTTTGTCTTTGCTCGAGAATTAAACTCCCAATCACAAAGATTTTAAATAAAATAAAAAGAAAGTGGGCTCACCCACTCTCTTTATTACCTTTATAGTATACACCACCTAAACTAAAAAGTCAAGCCGAAAAAGATTTTCCCGCTTACAAGCTTACTTCAACAGCCTGTTAACTTTCTTAGACAAGTCGCTTGGCGTAACCCGTGTTTTGACAAGAAATATTTGTATACCCATTTGCTCCACACGCCTTTGCGTCTCATCATCAACTGAAGCAGATAACACGATAATTGGAATATTTTTAGTTTTTTCTTCTAACTTTAATTTAGCAATCACCTCTTCACCGCTCATCACCGGCATTGTCATATCAATGATTAATAAATCAAAATTTTTCGTCAAGGCTTCTTCAAAACCCCAAGCGCCATTTTTTGCAAAAAAGACTTGGAAGCCATCTTGCCTTAACTTATCTCCAAACATTTCAATAAAAATTTCCTGATCTTCAATTATCAGAATTCTTTTTCCTTCAGTTTTTTTTCGTGCTTTTTCCATAGTTTTTTTGAAAAACTAAGAAATCCGAATCAGTAAAATTATCCGCCACCTCCTTCTATATCTTTAATATACTCCTATTTTTTGGGAATGCAAGATAATAAAAAAATTAAATGTTATCTGTTCAGATAAGTTATGGTCAGTTGAAGAATGGTGGCAAAGGCAACCCAGAGGAGATATGGGATTTGGATGTAGCTGATCCAGCGCGCGTGAGGATAAATTGTCACCATCGACCAAATGAGAGTGGCCAAAACCAGCACAATGTCGATGGCGGCCAAAAGATTGTTTTTTAGTCCAAATTGCAGGGGTGTAAAAGAAAAGTTGAAAATCAGATTGAGGACAAAGGGCAAAACAGCCAAGAAAGGAATTTGTTTTTTGAAAAACATCCAAAAAACTTTCCCGAAAGAAATGGCAATCAACACATAGAGAAAAGTCCACACTGGACCAAAAAGCCAAGCCGGCGGAGACCAGGTTGGTTTGATTATTTGCGCATACCAATTGGATGTTTCGTTCATAGTGTTTTATTTAATTTTTTTAGTTTGCTTAATGTTAAGAAAATTCTTCTTGGTAGAAATTTTCTTGCCAGTTCTTTTTTCAATATCCTTTCTGGTACTGCCAGCAACCGCTCCACCTTCCTTGGCATCGCTTTTTAATTTTTCAAAGCCATTTGAATTTCTGTCTTTGTGAATTCTAGTAGTTGTCGCTTCACCCAGCATCGTGAGAATCAGCTCCAAATCATCCATATGATCACGCAAATTTTCCCGCTTCAAACCCTTGAATTTCTTATAATCCTCTGCCGACATATCAAAAGTTCCACCCAAAATTTCATTAGTCAAAATCGCATATTCGATTCCTTCCTTTGCTCCACGATTTTTCCATTCGCTGGTCAAACTTTCCCGCACTTCAATGCCTCGCATCCGTTTTTCAATCCAACCTTCCGGATAACCCTTAGCGCGATAAATTTCACGGGCACGATTAGCTGCCAGCTCTGGATTTTCAATTTCCCTGATGCGATCATACCCGACTTTCGCGAGCCATTGTTTAAAAGGTTCAGCTTTGGGTGATGGAACCGATTGAATGATGCGAAGCATTGTTTCCGTGTTGGCACAATCAGTTTCGCGCATTTTCCCATCTGGCGCTTCCAGCTTCAACTGTCCGATTTTTTCGGATACTTCAAGATATCCTTCATTTAAGAGCTTTCTCTTTAAATCGCTCCAGTATTTTCTGGGCCGATCGTTTCCTGCTAAAATTTCAATTGCATCAATAATAGAAAACCACCACTCGCCATCATGCCAAACTTTTCTAACTTCCCTGCCTTCAAACAAAACTATTTTTGTGTTTTTCATACTTTTTTATTTTAACTTATTATAATGATATAATATCATTATAATAACTTTATGGCAAGTACTCGATGATTTTTTGCCATAAAATTATTTTCCTTTTTAAGCAAAGCGATTCTAGCATGTTTATTACTTTTAAATGCACTGCCTGCATTTCTATCCTACCCCAAATCCTCTTTTTAGCAAACTAAAAAGCACCTCAATTTCTCGAAGTGCTTTTTCAAAAGTCTGACTATTTTTAACTTCTAGTCTTGTCTTTGAAAACCGGTTCCTGCTGGAATTAGTTTTCCGATGATTACGTTTTCTTTGAGACCTCTGAGTTTATCTTCCTTGCCAGAAACCGCGGCGCTAATGAGCACTCTGGCTGTTTCTTGAAAAGAGGCTGCTGAGAGGAAGCTTTCCGTGGAAAGCGCAACTTTCGTGATTCCCAGAAGAATTCGTTCACCAGTCGCTTCTTCACCACCTTTGGCTTTCGCCCTGAGATTTGCTTCATTAAACTCATCAATTTCAAAAATATCACCCGGCAGAAAATCAGAACTTCCTTCAGTTAAAATCGAAACGCGACTAAACATTTGCCTCACAATCACTTCAATATGCTTGTCATTAATCCCTTCACCTTGCGCTGCATAGACATCTTGAATTTCGCGAGTAATATAGCGATGCACGGCTTCACGTCCCATCGTAGCATAAAGTTTTTTGAGATCAATATGACCTTCGCTAAGTTGCGTTCCTTTGGCGACCAGATCTCCAACGGCCACGTTCAGTGTGCTGCCAATTGAAACTTGATATTCTTTCACTAGGTCAACTGTGTCTGTTGATTCAATTTTAACAATCACTGATTTGTCAGCATTTTCAATTTCCACTACTTTTCCATCGATCTCAGAAATAATCGCTTCACCCTTTGGAGGACGCGCTTCAAAGATTTCTTCCACACGTGGCAAACCTTGAGTAATGTCCGATCCGGCGATACCTCCAATATGGAAGGTTCTCATAGTCAGCTGAGTTCCCGGTTCGCCAATCGCTTGCGCCGCCACAATTCCCACCGCCTGACCAACTTCTACCAAATGTCCTCGCCCAAGATCCATTCCGTAACATTTCTGACAAACTCCGCGTGGAGTTTTGCAAGTTGCCACAGTTCGAATCTTAATTTTTTCTGGGGTTGCTTTCTCAATCAATTCTCCATCTTCTTTTGTAACTAAACTTCCAGCTTTTACAACCACTTCGCCTTTCGCGCCTAAAATATCTTCAGCCAAAACTCGACCCACGGCGCGACTGGCAAAATTTTGTCCGATACGATCTGAATCTTCCTTGTAGATATATGCGCCTTCCGTGTCTTGACAGTCCTCTTCGCGCACAATCACATCTTGCGCCACGTCAACAAGTCTGCGGGTCAAATATCCGGCAGTCGCAGTTCGAAGGGCAGTATCAGCCATACCTTTTCTGGCTCCATGAGTTGAAATGAAATACTCGAGCACATTCATTCCTTCTTTAAAACAACTCTTGATCGGTAGTTCGATTGTTTCTCCGGTTGGCCCGGCCATAAGACCCTTCATTCCAGCCATTTGCACTACCACTGATTCTGATCCACGAGCTTTAGAATAAACCATTGAATAAACTGGCCCTTCCTTGTCCATCGATTCGCGCACACGATCAGTAATTTTATTTTTTGTATCATTCCAAATTTCAATCACCTTGCCTTTTCTTTCTTCTTCAGTCAAGAGTCCTAAATTATATTGCTTTTTAATCGTTTCGACTTTCTTTTCCGCTTCATCCATGATTTCTTTTTTGTCAGTTGGAACACTCAAGTCATCCATTCCCCAACTAATTCCTGATTTTGTGACAGATGCAAAACCAAGATTTTTTATTTCATCAACAAAAATAGCTGTCGTTTCTTGACCGCAAATTTCAAGCACTTTTGCCACTAAAGATTTCAATTCTTTTTTAGTCATTTCATAATTTTGAAAACCGATTTCAGCAGGAACAATATTATTAAGTCTAATTCTTCCAATCGAAGTTTCCAATATTTCATTGCCAAGACGAACTTTAATTTTAGCTCGCACATCAACTTGACCTAACTCTTCGGCTAAAATCGCTTCGTTCGCGGATCCAAAGATCCGACCTTCTCCCTTAGCTCCAGCTAAAATATGCGTAATATAATAACAACCCAAAACCATATCCAAAGTTGGAGTAATAATCGGCTCTCCGCTGGCTGGCTTTAAAAGATTTTTTGAAGAAAGCATAAGATTCGCGCTTTCCCAACGCGCTTTATCAGTCAGTGGCACATGTACCGCCATTTGGTCGCCGTCAAAGTCAGCGTTGAAAGCTGAGCAAACCATCGGATGAATTTGAATTGCCTTGCCTTCAATTAAAACCGGCTGAAAAGCTTGGATAGACAGACGATGAAGAGTTGGGGCGCGATTCAAAAGAACATAATGATGCGAAATAATTTCATCCAAAATGTCATAGGCTTCTTCTGATTCAGCTTCCACCATTTTTCCAGCTGAGCGAACATTATAAGCTAATTCTCTTTCGATTAATTTATTGATAATGAAAGGTTTGAAAAGTTCCAAAGCCATTTTCTTTGGCAGTCCGCATTGATGCAATTTCAATTTTGGACCAACCACAATCACACTTCGTCCAGAATAATCCACTCGTTTTCCAAGTAAGTTCTGACGGAAACGACCTTGCTTGCCTTTTAATGTATCGGCGAGTGATTTCAATGGCCTTCTTTGTCCGGTTGAAGCAGCCACACTAACTTGTGATTTTCGTGCACTGTTATCAAAAAGAGCGTCGACAGCCTCTTGCAACATTCTTTTCTCATTACGCGTAATCACTTCCGGCGCACCGATTTCCATCAATTTTTTCAAACGATTGTTGCGATTGATAATTCGGCGATAAAGATCGTTGATATCTGATGTCGCAAAACGACCGCCATCTAGCGCCACCATCGGACGAAGATCTGGCGGAATAACCGGAATGGCAATTGGAAGCATCCATTCTGGTTTCAATTTTGCATTAACTAAACCATTCAAAAGCTTGATTCTTTTCATCACCTTTTTCTTATCAGTGATCTCCTCCTCGCTTTCAAGCATTGCTTTGTATTTTGTAATTTCCTCTTCCATATTCAACTCTTCCAAAAGCTTCCTAACTGCTTCCGCACCAATCCCAGCTGTAAAAACTTGACCGTAACGAGAAGAAAGATTAAAATATTCAATTTCGGAAATAATCTGATATTTGCGCAGTCCTTTCAATTCTTCTTTGGAAGATCGATAAATTTCTTTAAGTCCCTCCAGCTTGGAACGTTTTTTTTCTTCTTCATCTTGAAAATTTTTCTCCAATTCTTTTTGCTTGGATTTGACCTCCTGCTCAATTTGCACCAAAGCCTTTTCCTTTTCCGCTTCATCCACACTTAAAACAACATAGCTTGAAAAATATATCACTCGCTCCAGATCTTGCACGCCCATTCCCAAGGCTAATCCGATTTTCGATGGCACTCCACGCAAAAACCAAATATGCGAAACCGGAACAGCCAATTTGATATGCCCCATTCGTTCGCGACGCACAACACTTCTCGTCACTTCCACGCCACACTTATCACAAACTATCCCTTTATAACGAATCCGCTTATATTTTCCGCAATAACACTCCCAGTCTCGTGAAGGCCCAAAAATTTTCTCGCAGAAGAGTCCATCTTTTTCATAGCGCTGGGTGCGATAGTTGATTGTTTCCGGCTTCGTCACTTCCCCATTGGACCACTCCAATATTTCCGTTGGACTGGCAATTTTAAGGCGCACGCTACTAAAATTGCTGGTTTTAGTATTAGTAATTGAATCCATCATAATGAGAACGGTAATTGGTTAATTTACAATGAGGTGAAAATATTTCTTTCTCCCCCTATCGCAACTAGCTAATTACTTTAAAAAAATTTTAGAGCTAAATTTATCGAGAAACTTAAATGCCTTAATATTACTAAATACTTTCGTCATCTTGATTCACACGCACCTCATCGACATCTTCATTTCCAGAAGCACTGGTTTCATTGAGTTCAACATTAAGACCAAGTCCTTTAAGTTCGCTAACAAGCACATGGAAAGACGCAGGCACGTTTGGACTTTTGATTGGATCACCCTTGATTATTGATTCATAGGCTTTTGAGCGTCCCATCTGATCATCTGATTTGATGGTAAGCATTTCTTGCAAAGTATAGGAAGCGCCATAACCTTCCAGCGCCCACACTTCCATTTCTCCAAATCTCTGTCCACCAAATTGAGCTTTTCCTCCAAGTGGTTGTTGAGTGATTAGGGAATATGGCCCAATTGAACGCATGTGAATTTTATCATCCACCAAATGATGAAGTTTCATCACATACATCACACCCACAGTTGATTCATTGTCAAACATTTCTCCCGATCGTCCATTCACCAAACGCACTTTTCCACTCTCGGGCAGTCCGGCTTTTCTCAATTCTTCCTTTATTTGTTTCTCAGTAACTCCTTCGAGTGCCGGTGTAGCAGCTTTATACCCAAGCTTCAATGCCGCCCAACCCAAATGAGTTTCCAGGATTTGCCCAATATTCATACGAGATGCAACACCAAGAGGATTTAAAATCATATCCACCGGAGTTCCATCCGGAAGATACGGCATATCTTCAACTGGAGCAATGCGAGAAATGACACCTTTATTTCCGTGTCGTCCGGCTAATTTGTCTCCGACTGAGATTTTTTTAAGTTGAGCAACTGATACTTGAATTTGTTGGATCACACCCGTTGAAAGCTTATCGCCTTGCTCACGAGAAAAAATCTTAATATCAACAACTTTTCCGTATTCTCCGTGAGGGAGATAAAGAGAGCTGTCTTTAACATCTCTAGATTTTTCTCCAAAAATAGCACGAAGAAGTCTTTCTTCAGAAGTCAAATCACCCTCGCCCTTTGGAGAAATTTTTCCAACTAAAATATCGCCCGAAGCCACCTCCGCTCCAATCACAATGATGCCAGTTTCATCTAAGTTCTTAAGTCTTTCTTCGCCGATATTTGGGATGTCTCTCGTGATAAGCTCCGGTCCAAGCTTGGTATCTCGCACATCGATTGAAAAATCTTCAATATGAATTGAGCTATAACGATCATCTTGCACTAATTTTTCTGAAATAATAATTGCATCTTCATAATTCGAACCTTCCCATGGAATAAAAGCCACCACAATATTTTGTCCAAGAGAAAGTTCTCCATGATCAGTCGAAGCACCATCCGCCAAAAGTTGACCTTTCTCAACAATATCCCCTTTCAAAACTCGCGGAACCTGATTCATTGAAGTAAAAGCATTGGATTTAACAAAGCTTTGCAAATGATAATCGCGCTTGAAATATGGTTTCTTTACTCCAACCGGAGATTCTTCTTTGATGATGATATGATCAGCATCTACTTCTGTCACTTCTCCAGCAGCGCGAGCAACGACCACCTGTCCGGAATCAACAGCCGCCTTGTCTTCAATTCCGGTTCCGACAAGCGGAGCTTGCGGTTTAACGCAAGACACAGCCTGACGTTGCATATTTGAACCCATCAATGCCCGATTGGCATCATCGTGTTCCAAAAATGGTATGAGCGATGTTGCCACAGAAATGCATTGCTTGGCTGATACATCAATATAGTCAAGCTTCGTTGCTTCAATTTCAGTTGTATGCCCCTTAACTCTGGCGCCGACTATTCCATCCAAAATATTTCCAAACTCATCAATGTTAATTCCAGCATAAGTAATGCTCTTACGATCTTCTACGGTTGCATTGATATAATCAATATCTTGACTGACAAAAGGCTTGACTTTAATTTTTGTTGCCTTATCTTTAGCCACTTTTTTTGCGCCTTCTTCGTCCAAAAGTGTCCCAACGGAAATTCCCATTACTTCTTCATCAAGAATCTTATGCAACAATTTTTCTTTATCATTTTCAATTTCTTTGCAAACTCGCAAATAGGGTGTTTCCAAAAATCCATACTGATTTATCTTTGTGTACGTCGCTAGGTGTCCCACAAGACCGATATTCGGTCCCTCTGGAGTTTCCACCGGACAAATTCGCCCATAATGGGAATGATGGACATCACGAACTTCAAAACCGGCGCGTTCTCTAGTAAGTCCACCTGGACCCATCGCACTGATACGACGCTTGTGCTCAAGCTCTGCCAAAGGATTAACCTGATCCATAAACTGAGAAAGTTGCGAGCTAGCAAAAAATTCCTTAATTGAAGCTGCTATTGGACGAGAATTAACTAACTGTCCGGGCACAACAGTTTCCATATCGCAAGTGCTCATTCTGTCTTTAATGTTTCTAACCGTTCTTGCGAAACCAACCCGTAATTTGTTTTGCACCAGCTCTCCAACAGATCTGACTCGTCGATTGCCCAAATGATCGATATCATCTGCAATCGCCATTGGATCATTGTTTAAACGGATGATTTCCTTAATAATTCTGATCAAGTCGTCATGCGTAAGCACGCGATGCTCCTCATCATTTGGCGCCTCAACTTCCAGTCTCTGATTTAAACGATAGCGCCCCACTGCTCCAAAGTCATACTTCTCAAAACTAAAAAACATCGAATCAATTACTTGTTTCGCATTTGATTCAGTTGCCAGATCTCCCGGACGAATTCTTTTATAGACTTCCTTATAACCTTCACCTTGATTTTTAGCGATATCTTTTTTGATTGTTTCCTCAATAAAAGATACTTCTCCCTTGTCGATATCGCTAAAAATTTCTAACAATTTTGCATCAGTCGCATAGCCAAAAGCTCGCAAAAGAGAGGTAATTGCCACTTTTCTCTTGCGATCGATTTTAACATAAATCGCACCTTCGCTATCTGTTTCTATTTCTAGCCAAGCGCCTCTATTTGGAATAATTTTTGCCCCAAACAACTTTTTACCTTTTTGATAATCCATTGAAAAGAAAACACCCGGACTACGAATTATCTGACTGACAACGACTCTTTCTACGCCATTTATAATAAAAGTTCCACGATCAGTCATCAACGGAAAATCTCCCAAATATATTTCCTGCTCTTTCACTTCTCCTGTTTTTTTTATAAGAAGTTGCGCCTTGCAACGCAAAGGCGCTTCATATGAAATATTTTTATTTTTAGCTACAACTTCACTATATTTAGGCTCATCCAAGTAATATTCTTTAAAAGACAATTCTAGGTCTTTTTCGGTAAAATCGACAATTGGATTAACTTCGTCTAAAAGTTCTTTTACGCCTTTCTCCAAAAGCCAATTATAGGAATTTGTTTGAACCTCAATCAAATTTGGCAACGATACCATTGACATTGATTTGAAAAACTTTCTCTTCGAAAGAGAGGACTGTGGGCTAAAGGCATCTTTTACCTTCAAATTCTTGGTGACTTTAAGCATACAAATAACGCTCATTACCTTATTATTCCTCAATTCTCACCCGAGAAATAATAATTTAAATGAGATCTATATTAAAGTATTAAGTTTACCTATTTTTTTTATCCAGAATTTTAAATTCCCCGTAAAAGGCAGAGAGATTATTGACGAATATAATACAAAATCATTATTACACAACCAAAAAAATAAAGCAAGCTGACCGCTATTTTCTTAGCGGACACAAAAACCTTACAAAAGAATAATCATGCTTTTTTTCATTACAACTACATTATATACTATTCGCAAAAACAATGTCAAGTAATTATTTAATTTTTAGTTTTCTTGTCCAATCAATAGCCTTTTTCATTGCCTCAGCAATTCTGCGCGATGTAAAATTGTCTCCCAAGTCAGTTTCCACTTCGACACTTCCAATATCATCCAAAGTTAGCTTATTTTTTTTCAAAAGCTCGTCAAAAAATGGCAACAATTTTTCGGAAATATTTTCTTCATCTGAAAAAACCACCTCATCTAGACTTTTTGCACCATTCCTGAGAACTAACTTGGTTATTTTATTTTTGATTTCGATGATAATTTGCATAGATTTAGTTATTTCAGCTTATTCCATTCAAAATTCCAAGGATCATCTTTCCTATTTGGCGCAATTTGATTATGGCCAAGAACATCCATAATCTTATATTTTACCTTTAAACTGGCAATCAAAAGCTTTAGAGCGGAATATTGCTCGCCGGTTAACTTATCTTTTTTGGTTGTGAGCATTTCAATTCCCAGAGAAAAGTTATTCACCCCCGTCCGACCATCCGGCATTTTACTTTCTCCTGCATGATAGGCGATGTTTGCGTCTGATACAAGTCGATAAACATTGCCCTTACGATCAATGAGATAATGTGGCGAAACACCGTATGACTTATACTCAGCAATTAATCCACTCACAGAATAAGGATCATTGCCGAGCGCATCATAGGATGAATGAATTATAATTGTGTCAATTTTTCTATTTTTAGCTTCCTGAAAACCCCAAGAAACTAAGCGATTTGCGATTTCTAGACTATTCTTCTTTGACTTCTCCGTATCCTCCAAGGTCGTCAACTTGTCCATAACTAAAGCATCTTTTTTACTTTCACCTGACTGACTACCCAAGCCATTAGCCTCTGGAATACTTACTGTTTTTTCTGGAATATCCAAAATTTCCTCTCGATTGTCAGCACTTTCTTCAACTATTTTTTGCTCATCATTATTTTGAGACAAATTAAGCTCCACTTCTTTATTGACACCAGTAGCGTGAAAATAATAAAGAAATAACCAAAAAAGAATAACTCCCAGAAAGCCAGCCACGCTTATTAAAATTTTAGTTTTATTTTGCATAATAATATTCTACCATATAAGTTCTAGAAAAAAGCAAGTGAATCGCTATGGCTGAATCATGCCTCTCAAATATTTTTTGTCAAAAACTTAACGCTTGAATTCATTTTCTTATTCATTCTCAGCAGTCTAGCAAACTAGTTTTCTCTTTTTTAAAATCTATGCTAAAATCAATCTTGTTGCTAATAAATATTTTATATAATCGACTACGCTCAGGCTATGTCGTATTGAGAAAATCAAATGCAAAACATCCAAGATTTGTTCGACACGCTCCAAGTCACAAAAAAAGAGCAAAAAGAAATCAGAAAAGAATATGCCGACGCATTAATAAACGCCAACGGCTACACTGAATTAACCGACGAGCTGAAAAAACTTAAAGAGAAAAAGAAGCAAATCGAAGCGATGACTCAAAGTCGAATGGGAGAACGCTACACGAAGCTGGAAAATCTCAAAAAAAAGGCCGAAGAGCTTGACCAAGAAATCACCGACGTTGCAATGTCCACACTGATGGAAGGCAAAACAGTGGAAATCAAGGATCAATACGACAATGCCTATGAACCAGTCTATAAGATATCTTTTAAAAAAGTCCAACTTCAAAAAAAATTTCTCTTTTAATAAGCTAATCGGATTATAAAAAGTAATCCGATTTTGTTTGACAAAAACCTATTTTTAACCTAAAATTTAAAGTCGAATGATTAAGTTAATTTAACTAATATTTTATGAAGAAAACTCTCATCCCTTTAATTTTAGTCCTTATTCTCGTTATTTTTTGGGGCTACCAAAAAACCAACTCACAAACAATGCCCGCACCGATAAAAGAGAAAACTGCATTGCCAGTTGGCGTGCAAACGATTAGCGACAGCGCCACGCTTAAAAAGAATCTTCTTTTCCCTGCTACCGTGATGGGGAAAGATGAGGCTAAAATTTCCGCCAAGTCCAGCGGAACTATCACCAGCATTAATTTTGATCTGGGAAAATATGTGATCCAGGATCAAATAATCGTAAAAATTGACGATACGGGAAAAAATTCAAATGCAGGCAAAAATAATTTTGAGAGCGCACAAATTCAAGAACTGGAACAAATCATGAGAATTTCTAAAGAATCTTTAGAGCTAGCTGAAAGTAACTATAAAAAGATAGGCAGCTTTGCAAATCGCAGCGCGCGAGACATCGCTAAAAGGCAATACGAAAATTCTCAAATTGCTCTCTCTGGAGCGCTGGACTCACATCTCATCTCTGCTCCAATTTCCGGAGCAATTATTTCCAAAAATATTTCCTTAGGCGACAGCGTTTCGCCCGGACAACTTCTAGCGACAATCAGTAAAACTGGAAAACTAAAAGTTCAATTTTTTGTCGATCAAGAACAATTTTCTCATTTTTCTCTTGGCCTTCCAGTTAATCTTCTCAGTAATGATAATGAAGCTTTTTTAGCAAAGATTACCAGCATCTCACCCCAAGCTGATAGCGCCACCAAAAAATTCCTGATTGAAGCTGAACCATTGGAAAAAAACACCCTGCTCAGTGGAACAATCATTAACGTTTCCCTGGAAATTAAGGAAACTCCAAAAAAAATCGGAAATATTCTTTTGCCTCTCGCATCTATCACAGTCGGTCAAAACGAAAGTTATCTTTTCATTTCCGAAAATGGCCAAGCGAAAAAAATTAATCTGCTAATTGATAACATTTCCGGCGAAATTGCTGAAGTTAAGCTAGACTTGCCAAAAGAAACTCAAATTATTATTTCCGGCAACAAATCGCTGAAAGATGGGGATGCGGTTGAAGTGAAAAACTAACAATATCAAAACGAATCGACTCCCTTTTGTGTCATTCCCGCGAAGGCGGGAATCCAGGTTCCACCAGTTTCATGCTATAGAAAATTGAATTGCAAATTTAGGAGTTTTCTATTTCAGTCAGTCTTGAATTTTAATAATTCGTTTTATCTTTATTTTTAGCCTGAGGTTCCTGGATCCCCGCCTTCGCGGGGATAACACTTATTTTTGAGAACAAAACTATGTCTGAAAAAACTCCACAACCCAAATCCTCCGACCAGCGCTATCTAGACCAGCTGGAATTTAAACCAGAACTACGCAAAACTTGGCTCAACTTTTTTGTGGTCAACTTTCGCGTCGTTATTCTGCTCATTGTTCTTCTAACTGGTTGGGGAATTTTCTCCTATAGCAAACTTCCCCGCGAATCTAACCCGGAAGTTAAAATTCCATTTGCTGTGATAGCGACTATCTATCCTGGAGCATCTCCAACTGACGTGGAAGAATTGGTAACCAAAAAAATTGAGACCGGTATTTCTGGCGTAAAAGGTATTAAAAAAATTACTTCTAGTTCTTCCAATTCTTTTTCTGCCATTTCTGTTGAATTTGACACAAGCGAAAATCAAGATGATGCCATTAGACGCTTGCGCGACAAACTCACTACAATCAAAGATCTGCCAACAGACTCCAACGACCCAGAACTCAATGAAATATCTTTTGATGACACGCCAATCCTCTCACTTTCTCTTACTGGACCCTACGACGGATTTACACTTAGAAATTATGCTGACGAAATCAAAGACGAACTGGAAAAATTATCCGGCGTACGCGAAGTGAAAGTTTCTGGTGGAGATGAACGGGAATTTTCTGTCGCCTATGACCCACAAAAATTGTCCATCTACGGACTTTCCGCGACACTAGCGAATCAAGCGATCAGCGCATCAAATGTGGCATTTCCCGGCGGCAACTTCGAAGGCAACGAATTCAACTATCCAATTCGCACGGACAATCGTTTTTTTTCCGCTGAAGAATTGAAAAAAATTCCGGTATTTCATTCAGAAAACAATGCGATTATCTATCTTGGCGACATCGCGACTGTGGAAGAAAAAGCAATTAACCGCACTGTCTATTCTCGCTTTTCCATTGATGGTTCGCAGCCGAAAGAGGCGGTCAATATCAATATCATCAAAAAAACCGGCGGATCAATCATTGAAACTGTCGCCAAATCAAGAGAAATTATTGATGCGAAAATTAAAACTTTTGCACCCGATGTGAAATATGCGGCTACGACTGATTTTTCCAAATTAATTCAAAAAGATTTCACCCAGTTGACGCACGATTTTTTAATTACCCTCGTTTTAGTTTTTGTTACGCTTTTCCTTATCGTCGGACTCAAGGAAGCTATCGTGGCCGGACTCGCTATTCCTTTGGTTTTTTTCGCCACTTTTGGCGTGATGAATCTCACTGGCATCTCACTTAATTTTCTTTCCATTTTTTCATTAATTCTAGCTCTCGGACTTTTAGTTGATGACGCAATTGTAGTTGTGAGTGCCACTAAGCAATATTTGAAATCAGGCAAATTCACTCCGGAAGAAGCTGTTCTTCTTGTACTTAATGATTTTAAGGTCGTGCTCACTTCCACTACCCTTGCAACAACCTGGGCCTTCCTCCCTCTCCTTTTCGCGACTGGCATTATTGGATCCTTTATCAAATCCATTCCCATCACGGTTTCTGTAACGCTCATTTCTTCGCTCCTCATCGCGCTTATGATCAACCATCCTCTTGCAGCCGTACTTGAACGAATTCGTCTGACTAAAAAATCTTTCTGGATTTATTTTACTCTCCTTTCAACTCTTACGGCTTTTCTTTTTTGGCAAAGAAACATTTTTACCATAATCATCGGCATAATTTTTGTTTTTATTCTCTATTTTCTCTGGAGCTGGTACTCGCGCGAAGGCCAAAAAAAATTGGTCGAAAATAAAAAACTAATGGAGCTTGAATGGCAAAGCGATGAAGCTATCAAAGAAAAATTACGCTGCCAAGGAACTTGCGAAAATGAGGATCTTTTCAGTCGCCTCATCCATGGCATCATCCATTTTGATGCCATTATCCCTATCTATGAAAAATATTTGCGCTTCTTTGTTTCAACAAAAAAACGCAGACTAAATGTAATTTTCACAACACTCGCTCTTTTTCTTTTTGCCATTGCACTCCCGATTACCGGTATCGTAAAAACAGAGTTTTTCCCTGCCTCCAATGAAGACAATATTTATCTCACCTTTGAAGCACCCATCGGACTTAACTTAAGTGAGACAAATAAGCTGGCCATGCAAATGGAAGAAAAGCTTTTGAAATATCCTGAGATCGATAATTTTTCCACCGTAATTGGTCGCCCGGGAATTTCTCCCGACAATAGTGGTGGCAACGTCTCCAGCAACGTTTCCCATTTGGGAGGAATCGTGATTGCACTTCTTGATGCGGATGCCAGAAAAATTACTTCCTATGACCTTGCCAAAAAAATCCGTGAAGATATGAGCTCAATTAGTGGAGTTACCATTAAAGTCGAATCTCCTGGTGGTGGACCACCTTCCGGCTCTGCTTTTGAAGCCAGAATTATCGGAGACGATTTGCAAGTGCTCGACAAAATCGCTAGCGACCTTCGCCCAACACTCGAAAATATTCCTGGGGTTGTTGACATTGACACGTCCCTAAAGCCCGCTCCGGCTGAATACACTTTCATGCTCGATGACGCGAAAATGGAGCTCTACAATCTCAATGCCGCCCTGATTGGCTCAACTATTCGGATGGCTATTTCTGGAACAGAAATTAGCACGGTTATTCGTGATACCAAAGAAATCAAAGTCAACGCGCGCTTCTTGGAGGAAAAACTCCCCGATCTTTCTGCAGTGCAAAATCTTGAAATCACTAATCTAAAGGGTCAGCCGGTTTTTCTAAAAGACGTCGCCAAAATTGAACTGAAACCTTCGGTCGGAACCATCACACATATTGATCAAAAAAAAGCTGTGCTCCTCTCGGCTGGCGTAGAAGGTAAAACTATTCCTGGTGATGTTGTGAAACAATTCCAAGCAAAAGTTTCTGCAAGTTATGTGTTACCAGATGGTTATTCTATTGTTTATGGCGGTGAAAACGAACAAAACGCCGAATCAGTCACGTCAATCATAAATGCGATGGTCATTGCGATGGCACTCATTCTTTCCACACTCATTGTTCAATTCAATTCGTTTAAGCAATCGATGATTGTGCTCGTTACCTTGCCACTTGCGCTTATTGGAGTTTTCATCGGCATGGCTATTTTCCAAATTACATTGAGCTTTCCCGGTCTCATCGGCATCCTCGCGCTCTTTGGCATTGTGGTCAAAAACGCCATCATCCTCATCGATAAAATCAACCTCAACGTCAAAAGCCAAATCCCTTTTTTCGAATCCGTCGTTGATGCCGGCAAATCCCGAATCGAAGCGATCTTCATCACCTCCATCTGCACAATCTTTGGCATAATCCCCATCACTCTCTCCAACGAAACCTGGCGGGCGCTGGGCAGCACAATTGTCTTTGGCTTAATTCTATCCTCCTTTCTCACACTCTTTATTGTTCCAGCGTTGTATTTGAGTTTGGTGAAAGACAAAGAACGGTTTTAATCTTCTGATTTAATTTTTCTCAAAACAAAAAAGCCTTTTCGCGAGAAAAGGCTTTTTTGTTTTTATTTGCTATAATTTCACACTTTTATGCATCACCTCAATAACATTTTTTCCATGACATTTCTGACAAACCGTTAATAGATTTTCCAATCTATTATCCCCAGTCCCCTTCATGTGATAAACGAATAAATCCTTTCTGAAAAATTTCTTGCTATCCTCTCTACTAATTCCGCATTTTTGACACCTGCATCCATCCCTTTCGATTGCTTTTTCCCTATTTCCTCCATACTTTTTTTGATCCTCTCTTTTCTGACACCTTGCAATAACATCTGGACGCCTTGCATATTCCTTTAAGTAAGCTGCCTGTTTTTTTCTCCGCTTGCCGCTACTTCTAACCCTGGAGGCGATTTGCATTTCTTTAAATAGCTCACTCTTGTAATAGCAGTTTTCGCATAAGCCATTTGACCTATGTTTAATCGAGGATGTTCCACAAATTCTACATTTATTATAGTGTCTACTCCATAATTGCTTTTGTTTCTGAATAATTTCCTTAACTACTTTAGGAAAATACTTTTTTATTAAATCCGATCTTTCCTCTAAAGCTCTCGCGTAATTACTTACGGTAATAAATTTTGCATGAGGCAAAGATTCTATCTTCTTTTGTATTCTTTTTTTTATCTCACTACCTTCATTGCTTTTTCTTTCCCTTGAAATCTCTCTGACTTCCTCTTTCGTGGCGACATCCAGCAAAACCGCTTCTTCTTTCGTTAGTTCCTTCATGCCCAATCTTTTTAGAATGTCCTTTTTTAATTCCTTAATTACGATCTGTTGAGCTCTTGAGCGAGAAAAGCCAAATCGCCCCCCGATTTCCTCTAGAGTTTTTCCAGATTTATACAAATCTAAAATTTTAGAATTACGCTCTTTCATTTTCTATGGAATAATGTTCATCAAAAAGAAAGGATTCCAGATCTTTAGAAGCGGCGCTATGTATTTCCGTAACCACCTTGCCTAATATTTCGCCATCTATTGTCGCAGCGTTAAATCGCTCAGGCTCCCTCTTCTCTAATTTTAATAAAGCTTCCTTTATGAAAATATCAACATATCTTTGAAAAAGATAATCTCTCCATCTAACAGAATTTGTTCCGTATTTTTTAATAATAGCATTAGCCAATGGACTCGCTGTATTTATCCAATAAATTCCCTCTTTCACATCTTGAACTCTTTGATAAACCAATCCGTGCTCAGGATGCAGAACCAATGGGCTTTCTGGATTTAGAGGGTCTTCGTCATACTCGGATAATAAAACCCTAGGAAAGTGACTTCCTTTTTTAGGAACATCTCCTCCACCATCATCACCTCCTTGGTCTTTTTCATGTTTATCTTTGTTGCTATTTCCACTTCCATGTTCGCCAAGAGAGCCGCCTGCTCCATCACCACCACTAAATCCCTCTCCTGATCCAACGAAAATATCACTAAATATTTTAGCCATAAATTTGTTTTTCCATCGGTCAAGAAAATTGTTAAAATCAGAGGAAACTTTTTTACTGATATCCTTCCTCTCTTTCTCTTCTTTTTCTGCGATCTTTTCACATATCTCCTTAACTTTTTCTTTAATCCATGCCAACAAGGCTTTTGTTTTTTCATTATCTGCCAATCTCGATCTGTCATTCATAACACAATCATCAGTCGGATCTTCTAAGATAGGACAGCTGCATTCTCCATATATAAAATCAGTTTGTGGGTAATATAGCCCCAACTCCCTAAGTTGATAAGAAGCTATAACGCCTATTTCGCCAATAATATCTATCCTATTTAGTTCTGCAAATCTATTACTCAAAGCCATTTCAGAAGTTTTGAGAACAAGATTTCCTTTCGGGTATTTTTTATTTGAAAAAGATATCTCATTTTCCTCATATTTGATTATTTCTGGCATACTAAACACAAAGGGAGATTCGAACCCTAGCAATGGTTTTACAGTTTCCGGCTTCAGCTCTTCAAGTAAAATATTTCCATTGTGTGTTATTTTAACAGAAATTCTTTCTAAAATTCTTACGGACTGAGGATGCTTTTTAAGCTTTTCACAAATTTTATACACCTTTATATTATTTTTCATTCCCAGAGGTGCAATTCCTTTCACAATAGTAAACCCAGTTTCGCCATTTCTAATTTTATTGAGAAAATATTCAGGAATATCTCTTTCGTCTATTTCCGCAATTTCAAGAGCTTCACTATAATTAATTTTTCTATCTTTGTAATCATTTGCGAATCCATACTTTTTTTTCTCACTAAAGCCAAATATATTCAATAATCCATTTTTATATGTAACGAAATGAGATTTCTCAAACATTTGCCGCATATAAAACTTTCCTCCATTTCCATGTCCGCCGTAAACCTTTTTCTTTAAGCCTCGCTTGGCCGCTTCCGGATCACCCCATCTTTTCAATGCCTTATTGATATCAACTGCAGTCATCCCATTAAAATCAATACACTCAAAAAAGGATTGTCCCTTATTTCTATCGTCAAACCTTAGCATGACAACTTGTTCTGAATCTGAAATGTTAGATCTTATATAGGCATCTACAGAGTTTTTAACCCACTCGGCAATTCCCTTCTCGTGATCAAACTTAAACTCATTGCCAATTATATCAAGTAAATGATCGTCAATCACATTTTTTTCTTCA
>CAIMLT010000004.1 GCA_903842445.1 uncultured bacterium
AATAATTAATAAATAATAAATAAACTATGGAAACAGAAATAAAGGAGCCTGAGGAGGCGAGTTGCTGCGAGAAAAATGCTTGTGGTTGTGAGAAATATAAAAAATTCGTTCCAAAGATAATTGCAATTGTGCTTTTAGCTATTGCTCTTGGAGGATTTGCTTACTATAAATTAGTTTGGAAAAAGCATAATTTAACCCAGCTTGAAGCTAAGAACAAAGTGGAAGAATTTATCAACAAAAACCTGATGCAAGGCGGAACAAAAGCTAATATTTCCTCAGTAACGAAGGAAAACGGAATGTTTAAGGTGATGGTAGAGATCGGCGAGGGGAAACAAAAGCAAGAAATTACTTCCTATCTGTCGGTTGATGGTTCAAAATTTTTTCCCAGTGTAATGGATATTGCCGAAACAGAAAAGAAGATAGCTGGTCAAGCCGAAGCTGAGGCAAAGCCAGTAGCAGAAATTCCAAAAACAGATAAGCCAACAGTGGATCTTTTTGTGATGAGTTTTTGTCCTTTCGGCAACAAAGCCGAAGATACAATAAAACCGGTTTATGATCTTTTGAAAAATAAGGTGAGTTTTAATTTTCACTATATCGTTAGTTCTGAGGGGGATAGCATCAAATCTTTGCATGGAGAAAAAGAAGTTGTGCAAAATGAAAGAGAGGCCTGTGTTTTGAAAGATTATGGCAAGGATAAATGGGTGAGTTTTGTAACATATGTTAATACTAATTGCGGAAGCGATGGGGCTTGCTGGGAAACCGGGGCAAAAAATTTAGGAATTAATGTGGCCAAGGTTACAGCTTGCGTGGCTTCCAACGGAGTTGCACTTATGAAAGCTGATGAGAAAGTTTCTGTTGAAGCTGGAGCAAGTGGTTCTCCAACGATGACGATTAATGGCGTTGAAACAAAAGTTGTCTATCAATATGGAAATTCAGAAGAGTACAAGAAAATAATTTGTGAATCTTTCAATAAAGCACCTGCGGAATGTGCCAAAGTTTTGAGCTCTGGAACAGCGACGGCTGAAGGCGGAAGTTGCGGAAGCTAAATTCAAGGTGATATTTCATCAATAAAAAAGCCCAGGATTGGGCTTTTTTTAATGTGGCAAGAAAACACTTGACAGTGTTGACGTATCAATGATAAAATAACACTATAATTATTAAAAATAAAAAATATGGTTCTAACAGCCAAACAACAAAATATTCTCGAATCTATTCGAGAATTAATTAGTCAGGGTAAGGAAAATCCCACTAGCTATCGTTTGCAAAAATATTTGGAATCACAAGGCGTGAAGGACAGTTTGAAATCAGTCATGCAAGTAATTGAATCATTAGAAAAAAAAGATTTAATCAAACGTGATAAAAATAAAAAGATTTATATAGTGGAGAACGAAAGCTATACTAATTTTAAAAATATTTTTTCTGTTCCAGTCTATGGCTTGGCTTCTTGTGGTGAAGCCTTAGCTTATGCGCAAGATAATGTGGATGGATTTTTGCAGATTTCCAAAGCTCTTTTTCGCGATAAAGACGAATCACTTCTTTTCGCTGTAAAGGCTCTGGGTGATTCGATGGACAAAGAAAAAATTAATGATGGTGATTATGTTATTTTTGAAAAATATGAAAATCAAGAAGAGCTTGAAGGTAAAATTGTGGTAGCGGTGGTAAATGGCATGGCGACAATTAAGCGTTACAAAAAGGTTAGTGAGGATGTAATTGGGCTTTTTCCAAAATCAACTAACCCAATTCATCAGCCGATTTTTATACACAAGTCTGATTCTTTCATTTTTGCCGGAATTTTTCGCAAAGTTTTACCGGTAAAATATGTCAGCTTGTAGTATTCTTATTTAGTTAAAAAAACCAACTTCGCGATATTTGGGGTTGGCTTTACCTTTTTTGTTTCTTGGCTTGCAGGAAAAATAAAAAAGCTTTAAACTAAGCATGCTAAAAGATTAAATTTATGCAAGAGGAGTTGATTATTCGCGGAGCGCGCGAACATAATTTAAAAAACATCAACCTTAATTTGCCCAGGGGAAGTTTTGTTGTGTTTACAGGAATTTCCGGTTCAGGAAAATCAACTTTGGCTTTTGACACTATTTTTGCTGAAGGGCAGAGGCGTTATCTGGAAAGTCTTTCGAGTTATGCGCGCCAGTTTTTGGGTCAAATGGGAAAACCAGAAGTTGATTTAATCGAAGGGCTAAGCCCGGCAATTTCCATTGATCAAAAAGCTGCTTCGCATAATCCTCGTTCAACTGTTGGAACCGTAACAGAAATTCATGACTATTTGAGGTTACTTTACGCTAAGATTGGCACGGCACATTGTCCAGCTTGCAACAGGGAAATTGTGAAAATTTCGACAGATGAAATAGTGGATAGAATTTTAAATATTTGTAGCGAACAAGACAAAAAAGCATTAGCAAAGAAAAACTGTTTAATTGAAATCTTTTCGCCTATTGTGCGAGAACGCAAGGGTGAATATTCAACTTTATTGGAAGAAATGTTTCGGCGCGGATTTTCCACAGCTTATGTCAATGAAAAAAAATATGCATTAGATGAAGAGATTGGAGCGCGAGTAAAGCTGGAGCGCTATAAAAAA
>CAIMLT010000005.1 GCA_903842445.1 uncultured bacterium
AATTTTTTTTAAAAATTAGTTTAATTTATCCTTTAGGTTTTTCAGATGTTGCCTTAGCTCTTTTTCGACATAATCCTTAATTTTGTTTTTAAATTTTTTTTTATCGAATTTTAATGCTTTATTTCTAATATAGCTTGAATCATAATCGCTAGCTTTGAATCTTCTAATTGCTTCAATGATATCTTCTCGTGTTTGATTTTCAAAAAAAATACCAGTTTTTCCTTCTTCTATGTGCTCAGGAATATCCCCTCCTCGATAAGCGATAAGTGGTCGTCCTGAAGCCATCGCTTCAATTGCAACAATGCCAAAATCATCTTCTTGAGGGAAAATGAACGCTTTGCAACTGGAAAAGCAATGGGATAATTCTTTGTCATCTACTCTGCCGAGAAATTCAATAGTTGGTCCAGCTATTTTTTTTAGTCTTTTTATTTCCGGTCCGTGACCCAATATTTTCAGGGGCAATTTTAATTCATTAAAAGCTTCTATGGCAATATCGAAACGCTTATAGGCCATGAGTCGGCCAACCATCAAAAAATAATCTTCCGTTTTTTCGTTTATATAAAAATTATCAAGCGTTATGGGAGGATTGATGACCAAGGAGTCGCGTTTGTAATATTTTTTTATTCTTCTGGCAATAAAGTTTGAGTTGGCGATAATCTTATCTGGGCGATTGGCGCTAACCCTATCCCAAACACGAATATAATTCATAAAAAAAGGCACTATTTTTTTAATAAATGTTGGAAAATAAAAATCAGTTGTATATTTATGGCAATCATCCCAGGCATAGCGCATCGGTGTGTGCATATAGCAAATATGTAATGTTTCTGGGTTGGTAATGATTCCCTTGGAATAAGCGGATGAATCGGAAAGAACAATGTCATAGTCAGAAAAATCAAACTGTTCAATCGCCATCGGCATAAGAGGCGGAAAGATTCGATGTCGTGTTGGAGCAAAGGGAATCTTTTGCAAGTAAGACGTTCTGATATTTTTATTATCGAACATTCCGTGCATCAAATTTTTATCGTAAACTATTGTATAAATAGGCGCATAAGGAAAAATCTCACAGAAACATTCGAGAACCTTTTCTGCACCTCCGCATTGAACCAAATAGTCGTGAACAAGAGCAATCCGCATTTCTTTGAATTTTATTTAAAGATTTCTTCGCTTAGAAAATAACACCCCGATAGTTTTAAGACAAATAATAATATCCAGAAACATTGACCAGTTTTCGATGTAATATAGATCTAGTTTGTATTCGTCTTCAAAATCCAAATCCGATCTGCCTGAAATTTGAGCCATGCCTGACACGCCAGGCTTTATTGTCAGGAGTCGACGATGATATTCCATATATTTTTCAATCTCCCTCTCTTGATGAGGACGTGGACCAACTAAACTCATAGAGCCAAATAGAACATTGAAAAACTGAGGTAATTCATCAATCGAATATCTTTCAATAAAATTACCCACTCTTGTCTTTCTTGGGTCAGATTTTATTTTATAAAGGGGGCCACGTCTGACGCTCTGTTTTTCGATTAATTCTTTTTCATATGTAAGCGCATCTTGTAGTCTGGGGTTATCTTTAGAAATACAAAATTTGTCCTTAAAATAACGAAATTTATATACAAAAAACTTTCCTCCATCACTGCCGATGCGTTCATTTTTGTAAATTATTGATCCCTTGCTATCGATTTTAATGGCAATCGCAGTTAGAATCATTATTGGAGAAGTAACGATAATTCCAATCAGTGAAGCAAGGATGTCAAATGTTCGTTTGTAAATTCTGCCCCAACCATCCAGTGGAGTGTTTTTGACTTCAATCATTGGTTCGCCATTGAGCATGCCAATCTCAAATTTGAATGTCTGTAGCCCAGTTGGAATGTATTTGTAGGTAACATTATGAATTGTGCAGTAATCGATTAGTTTTTCTTGCTCATCATCAATGATGGATGGCTCGCAAAGAATTATTTCATCTATGCCACGTTGTTCTTTTATAATTTTTATTACTTTGAGATGGGCTGTGTCGATTTGATCGATTACCTTATAGCCAAGATTTTTATTATTTTTTATAGCTTGTGAAATTATATCCATCTTGGAGTTTTTTCCAATCAAAAGCACGCGATGCACGCCAATCTCTTTGTTTCTAAGAAGCCATTTCTGCACCAATTGCAAGAGGT
>CAIMLT010000006.1 GCA_903842445.1 uncultured bacterium
TTATTAGGCTTATTCTATTGATTCAAATATTTGGAATTATTCTTTCCTTCTCAAAGTCATCTATTCTAGCTTTGTTGAATGCCATTAATTATCATTATGTTCCACTTGGAACAATTGTTTGACGAAAAGTTGATCTGTCAAATTGTAAAATTGGTTCTGGCGAGAAATATTCCATCTTCCGGCCGGATAGGCAGGCGTGGAATAGTTTAAAGAGTAAGGTTGCAACATTGTTCCACGTGGAACAATTAAGATTTGAAATAAATAAAGTTGTTTTATTTGGCGGATTATTTGGGATTTTTTTTGTTGGTTTGGTATATTTAAAATTTGATTTTCAGACTTTTTTTGTTAAATCATTGGGAGAAAGATTTTTGTATCTCAAATTTTCAGAACGAATCATTTCAGAGAATCCAATTATGGGGGTTGGTGCTGGTCAGTTTATTTTTGAATTAAAAAGATCGTTACCCAATTTGGTTATTTGGCAATATCAGCCGGTGCACAATATTTTTCTTTTGATTTGGTCAGAACTGGGAGTCGTTGGTTTAGTCTTATTTATTATGTTACTGGGTAAATTATTTTTCTTGTTAAAAAGTAAGCCTTAAAATATATAATTTTAAGGCTCAATAGCGCATCATGAATAGACTTTATTTAGTTCTTCGCAATTGTTGACAGAATAGTTGTTTTATTTTATAATATTGAATTAAAAAATACGATATCTCTTGAAGATCTTTATAGCGTTTGTGGCTTAGGGGGGGGTAAGCTTTAAAAAATCAATAAAGACTGTTTTAGTGTCTAAACTGTGGATAATGTTATAGAACGGTGGTTGCTGAGACCTTATCCCCAGTTTGTGGGCGCATAACCCTAACTCCTTGTGTAGCACGACCAAGAACCGAAACGCTGACAAGTGGAATGCGGATGATTTGACCTTTGTCGGAAGTGAGAATCAAATCAGCATCAAGATTGTCAACATTGATGATACTTGCACCAACTAATTTTCCGGTTTTTGAAGTGATTGCTGCGGTTTTAATTCCAGATCCGCCACGTTTTTGGATTTTATAATATTTGATGTCGGATCTTTTTCCGTAGCCATTTTCAGTTATAACAAGGAGTTGATTGCCTTTTTGACCTTTGAAAAAGACATCCATTCCTACAACTAAATCATCTTTTTTCAGTTTAATTCCACGAACTCCGGTGGCCGATCGTCCCATTGAACGAACATCACTTTCTTTATAATGAATAGCTTGACCTTGAGAGGTTGTGATGACAATTTCATCGGATCCTGTTGTGGCGCTAACCCAGCGCAAGGCATCGCCTTTGTCTAGCTTTATGGCGATTAGGCCGGAACGGCGAACATTTTCAAATTCTTCGAGAGTTGTTTTTTTTACAGTTCCCATTTCGGTTGCCATAAAGAGGTATTTATAATTATCATCTTTATTAAAGGCAATAATGGCAGTCACTTTTTCTTCTCCGGAAAGTTGTAGGAAGTTAACAATCGATTGCCCCTTGGAAATTCTAGATGATTCTGGAATTTCATAAGCCTTGGTTTGGAAAACCTTTCCGCTATTGGTGAAGAATAAAAGATTGTCATGGGCCATGACTCCAAGAAGTTTTTCAATTTCATCGCCTTCTTTAGTGGTTGCGCCGATAACTCCTTTGCCTCCGCGTTTTTGCACCTTATAAACAGTTGGGTTCATTCTTTTGATATAGCCTTCTTTGGAAATCGTAATAATAGCTTCTTCGTTAGGAACTAAATCCTCTTGCTTGAATTCTGAAACGCCGGATTTAATTATTTTTGTCATTCGCTCGTCGCCATATTTTTCTTTTACACGATCGAGTTCGCTTTTAACTAGGCCAAGAATTTTCTTTTCGCTTTTTAAGATAGCTTCTAGTTCTGCGATGATGCGTAATTTTTCCGCAAGTTCGTCTTCAATTTTTTTGCGTTCGAGTCCAGCTAGAGTTTGCAAGCGCATTTCGAGAATGGCTGTGGTTTGGCGGTCAGAAAATTTGAATTTTTTCATCAAATTCACGTGGGCTTCTTCTTTGGTTTTGGATTTGCGGATTGTTTCGATGACGGCGTCAATGTGATCAAGGGCTTTTTTCAAACCTTCAAGGATATGAGCGCGATCCTTGGCTTTTTCCAGGTCAAATTTGGTTCTGCGGGTGATAACTTCTTTGCGGTGGATGATGTAATATTCAAAAATTGATTTCAAATTGAGCACAGTTGGTTCAATGCCATTAACTAAAGCAAGCATATTGACATTAAAATTCTTTTGCAAATCAGTGAGATCATAAAGCTTATTGAGGACTTTTTGGGGATAGGCGTCTTTTTTGAGTTCAATAACCAAGCGCACACCGTCTTTGTCGGACTCGTCGCGAATGTCGCGAATGCCGACAATTTTCCCTTCTTTCACGAGGTCTGCCATTCTTTCAATCATAGTGGACTTGTTGGTGGCATAAGTCATTTCCGTCACGATGATTTGGAACGCGCCGGCTTTGGTTTCATTGATTTCTGCTTTGGCACGAGTTAGAATCTTTCCGCGGCCGGTTTTGTAGGCTTCAATGATATCTTTTTTGTTGTAAATTATTCCGCCGGTTGGAAAATCAGGACCTTTGACAAATTCGCAAAGATCTTCCACTGTGGCGTCGGGATTATCAATCAAGTGATCGATGCCTTCAATTAGCTCGGTAATATTATGCGGAGGAATGTTTGTTGCCATGCCAACGGCGATTCCCATTGAGCCATTTAGGAGCAATTGGGGTAAATTAGCTGGCAAAACGGTGGGCTCTTTGTGTTGACCATCAAAATTGGGCACGAAATTAACGGTATTTTTTTCGATATCAATCAGCATCTCTTCGGAAATTGGTGAAAGTTTAGCTTCGGTGTAGCGATAAGCCGCGGGTGAGTCGCCGTCCATTGATCCAAAATTTCCTTGACCCTTGACCAGAGGATAGCGCAAAGAAAAATCCTGTGCCATTCTTACCATTGAATCATAGACCGCGACGTCACCGTGTGGATGATATTTCCCCAGCACTTCTCCAACCACGGTAGCGGATTTGCGAAATTTGGCATTAGCACGTAGTCCCGTGTTCCACATTGAATAGAGAATTCGGCGATGCACTGGTTTCATTCCGTCGCGGACATCCGGCAGAGCGCGCGAAACGATGACACTCATAGCATAATCCAAGTAGGATTGTTGGATTTCTTCGGTTATTTCTCTGGCTTGGATATTTTCCAGCTCAATTTTCATTTCCATATTGTTTTTCTAAATTTGATTATTGTTAGGGTAATGGTTGGATTGTGTTTGACAATGGTGGCGGATTATTTTTTAAGTCATTGAGGGATTCTTTTATGTTATCTGTGGCTTCTTTTATGGATTTTTTTTGTGTTTGCAAGTCCTCAAAAACAGTTTGACTTTTTGTTACTTCAGACCTCTCGATTTTATCCATTAAAGAAAAAAACCAAAGCAAGAGAATAAAAAACATCGAAATTGCTACGGATACATATGTATAGCGCAATCGAATATGTGCCGGTTTTCGTCGGATTTCTTCTAATTTTCTTTGGATATTCATTGTTTTAAGCTTACTCGATACCCATTATTAGGATTTCCATATTTTTTCCTTCCAAATCCTTACTCTTCAGATTTAATTTTGTTGGTCTTTCTTTGGCACAATAACCCATCTCTAAACAGAATTTATTTTCGTCATCGATGTCAACAGTCGATCCATTCATTTTAAAATGGATTGGAATGACGATGTTTGGTTCGATTTTTTTGATTGTTTCTATGGCTTTCTTATAATCAAGTGTATATTTTCCACCAATTGGAACAAAAAGGACATTAACTGTGCCTATTTTTTCCAATTGCTTTTCGTCAAGATCTGTTCCGAGATCGCCAAGATGGCAAAGCTTTATGTCTTCACTGTCAATGATAAAAATTGTATTTAAGCCTTTTTCCTTGCCTTGCGTGTTGTCATGGTAGGATTGAATGCCAATAATATTTACTCCTCCAACAGAATATTCTCCAGGCAAATTAATGACTCGCGGGTTTCCCTTTAGGGCTTCAATGTTGTTGTGATCAGGATGGTCGTGAGAGACTAAGACAAAGTTAGTTTGTCCTTGTGGTGGACGTAGTCCAATGGATTTGTCGAAGGGGTCTATAAAAAGCACAACCTCTTCTTGGCCTCGTCCAGCAGGCTTTAAAGAGATTTTAAAACAAGAGTGTCCGTAATATTGAATATTCATGATATTTTTGGCTAAGAATTAGTAAATAATTTTATGATAAACACGCAAAATCTAGACCAAGTCTAGTTCGCATAGATATATTAGCACGAGAAGAATTGGCTGTCGAGGAAAAAAACAAAAAAAGTCATGCTTAGAGACTTGGCTCGAAGTCTTTTGTGGTGCTGCGGGGCAAAACATAACACGTCGGTGCGCGGAATTACGGTGGACGCGCCAGAGCTTTTGCCTTATGCTTAGTTTTTTGCCGGTTTACTGCGAGCTTGGAGCATTTAGGGAGGATTATTGTGCGAAACTTTTTTCGGACAAACACGCAAATCCTAGTTTTGCGAATATTCGCTATTTTGGGATTTTTTTGCTAGAATGGTGAATATGAAAAAGGAAAAATTGATCAAATTTAATGTGCCCGAGCAGATTCTGTCTGTGATGAAAAAGCTGGAAGAGGCGGGATTTGAGGCAAATGTCGTGGGCGGTTGCGTGCGGGATTTGTTTATGGAAAATCCGCCAGCTGGTGGACCGAAAGATTGGGATGTGGCGACTAATGCTAAGCCGGAGGAAGTGCAGGGGCTTTTTCCAGATAGTATCTATGAGAATAATTTTGGGACAGTGGGTGTTAAAATCAGGAAACAGGAAGCAGGAAGCAGTGAACAGAGAGCAGTGAGTAATAATGAGGAAATAGAAAAAAAAGAAACAGTTGAGGTTGTGGAGGTAACGACGTATCGAATTGAGTCAAAATATTCCGATAAACGGCATCCTGATGAGGTGAAGTTTGCCAAGACTTTGGAGGAAGATTTATCTAGGCGTGATTTTACGATTAATGCGCTGGCGGCTAGGATCAGTAATCAGGAAACAGTGAACAGGAAGCGGCGAACAGGAATCAGTGAACAAGGATCAGTAACTAGTGAATATGAAAAAAAAGAAAAAACGAGCGGTAGCGAATTAGAAATAGTGGATTTGTTTTTTGGGCGAGAGGATTTGGAGAATAAATTGATTCGGGCGGTGGGGGATGGTAACGAAAGATTTGATGAAGATGCGCTGCGGATGATGCGGGCGATCCGGTTTTCAGTGACGCTCGGTTTTGCGATTGAGGAAAAAACTTTTTTAGCAATCCAGAAAAATGCTGAGAATTTAAAACATATTTCACCGGAGCGGATCCGAGATGAATTTGCGAAAATTATTTTATCACCAACGCCGGCGCGAGGAATTGAACTCTTGCAAGAAACGGGAGTATTGAAAATAATTCTGCCGGAAATTGAAAGCGGAATTGGGGTTACGCAAAGTCATCATCATTATTACGGGCCATATAATACTGTCTATAAGCATCTTGTGGCTTCTTTGGAAAAATGTCCGTCAAAAAAATTGGAAGTGCGTTTGGCGGCGCTACTTCACGATGTGGGAAAACCGAAAGCGAAAAGAGGCGAAGGCGAAAATGCGACTTTCTATAATCATGAATATATTGGCGAGCGGATGACGAAAAATATTTTGGAGCGTCTGCGATTTTCGCGGCGCGTGATTGACAAGGTGGCACTACTCGTGCGCAATCATATGTTTTATTATAACGTTGATGAAGTGGGAGAATCAGGCGTGCGTCGTGTTGTGCAAAAAGTTGGTTTGGAAAATATTTTAGATCTTATTGATGTGCGGATTGCTGATCGGCTCGGCAGTGGTGTGCCAAAAGCGGTTCCATATAAACTCAGACATTTTCAATTTATGGTAGAAAAAGTTTCGAGTGATCCAATTTCCGTAAAACAACTGAAATTAAACGGCAATGATTTGATGAAAGAATTGGGCGTAGAACCGGGACCAAAAATCGGAGCGATTTTAGCGGTGCTACTTTCTAAGGTAATTGACGATCCGACACTGAATGAAAAAGAAAAACTGATTGAACTAGCAAAAGAGTTGGCGAAAAATAATGTTGAAGCTTTGCGCAAGATGGCGGAGGAGAAAATTAAGGAAGAGCAGAAGAAGGAAGAGGAGTTGATTAAGAAAAAACATAAAGTAGCGTAATAAGTGCGGCGATGAATTTATGGAAAAAATAATTCTCGAAAACAATAAAAGCAGAGAGGGGAAATTGAAGGATGTTAGCTTAGTCGATCTTCGGAAAGAGATGACTGATGGAATTGATGAAGTTGAAGACGGATGGTGCAAGAAAGGCATAAGCACGAGGGAGTTGGTGGAAAATGAACAGAAAATGATGATGGCGTTTGTGGAAAAAATGAAAAAGGAGAAGGAAAAATTTAAACTGGTTTTCGAAACGGAAAAGGGTTCAACCTATTTCGTTTCTCAAGATGGACAGTCCTGGCGCTTTAAGAAAAATGAAGACGGTAAAATTGAGTATCAGCCGATATTGAAAAAAATATTTTTTGTTTCCGATGATGAGGCTGAGCGGATACTTGAATTTAAAAGAATCGATCCCAATTGGCAAGAAAATATAATTGGTTTTGAGATTAGGCAATCTGAATTTAAGGAGGGGGTCAGGCCTGTTGAGATAGGAATTGAAAGTAGTCATCAGAAGCTATTTTTTGAAGAAGGAAGCGAAAAGATTAAGTTGGCAAAAGTGGTATATGCCCATAATAACGAAGAAGCTAGCCAATTCGCCGCAGGAATTCATATTGGACATGCCATTTCTAAAATTTGGAAAAAATAAAATAAAAAACAATGGCATCGCAAATCGCGCATAAGGAATTTACGGATAATTATATCAAAAAAAGAGTCCAAAAAGGAGTTTATGTCAGGACAATTGCTCCGGATGATGATGCGATGATAAAAAATTATACAGCTAAGGATCAAGAACAATTGAGAAGCACAAAGCTTATTAGTGCTAAGGATTTTCCTTTTTCAATCTAAATTCTTATTTATGGCAATAATTATGTGGCGCTAATTTCCGCCAAGGAAGAAATAGGATTGATTATTGAAGGATCAGAAATCCACAAAACCATGAAACTTATTTTTGAATTGATTTGGAAACTTCTGCCGGAGATTAAGGTAAAAGATAGATATGTGTCCGGCAGTATTGATGAATGATTTAATGAAGAAAAGATTGTGTGTAATTTTGAAATATTTGCATAGGTCTGCATAGGTGTTTTGCATAGTTGCATAGGTGTTAAATTTATGCTACAATGGAGTTGTAATGATAAAATGCTTTAAATGAGCCAAAAATTAATATCAATTGGCGAAACCGCCAAAAAAATAGGTGTTTCTATCGATACCTTGCGTCGTTGGGACAAAAAAGGACGATTTTTAGCTGTCAGAAAAAGCGGTAAAAGGTTTTATAAAGAAAACGAAATTAATGATTTTATAAATCAGTCAACTATTTCAGCTTCAAATCTTTTTAAAGAGGCAAAAAACTGGGTAGCAAATCCTAGCCCGACAGAACTAGAGAAATTATTTTATTGCCCCAATAGTTTGATTTTTCAAACGCGCTTAATGAAATTCGAAAATAATTTGTTACAAGTTGACTTCTTAAGAGAAACATACTCTTTGATTTCAGCTATAACGGGAGAAATTGGCAATAATTCTTTTGATCATAATTTGGGTAATTGGCCTGATATTCCTGGCATATTTTTTGGCTATGATATAGAAAAGAGAGAAATTATTTTAGCAGATCGCGGACAGGGTATTTTTAAAACTCTTAAGAGGGTCAGGGCTGATTTATCTTCAGACGAACAAGCTGTGCGAGTCGCTTTTTCTGAAATCGTTTCCGGGCGAGCACCGGAAGCTAGAGGAAATGGTCTAAAATTTGTAAGAAAAATTATCCAAGAAAACGCTATGCGGATTCTTTTTTATACTGGTTCGGCAAAATTAGAACTTAAAAAGGGTGACTCTGATTTATTAATTGAAAAACAAAAAACAGTCTTGGACGGCTGCTTGGTTTTAATAACTTTTTAAATTAATCTTATGATTATTCAGCTAAAAAAATTTGGAACAACCTTGGTTTCACGGCAAGCAGGTAAAGAAGCTCTGGCGGCTTTTCAGCCTATTTTAAGTTCAGTCGTTGAAAATGAAAAAGTTGAAATTGACTTTGAAGGAGTTCACACTTTCACGCCCTCCTGGGGAGATGAATTTATCACTCCTTTAAGTGAAAAATTTGGCGAGAAGCTTATTCTAAAAAATACTACCAATCTTTCAGTCAAAGCTACTCTTGATTTGCTTGAAAGCATCAGTCAAAAAAATTTTACTATTGAAAAATAATCATGGCATCGCAAATCGCGCATATCGTTTATGCGAAAAAATATTTTGATTCTATTGAGAATGGAAAAGCTGACGAGGCTTTTTTGGATGAAGAAAAAATAAACCATAGACGTAAGATTGATAGGGATAAATTTTTATTGGGCGCGGTTTTTCCCGATATCCGAATGATTGAACCTAGTATTAAGCGGAAAGATACGCATCTGAGATTTCAACCTCTTGATTTGAATTTTTCAGGATTAACATCTTTTGAGGCTGGCTGGAAGTTTCATCTTTATTGCGATGTGCGGAGAGAAGAAATTCTCAATCAGAATGGATTTTACGAACTAGAAAAAACTGGCGGATTATTTGGTCGCCCAGCAAAATTATTGGAAGATATCTTACTTTATGATATCTATAACAACTGGGAAAAGTTGGCTAATTATTTTCGCAATCCGCCGTTGGTTACGCCAGACATCAAAGTTGATCGAAAAACATTTGCATTGTGGTATGCAATTTTGGCAAAGTATATCGAAGAAAAGGTTACAATGAAATCAATCAGTATTTTTTTGAGCAAGCAACCGAAGCTGGCAGAAAATTCCAAGGAGATTGTCGCTCTAGTGGATGAGTTGGGAAAAAATGATAAGGCTATCAAAAAACTCTTATTGATAGTGGATGAGATTGTTTGAATTCACGAAGGATACAATTATTCGGAATTTACGCATTTGCCGAAAAAATTCTTAAAGCGCGGTTTCCTTATTTTGCTTCGCCCGTGCTGGTTTACTAAAAGATATGGATGTTAGTAATAATTATCGTCAAGAATTTTTTCGACAAACACGTAAACCCATCTATCATTTATGAAGAACAAAAAGAGCAATAAAATATTAGACGGTGTTAATTTTCCGGCGGATTTGCGAAAACTAACCAAGGAGAAGCTGCCAAAGTTTTGCGATGAAGTTCGTGATTATTTGATTGAAAGTGTGGCGCAGAGTGGGGGGCATTTTGGATCGAATTTGGGCGTGGTGGAGCTGACCGTGGCATTGCATTATGTTTTTGATACGCCCAAAGATTTGCTCATTTGGGATGTTGGACATCAGGCTTATACGCATAAAATTCTCACTGGAAGAAAAAAACAGCTAAGTACTATCAGAAAAAAAAATGGACTCGCTCCTTTTCCTCAGAGAGAAGAAAGTAAATACGATGCTTTAAATGTTGGCCATACCAGCACGTCGATTAGTGCGGCAACTGGAATGGCAGTAGCGAATAAAAATAAAAAAAGCGCACCTAATATAGTGGCGGTAATTGGGGATGGGGCACTTGGGGCAGGAATGGCTTTCGAAGCACTTAATCATGCAGGTGATATTAAGGCGGATATTTTAGTTATATTGAATGATAACAAAATGTCAATTTCTCCCAATGTTGGCGGAATGGAAAAATATTTAACGAGGCTCATTTCTTCTCCGGCCTATGTCAATTTGCGTGATAAGGGGTTGGAGATTTTAGGTGGCTTGCCGATGGTGCAAAAGTTGGTGCATCGAGCTGGAATTCAGGCTCGCGGTGTAATTACACCCGGAACTTTATTTGAGGAGTTGGGGTTTAAATATTATGGACCAATCGATGGACATGACACCGAAATGCTTTTAGAAGTTTTGGAAAATCTAAAAAAAATAAAAGGGCCACGTTTTTTGCATGTGATTACGAAAAAAGGTAAGGGCTATGTTCCGGCGGAAAAAGATATCTTTTCATTGCATGCCGTGGCACCATTTGATCTGGCGACCGGACAAAAAGACAGCTGTGGCAAAAAAAGTATCATTTATACGGATATTTTTTCCAGTTGGATTTGCGAAAAAGCCAGAAAAGATTTACGATTGCATGCGGTTACTCCGGCAATGGGAAGCGGATCAGGGCTGGTTGGATTTGGCAAAAAATTTCCGAAACGCTATCATGATGTTGGAATCGCTGAACAACACGCATTGACTTTTGCGGCAGGCCTGGCTCTTCAAGGAAAAAAACCAGTCATAGCAATCTATTCTTCTTTTTTGCAACGAGGTTATGATCAATTGATTCATGACATTGCTCTTCAAAACCTGGATGTGCTTTTGGCAATTGATCGCGCTGGGATTGTCGGTCCGGATGGAGCGACGCATGCGGGTAGTTTTGATTTGTCATTTTTGCGCATTATTCCAAATCTTGTCTTGATGGCACCGTCAGATGAACATGAGTGCCGGGCAATGTTAAACGCTGGTTATGACTATTCCGGACCGGCTGCAGTGCGTTATCCAAAAGGTAGTAATCTTTGCGGATGTGGTGAGAAAAAAGTTCAACCAATTAAGATTGGGAAAGCTAGTATCGTAAATGCTGGAAAAAAAGTAGCTATTTTAGCTTTTGGAACTATGGTGGGTAGGAGCAAATATGCAGCAGAAATGATTGGGGGCACGCTTATTGATATGCGTTTTATAAAACCGCTCGATGAAGAGTTGCTCAGAAATTTAGCTAAATTGCATAAATATTTTGTGACAGTTGAGGATAATACAATTTTAGGCGGAGCGGGTAGCGCAGTGAATGAATTTTTTGCGAAAGCTGGGTTGAGTGTTAAAATTAAAAATCTGGGATTGCCAGATAGGTTTTTGGCGCATGGCTTGCGTGGAGAGGTTTTGTCTGAAGTTGGATTGGATGAGGATGGGATCTTAAGATCGGTGGTTGAGTTTGTAAAATAATAATTATTTTTTTAAATAAAAAACTTATGAAAACAGATATTCAAATTGCAAAGGAAGCAAAAATGGAATCAATCGAAAAGGTGGCGGAAAAAATTGGGATCACAAAAAATGATTTGGAATTATATGGAGAGCACAAAGCAAAACTAAAACCGGAACTTTGGGAGAGGATTAAAAACCAAAAAGATGGAAAATTGATTTTGGTAACCGCGATTAGTCCCACTCCGGCTGGAGAAGGAAAAACCACGACATCAATCGGTCTTGCAATGGCGATGAATCGACTTTCCAAAAAAACTATATTGGCTCTGCGCGAACCATCACTTGGGCCGTGCATGGGAGTGAAAGGTGGCGCGGCTGGGGGAGGATATTCTCAAGTGATGCCGATGGAAGAAATCAATTTGCATTTCACGGGCGATTTGCACGCGATCACAACGGCGAACAATTTGCTTTCAGCCATTATTGATAACCATATTTTTCAAGGGAACGAGCTTCAAATCGACGCGCGCCAAATTCTCTGGAAACGGGCGATTGATTTAAATGATCGAACTTTGCGAAACATTGTTGTGGGATTGGGTGGAAAATTGCAAGGCGTGCCGCGCGAAGAAAGTTTTAATATAACCGTGGCTTCGGAGATCATGGCGATACTATGTCTTTGCGAGAATTTGACCGATCTGAAAAAACGTTTGGGAAATATTTTAGTTGCCTATACTTATTCTGGCGAGCCGGTTTATGCGCGAGAGCTAAAAGTCATTGGTGCGCTCACGGCAATTCTAAAAGACGCGTTAAAACCGAATTTAGTACAAACCTTGGAAAACACCCCAGCCATTATTCACGGTGGACCATTTGCCAATATTGCGCACGGTTGCAACAGTATTCTCGCAACGCGCTATGGCCTCAAACTCGGCGATTATCTTATTACTGAAGCCGGCTTTGGAGCGGATCTCGGTGCGGAGAAATTTTTTAATATCAAATGTCGCGTTGGAGGATTTAAGCCGAACGCGGTTGTGATTGTGGCAACAGTGCGCGCGCTCAAATATTCCGGCGGAATGGAAAAGGAAGCGCTGGTGATGCCAAATTTAATTCATTTGAAAAAAGGTTTTGCTAATTTAGAAAAGCACGTTGAGAACTTGAAAAAATTTGGGGTGCCGGTTGTTGTGGCAGTGAATGTTTTTCCGAGCGACACGCAAAAAGAATTGAAACTCTTGGAGCAAATGGTCAAAAAACTGGGCGTCGCCTATGCGCTGTCGCATGTTTGGGAAAAAGGCGGAGTGGGTGGAGAAGATTTAGCAAAAGTTGTCTTGGAAACTCTCGCAAAGAAAAAAGCGAACTTCAAAGTGCTCTATTTGCAGGAGTCGCATATCAAAGTGAAAATTGAAACAATCGCGCAAAAAATCTATGGCGCGAAAAAAGTTGAATTTAGTGCTAGCGCTAAAAAACAAATGGAAAAACTGGAAAAAGAAAAATTGGACAAACTGCCAATTTGTATTGCGAAAACCCAATATTCTTTTTCGGATGATCCAAAACTTCTCGGACGACCAAAAGGTTTCACACTAAACATCCGAGAACTTAGAATTTCAAGTGGCGCCGGATTCATCGTGGCGATTGCCGGAGAAATTATGACGATGCCGGGCCTTCCAAAAATCCCAGCCGCCGAAAAGATTGATGTCTCAGAAAGGGGGGAGATTGAGGGGTTGTTTTAATTTTTTTACAAATACTTAAAATTTTCCAACTCCTCTGGCAAATAACTCTGTTCGTGGCCATCTTCAAGGGGAGTATATTTATAACCCTTACTATAACCTAATTCTTTCATTAGCTTTGTTGGCGCATTGCGGAGGTGAAGTGGCACCGGAAGATTGCCAAATTTTTCCACATCTTTTTTGGCTTTGTCATAAGCAGTGTAGGCGGTGATGTCCTTTTTGGATTTAGCGAGATAGATGACGCACTGAGTGAGGTGCACATTGCATTCTGGATAACCTAACTTATGACACGCGTCAAAAACTGCGTTAGCGAGAAGCAAAGCTGTGTTATTGGCGAGACCAATATCTTCACTGGCAAAACGCACAAGACGGCGCGCGATGAAAAGTGGATCTTCGCCGCCTTCAATCATTCGCGCGAGCCAATAGACCGCCGCATTTGGATCGCCGCCGCGCATTGATTTGTGGAGCGCTGAAATAATATTGTAATGTTCTTCGCCGGATTTGTCGTAGAGCAAATGGGATTTTTGCAAAACTTCTTTCACGAGTTCCGGGGTAATATTTCCGGTTTGATTTGTGCAAGCTTCCAAGGTATTTAGTGCCATGCGCGCGTCGCCATTGGAAAGATTGGCGAGAAGTTTTATGGTGTCAGGATTAATCTTTATTTTTTTCTTTGTTTCAATTTTTTTCAAAGCTCTTTTAATTATTTTTTCTAAATCAACTGGGGTTAATTTTTCCAAAACAAAAACGCGTGCACGAGAAACTAAGGCGGAGTTAACTTCAAAACTTGGGTTTTCGGTAGTCGCGCCGATTAGCATAATCGTTCCATTTTCAACATAAGGGAGAAGTGCGTCCTGCTGGGCTTTGTTCCAGCGGTGAATTTCATCTATAAAAAGAATCGTTTTTTTGCCGGCTGATTTATTCTCTTGCGCTTTGGCAATAATTTCCAAAAGCATTTTTTTGCCAGATGAAACTGCACTAATGCATAAAAATTCTGATTTGGTGGCGCTCGCTATAATGTGCGCCAAAGTAGTTTTTCCACTGCCGGGTGGGCCCCACAGAATCATCGAAGGAATGTTGTCATTTTCAATGGCACGAAAAAGATAGGAATTTTTTCCAATGAGTTTTTCTTGGCCGAAAAAATCGGCGAGATTTTCCGGGCGGATGAGATCGGGGAGTGGAGTTGGCATAAGATTTCTAGAGCATTAATTATGAGGATATTATATCACTGATTTGGTGTGGTTGGCAAGGGTGATTTTGGTTTGTGCTATAATCAAGTATATGGCAAAAATAATCGACGGGAAAAAGATTGCGGAAGAAATTAAAGAAGAACTGAAGAAAGAAGTTTTAGTTTTGGCGAAAAAGAAAATTGTGCCAAGTCTTTTGGTAATTTTAGTCGGAGAGGATAATGCTTCGCAGATTTATGTTAAAAATAAAGAACGGGTGGCGAAAGAGATTGGGATAGATTCTCAGGTTATGAAATTATCGACGGCAACTTCGCAAGAGGATTTGGAAGAAATAATTTTGCAATATAATGCGGATGAAAAAATTCACGGGATTTTGGTTCAGTTGCCGTTGCCAGATAGCATAGACGTGAAAAGAATTATCAGTTTAATTGATCCGAAAAAAGATGTTGATTGCTTTCACCCGGAAAATGTTGGGAGGATGATGATTGATGATGCAAGGTTTTTGCCTTGCACGCCGGCGGGAGTTTTAGAACTTTTGAAGCGAAGTAATATTTCTGTCGAAGGAAAAAATATTGTAATTGTTGGCAGGAGTAATATTGTCGGAAAGCCACTAGCAGTAATGCTTATAAATCTCGGCGCGACAGTAACGGTTTGTAACTCTAAGACAAAAAACTTAAAAGAAATTTGCGCGCAGGCGGAAATTCTTGTTTCGGCAACCGGGAAGGCAGGACTCATCTGCGCTGATATGATAAAGAAAGATGCGATAGTGATTGATGTTGGAATTAATCGAAACGCAGAGGGAAAATTAGTTGGTGATGTTGACTATATCCGCGCTTGTGATAAGGTTAGTTGCATTACGCCGGTGCCGGGTGGAGTGGGGCCAATGACAATTATGATGCTTATGCGAAACACAATTCTAGCGGCAAAGAATCAGGCTAATCAATAATTTTTAGGACTTACGCATTCGTCCGAAAGAAATCCTAAAAGCGCGATTTCCTCATTTTGGCTTTTCTTCTCGTGCTTTACCAAAAGCCTAGGGATGCTAAGAGAAATATCCGTGCGGACTTCTTCCAGACAAACGCGTAAGTCGTGATTTAAAAAATTATGCAAATAGAAGTTAAAAATGTCGAAGGTAACCCGGTGAATAATTTGCGCCGATTGGGCTATTCTTTCCAAAGACACGAAGGCGATGAAATGAGTTTTATCCGTCCAATGGCTATGGCTGGCTATCCTAGATTTCATATGTATGTCAAGATGAATGGAGCGGATATGCTGATCAATATTCATCTGGACGTGAAAAAGGAAACTTATGGTGAGAATACTCGGCATCATGGGGAATATGGAAATGATGGAGCGTTGAAAGAAGAAGTGCGAAGACTTAAAGCGCTTTTGGAATAAAATTTTCATATTTCAGGGATATTGCCAAGATTGGGTTTGAAGGGTAAGATAAAAAAGTGCTTATAAAATAAGCTCAGATGGCCCTCCTGCGCCAAGGCTTCGGGCGGGCAAGCGGAATTCAGAGCCTATAGAAAACAGGAATGGAGTTGTGGTAATAGAAAAATAAAAAATAGATTTTATGCCCAGATGGCGGAATTGGTATACGCGCCAGTCTTAGGAACTGGTTCTCGCAAGGGATTGGAGGTTCGAGTCCTCTTCTGGGCACAGTACGCGAAAA
>CAIMLT010000007.1 GCA_903842445.1 uncultured bacterium
GAAAATTTTGAAAAAATAATAAGCTATTCTTTAAAAAAAGGAATTGAATGCCTGTCCATTTGGGGATCGTCTATTGATAATTTAACCAAGCGACCGTTGGAAGAAAAAAAAGCACTGCTGGATATATATAAGCGCTATTTCACGAAAATGTTGGAAGGACGGGAAATCCATGAGAATGAAGTTCGAGTTAATTTTATTGGACGTTGGGATGAGCAGTTTCCCGATTCTTTAAAGCAGATAATTTATCGGGTGATTGAGAAAACCAAGCCTTATCAAAAACGAATTTTGAATTTTATGTTGGCTTATGGAGGAACGGATGAGATGATTTGCGCAATCGAAAAAATTAATGCAAAATATGGAAAGGGCATGAAAATAACAGCTGAAATAATTAAGGAAAATTTGATGACGGCTAAACTTCCGGCGGTGGATTATGTGATCAGAACTGGCGGAGAGCCACATAACAGCGCCGGGTTTATGATGTGGGATGTTTCTGATGCGCAACTTTATTTTTCTAAAGAAAAATTTCCCGATTTTAACGAAGAAAAGTTTGAAGAAGCGCTAATGGAATATGCCAAAAGGAAAAGAAGGTTTGGGTCATAAAAAATCATCATCCTTCCATGTAAAACTAAGTTGAGTCGAAGAATCTGTCATGGGATATTCTGAAGCTGATTATGGGCTATGAAAATTTTTAATAATGGATAGTGGATTTTCTGGCTTAGTTCCGGTAAATAATTTGCTTGGAAGAATAGTTAAAAATTTAAGAATGTTAATTTTTTAATTTTAAAAATATATGGAACTAGTTTTTACGGATCAAAACTTCGAAGCGGATGTTCTAAAAAGTGATGTGCCAGTTTTGGTGGATTTTTGGGCTCCTTGGTGCGGACCGTGTCAAGCAATGGGACCGATTATTGAAGAATTGGCCAAAGATTTTGAGGGCAAGGCTAAGGTGGGAAAGTTGAATGTGGATGAAAACTCCAAAATTGCCGGTGATTTTTCAATTATGTCTATTCCAGCGTTAAAAATTTTTAAAAGTGGAAAAGTTGTGAAAGAATTTATGGGGATGCAGGCGAAAGAAACTCTAAAAAGTGCGCTAGAAAGTCTATAGAAAAATTATGCAAGAACTTTATGATTTAATAATCATTGGTGCCGGACCAGCCGGTTTGACTGCTTCGATTTATGCTTCACGCTATAAGCTCAATCATCTGCTTTTGGGTGCAACTATCGGTGGGCAAATAAATGAAATCCGCCAACTAGAAAACTGGCCGGGAGATATTTCTGTTTCCGGATTTGATTTACTTTCGCGTTTTGTTGAGCATGCCAAGAGTCTTGGCGTTTCTCCGCAAAATGAATCAGTTGTGTCGGTTAAAAAAAATGCAGAAAATATTTTTGAGGTGGAAACTGGAAAAAACACACATAAAACACGCGCTGTAATTATGGCGATGGGAACTGAATATCGCAAAATGAATATTCCCGGCGAAAAAAAATTAACCGGCAGAGGCGTTTCCTATTGCGCAACTTGCGATGCAATGTTTTTTCGAGAAAAAGTCGTTTCGGTGATCGGTGGCGGAAATTCAGCTGTAACAGCGGCGCTGGGTCTTTCGGATTTCGCGTCCAAAGTTTATCTGATTTATCGCGGAGATCGTTTTCCGGCCGAGCCGATTTGGCTTGATAAACTAGCAGCTAACTCAAAAATTGAACCAATCAAGAATACCAACGTTATCGAAATCAAAGGCGAACAAAAAGTTGAAAAAATAATTTTAGACAAAGCTTACAACGACAAGACTTACTTGGAAACCGATGGTGTGTTCGTGGAAATCGGCTCTGATCCGGGAGTGGAACTAGCGGAGCGGTTGGGTGTGGAAACGGATGAGCAAGGATTTATCAAAGTTAATGCCGATATGAGTACGAATGTGCCGGGTGTTTTTGCGGCCGGGGATATTACGACTGGATCAAATAAATTTCGCCAAATTATTACAGCGACGGCGGAAGGCGCGGTGGCGGCGAATGGGGCGTATAAGATGTTGAAGTTAAAGTAAGAATTACACATCTAAACCTATGAAAAGTCAAGAGCATTATTCAATTAAGCTTTCCAAAAAAATCGGTGGGAAAATCGAAATTTGGAGTAAAGTTAAACTGACGGAGAAAAATCTGGCGGTTTTATATACTCCGGGAGTGGCGGAAGTGTCGAAAGCTATCGCCAAAGATAAAAAACTGTCTTTTTCCTACACGATGCGCAAAAATTGCGTCGCGGTTATTTCTGATGGATCGGCGGTTTTAGGGTTGGGTAATATCGGACCGGAAGCGGCGCTTCCAGTTATGGAAGGCAAGGCTTTGCTTTTCAAAGAACTTGGTGGAGTTGATGCGATTCCGATTGTGCTCGCGACGCAGGACACAGAAGAAATAATTAAAACGATAAAATATTTAGCGCCGACTTTTGGCGGAATAAATTTGGAAGATATCTGTGCTCCAAGATGCTTTGAAATCGAAGAACGACTGAAAAAAGAACTCGACATTCCGGTTTTTCACGATGATCAACATGGCACAGCAATTGTGGTCTTAGCGGGACTGATCAATGCGTTAAAAGTTGTTAAAAAAGATTTAGTAAAAATTAAAATTGTTATCTCGGGAACAGGAGCAGCAGGCGTGGCAATCGCAAAATTATTAATTAAGGCCGGTGCAAAAAATATTATTATGCTTGATCGGATGGGAATAATTTTCAAAGAGCGATTAGAAGGCTTGAATAATTCTAAAATGGAAATCGCAAAAATTACCAATCCGGAAAATGTCAGAGGCAATGTGCGTGATGCCCTGACTGGCGCGGATGTTTTTATCGGCGTTTCGGCGCCAAATATTCTTACAGAAGAAGATGTTGCTCAAATGAATAAAAATAGTATTGTGTTTGCTATGGCCAATCCTATACCGGAAATTATGCCGGACAGAGCAAAAGCCGGTGGTGCGCGAATTGTGGCAACCGGGCGATCTGACTTTGCCAATCAAATAAATAATGTCTTAGCTTTTCCGGGAATATTTCGGGGGGTTTTGGATAATAAAATAAAAAAAATTACTGAAGAGCATAAAATAAAAGTTGCCTATGCGATCGCTGATTTGATAAAAAAACCGACTAGTGATAAGATAATACCGAAAGCTTTGGATAAAAATGTTGTAAAAAAGGTGGCTAGTGTGTTTAAAAAATATAAATAAAAATCATCGTTAGTATTGAAGTTATTGATATTGCCGATAAAATTTCTGAAGTTTTTAGTAAAATTAGGCGTGTGGCAAGAAAGGGTTATTTGTATTTTTTACCCAGAGGATTTTAATGAAGCTTGCTTTTGCGAGCATGACGGATTTAATGTATGAGTAAATTAGTAAATGATCTTATTGAGAAAGGGTGCTTGAGAACAAGTAGGACTATTGATGCTTTTTCAGAAATAAGTCGGGTTGAATTTATACCAGAAGAGTTTGCAATGCAAGCAGAAGCCAACGTTGCGCTACCAATTGGGTATGGTCAAACAATTTCTGCGCCAGAAGCTGTGGCGTTAATGTTTGAGCTTCTCGATCCTCAGGAAGGGCATAAGATTTTAGATGTCGGCGCTGGCTCTGGGTGGACAACAGCCCTATTTGCCTATGTTGTTGGAGAAAAAGGAGGCGTTGTCGGACTTGAGAGGAAAGATGCTTTAAAGAAAATGGGGGAATTCAATGTTAATAAATTCAAGTATGTTGATAGGGGAATAGTGAAAATTTTTTTGGGAGATGGTAGCTTGGGCTTTTCACCAGAAGCACCTTTTGACCGTATTTTAGTTTCAGCCACAGTAGAAAAAATTCCAGAAGAGCTGAAAAAGCAACTAAAGATTGGTGGAAAAATGGTGATCCCGATTAAGAATAATCTGGTATATATTGAGAAGAAAAGTGAAGACGAATTTATTAAAGAAGAATACCCGGGTTTTTCTTTTGAGCCATTAATTAAGAGCTGAATACTGATAAATGATGTAGGCGAAACGCATGAAGAGCATCAGGAGAATAAGAAAAAATCTAGCTTGTGGGTTTCTGGAAATACGGCTGATTGGA
>CAIMLT010000008.1 GCA_903842445.1 uncultured bacterium
CCACAAATCATAGAGCCCGCGATAATGGATAGCAGATCCTTCGACTGCGTCCGAGTACGGACTTCGCTCAGGATGACATAATTTTTTGTAGTATATGAAAACAGAAAGTGCATATAAAATACTAGGCGTGCGAGTGGATAATCTTTCTCGAAAAGAAATTCTTGATAAAATCGAGAGTTTTTTGGATGAGGAAAAGTTTCACCAAATTGCAACGGTTAATCCGGAATTTATTTTGGAAGCGCAAGATAATCCAGAATTCAAAAATATTCTCAATAATTGTGCGTTAAATGTGGCAGATGGCTTTGGTGTTCGTTGTGCTTTTTGGCGCTTTGGCAAAAACCTAAAAAGTAGACTAACTGGGTCGGATTTGATATTCAATATTCTTGAAGTGGCTGATAAAAAAAAACTAGGCGTTTTTCTGGCTATAAATAAGAGTGGACTAAGTAAATTTCAAGAGATAAAAAAAGCAATCTTGAAAAAATACCCAGATTTAGAAATAGAAGGGGAGGATTTAGAGAAGGATGCCCTGGGCGGACTATTAAAAAATACTGCTTGCTCAATACTCTTTTGTAATTTTGGAGCGCCCTGTCAGGAATTCTTTATCAATTCTCAAAAAGATGCTAAAATACGTCTAGCGATGGGTGTGGGCGGATCTTTTGATTTTTTGACTAAAAAAATCAGACGCGCCCCAATTTTTATGCGCTATATTGGCCTGGAATGGCTTTGGCGCATATTCCAACCACAGCCCTGGGAGTTTAAGAAAAAAAGACTAAAAAGAATTTGGAAAGCAGTGGTGGTTTTTCCGATTAAAGTAATTTTATGCAACGAAAAATAGTTTTAGCCTCAAAATCAGAAAGAAGAAAGATGCTCCTTCAGCAAATCAATCTCGATTTCGAAATTAGAGAAAGTGAATATGAGGAAGATATGTCGGCTATGAGCGATCCCTGTGAGTTGGCGAAATTTTTGGCACTAGGAAAGGCTCAAGATGTTGCCAAACATTATGATGACGCAATTATTATCGGAGCGGATACGTTTGTTTTTTATGAAGGCAAGTTTATTGGCAAACCGAAAGATAAAGAAGATGCCAAAATAATACTGACAAATTTTTCCGGGAATACGCACAATATTGTTACGGGACTGGCGATTATTGATACAAAAAATAATTTGATTGTTAGTGACTATGATGAAGCAAGGGTAACTTTTCGAAAATTATCTCCTGAGGAAATTGATGATTATATTGCTACGGGTGAGCCAATGGACAAGGCTGGTGCTTATGGTTTAATGCATCGTGCTGCAGTGCTTATTGAAAAAGTTGACGGAGATTTTTATTCCGTAATCGGATTGCCCTTAAATAAATTACATGTAGCATTAAAAAAAATGGGGGTCAATTCGCTTGAAAAATAAATGGATATAAAAGAATTTCAAGAATTTATTAAAATTGAAGATAAAAGACTCGCTAAATTTTTTCCTATTCCTGACAAAGAAAAGCGGATTTTTGCACGAATCGTGAAAATGTCAGAAGAACATGGTGAATTAAGTGAGTCCGTGTTGAATTATTTTTCTTTGCAAAGAAAGACAAAAATTCAAACTGGAAAAAATGAAGTCGCTCATGAGATTGCCGATGTAATTATTTGCGTTGGTCTCTTGGCTCATGAATTAGATATTAACCTA
>CAIMLT010000009.1 GCA_903842445.1 uncultured bacterium
ACGAAAAAGGTATTTCAAATAAAATATATGACGGTTTAACCGATGTCGGATCTTTTTATTGTTCAAATTGTGAAAATATTACGCTAAGAAACATTTCTTTTTTGGAAAAAGAGACACAAATATATTTTTGGCATACAAATAATTCTATAATAGAAGGACTAACGTCAGGAGATAAAAGCATTGGAATAAGATTTTTTTATTCTTCTAATAATATTGTCAGAAAAAATACTTTTAGAAGCATAGCTGTTTATAAATACAGTAACAATAATAATATCTATAATAACAATATTATAGATGATGACACTTTATCTACGAGTGTATATTCATCTTTTGGTAATTCATTTAGCCAGCCGCTTCCAATAGGGGGGAATTATTGGAGAGTAAATAGCGGATGCACTGATATTAACAAAGACAACTTTTGTGATAAGAGGTTTATTTTCGATGGCGGAGAGGATAGCTATCCATTAGCCAATGAGTCTGATTTTAATTTGCCTTCCGGCAATTCCAATGTGCTGTTTTTGCCAGGGATAAAGGCGAGCAAGCTCTATAAAAAAGAAGCAGATGATGTGGAAAACCAAATGTGGCCGCCCAACTATTTTGATAATGATCTTGAACAATTAGCTTTGGATGAGGATGGCGATAGTGAAGAGCTTGTTTATACTCAAGAAGTTGTTGAGGAAAAACCAGTCACCGGAGGAAATATCTACAAGACATTCATAGAAAAACTGGCATTGCTAAAAAGCAATGAGAAAATCAATGACTATAAACTCTTCGCTTATGATTGGCGAAGAAGCGTGGAGGATGTGGCTCAGGGCGAAACACTATATCGCAATGAAATTAAGCGGGCGCTAGCGGAACTGGAAAGTTTGGCAGATGGCGCAAAAAATAAAAAAGTAACGATTATTGCTCATTCCAACGGCGGACTTGTGGCAAAGGCGATGATGATAGAGTTGGAAAAATTGGGAAAGGCGGAAAAAGTGGATAAAATTATTTTTGTTGGTACGCCTCAAATGGGAACGCCCCTCTCAATTCTTTCTTTGCTTTATGGTTATAATGAAGCATCGCCGCTAGACATCCTCATTTCCCAAAAAGATTCGCGGACGTTGGTGAAAAATATGCCGGGCGCTTATGGACTTTTGCCGTCGGAAAAATATTTTGAGCGAGTGGGGGAGGACAATCCTTTCGTTACTTTTTCCTCTGAACACACTCGCTATTCAGATTTCAAAAATGACTACACTGGCAGTATTGGCAGTATCGGAGAATTTCAGCAATTTTTGACCGGAGATGGCGATGGTCGAATTGACCCAGATGCGGATGAGATTGATTTGGAAAATCGGCTAAATGGAAAGCTCATTTCTGAAGCGTTTGCGATGCACAAACGTCTGGACAGTTGGACTCCGCCGGCTAATGTCAAAGTAATTGAAATTGCCGGTTGGGGATTGGACACGATCAGTGGAGTGGATTATGCAGAAAAAGAAAATGTGAAATGCTATGCCTATCCGGGATCACAAATTCCATCTTGCACCGGAATTGGTGATTATGAACCGGTGTATGAGCCGAAGTTTACAGTTGATGGGGACGGGGTTGTTGTGGCACCGAGCGCTTTAATGCTTGAAGGAAAAGAGAATAGCGTGGAGAAATATTGGGTGGATTTGTGGTCATATGATGATCTATTTACAATTGCAAGAAATCACGGGAGTATTCTCGAAGTTGCTCCATTACAACAGTTTATTTCAAGTATCGTTGATAATACATATAGTAGCTCAGCTTTACCAGAAAACATTAGCAATCATCGTCCAAATCCACAAGAATACGCCAATGCAAAACCACGCATTCGCATGTCGCTTTATTCGCCACTAGATATTCAACTTAAAGATAGCGCTGGACGAAAAACTGGACCGGAAATCATTAATGGGCAAAAGATTATTAAAGAAGAAATTCCTAATGGTTATTATTATCAATTTGGCGAGCGAAAATATGTCGGATTTCCCAGTGGGGAAAACATCAACGTGGTGCTTAGAGGCTATAATAATGGGGATTATACGCTCAAGTTGGAAGAAGTCAAAGAAACCGCAGAAGGAGAAGAAGTTCTTGCACACACAACTTTCAAAAACCTGCCAGTGTCACAAGATACAGTTGTTTCACTTAATATCCCTGAAACTGGCTTGGCAAATTTGTCTAATTTGGAAGCGGATTTTGATGGCAACGGAGTGAATGATTATGTTGTGACGCCAGTGCCGAATGGAGAAGCGGTTTTGCCGGACGTAATCGCGCCGGAAACTAGTCTTAATTTATCAGGAACACAAGGTCAAAATGGTTGGCACGTAGGAGATGTGACCGTGGAACTTTCGGCCGAAGACAATAAAGGCGGAACAGGGGTTTCTGGTATTAAATATGCCTTAAATGATTTAGTAGAGCAGGACTATGCTGGCCCGATCAGTATTTTAAATGAGGGGATAGCTAGTTTGAAATATTTTTCAATCGACAACACCGGAAACAGGGAGGAGACAAAAACTGAAATAATTAAAATTGACAAAATCGCTCCCGAAGCAAAATTAACTTTCAATCAAACAGAGCAAAAGTTTGAAATTGTTGGTGTGGATAACTTGCCGGGAAATGTTGCGGTCACATTGGAAGAAAAAATAATTGAGCAAAAAGAGGAGGTGAGGAAAAAACCATTTTCCTGGATTTATGCTATAATCAAAAAAGCAAACAAGAAAAAACATATTGTCGCAACATTGAGTGACGAAGCGGGTCACAAAACGGAAATTGTTTTGGAAAAAAATGAATTTGGAGATCATTTTATCAATCTTTTTCCCAAATCAGTCTCATATGACGGCGTGAAGACGGAATTTACCCAAATTCTTTTGCAATATAAATGGCTCTATGATTCAAGAAAAAACAGATATTCGCTTTTTGGCACGCACATCAAAAATGATTCAGAACTGCTTGAATCGCACTACTTCCCCAAAAAAAATGAAACTTGGATTATGGAAAAACCACGTGAACTTGATGATAATGAGAATGATGATGACGCAGAAAGGCGTCAGGTATGGAAAAAACTTCCGGGGCTCGTTGTGCCATATTTCCTAACTAAACAAGGAGTAATTAATGTAGCGTATTAAAAATTAAAAATAAATTTATGCAAAAAACTTATTGGTGGAGAAACGCAGTTTTGTTACTATCCGCTTTTGGTGTTGCTGTCGGCTATGCCATTTTTTATCCTTACAAAACCGGGCTTTGTTCCTTGTCCGCAGGGAGTTGTATTTTCAGTAGTCTTAAAAAATCATTTGCAGAACCATTGTTTCTTTTTTCTATTTTTTCACTCATCATTTCCATATTTCTTTTCTTCATCACCGACAAAATATTCCTCAAATGGCTCCGTTTCGCGGCGATATGGGTTGCTTTATCAATCATTCTAATCGCGCTTACGCCTGAGTATCCTAGTGGTGGGATTATGTCCGGCCCGGACAGGGAAATGGTCTCTATCTGGCTCGGGGGACTTTTTGTTGTTTTGAGTCTTGGGAAAATTGGTTGGGATGTGGTGAAGGAGAAAAGGTTGGGATAGAGCTAAAAACCCCGATTTGACAAAGATTTGACAAAAATCCACCCATCTGCTAAATTACTTCTATGTTTAATTTAACCAAAACAACCCAGAAGAACTATACTTTGTTTATTATCAGCGTCTTGATTATTATCAAGGCCGGTTTTGGTTTCAGGGAAATGTATAGGGGGTAAGAAAAAACATTTTCACTAAACCAAGACCGGTCTCGTAAGAGCCGGTTTTTTAGTTCCTTAAAAGAATATGAAGAAATAAAAAATATAATAACAGCTTGAGTTATTTGATTCAAGTCAACCAGCAACTAGGGATAGGGGGATTATTCAGATGAAGCGAAAACAAATTGAAAAAGAAGTTGCGGCAAGAAGAGATGCTCAAGGGGAAATTCGAAGCTCCATTAACGCATTTTGCGCGAAAGAGTTTGGAATTGAGGATTTCTTTGCGATTGCAGACAAGCATTTTCCTGAACAGATGGACGAATTTCAGGTTTGCTTGGTGCGTCAAGTGCCAACACCAAATGTCGAACATTTGGCGACGTATTTATCGGCGAAGGCATGGGGACTGGAACCGGTTTTTATGTCATTGACCCGGGACTCTTTCCCGCAGCAGGCGACAGAAAACCAGTACAAAAAATCTCTGGTTAATTCGCCAAGAATGTTTCATGGAAGAAAGGGGATTTCAGTTCAGCATGAACGTCTTGTTCAGGATAGTGTTTTGCAAAATATCATCCTCGCCGATTTGGGAACGAAGTGTGGAAGGAAACTTCCGGAGGTTCATTGGGAATTGATGGAGAAAGCTATTCCCAATCCGCCACAAAGGCTTGAACTCGCTGGTTTTTTTCAGGAATTGCTTATGAATTCTTCCAAGAATTTACCTCGCTGTGTTTTCGTGCGCCAAGGCAGACAAGAAAAAATGTTTTATGGCTGTAACTTTTCCGAGGCGAACGATCCGCGTCCGCCGGCGGACTGGTATTACTTTTTTTATTTACTTCTTTTCGTCAGCGGCAGTCGTGGCCTTGCCTCGACTGTTGATGAAGATCCGGAAGTCATTGCGTGGTTCAATGAGAGTAATCGGAAAATCAGGAATATCTGTGGCTTTTTGCCACTTATTCTTGATACTCCGCTCAAAGTGGAAGTTGACGGTTTTTGCTCAAAGTTAAACGAGATTCCTCGTAAAGCTTTGGGTGGAAATGGTTTTTTCAAATCTCTCTCTGCTCCGTCTCAAGCCACCATTGATGGATGTTTC
>CAIMLT010000010.1 GCA_903842445.1 uncultured bacterium
AACTCGTTTATATGCGAACTTATTGTTGAATAATTGCTAAAATTTGCATGTTATGCGAAGTTTTAGTATAATTCAATCGTCGCTAGCTTATGAATCAAATATAGCATATTTTTTGTGAATCTCCAAGAATTATTGATAAAAATCAAAGATGAGCTTCGACTTCGAAATTATAGTCCGCGGACAATTGAGAGTTATTTAGGTTGCTTGGCAGATTATTTTAAAATCGTGAAAATTATTAAGCGTGATCCGGATATCACTGTGATAAAAAAATATTTGTTGGAAAAGCAAGATCGCGGACAATCATCGCAGACAGTCAATTTGCATCTACAGGCCATTAAATATTTTTATCGAGAAATAATGAAAAGTAGTGCCGTGGTCGATATAAAATTTGCCAAAACGGCGAGTAAGTTACCAATCGTGCTTTCCCGAAAGGAAATTGAGAAAATGCTTGATTCGCTAAAAAATCCCAAACACAAATTACTCATCGCCCTTTCCTATGGAGCGGGTTTGCGGGTTAGCGAGGCGATAAATTTGAAAATTAAAGATTTGGACTTGGATGAGCTGATAATTCACATTAAAGGTGCGAAGGGAGATAAAGATCGAATAAGTCTATTTTCAGAAAAATTACTTTCGGGGCTCAGGAAGCTTGTCGCATCAATGGATGCTAATAATTATGTTTTTGAGAGTAATCAGGGTGGAAAATTGACCGAAAGAACCGCGCAAAAGGTTTTCGAAAGCGCTCTCCAAAAAGCGAGCATCAAAAAAGAAGCTACATTTCATTCGCTCAGGCATAGTTTCGCCACGCATTTACTGGAAAACGGGGTCGATGTGAGATACGTGCAAGAACTGCTTGGGCATGCTAATATTAGAACGACTCAGATTTATACTAAAGTAACAAATCCAGCTCTAAGAAAGATTAAAAGTCCATTGGAATAAATTAGCTTAATGACTGGATTCCCGTCTTCGCGGGAATGACAATAACTATGAAAAATATTCGAAATTTCTGCATAATTGCCCACATCGACCATGGAAAATCCACATTAGCGGATCGGATGTTGGAAATTACCAAAACAGTTGAAATGCGCAAGATGAAAGAACAGTTGCTTGATCAGATGGATCTTGAACGTGAGCGAGGGATTACGATCAAAATGCAACCGGTGCGAATGGAATATGCCGGACATATTTTGAACTTGATTGACACTCCGGGTCACGTCGATTTTGGCTATGAAGTTTCGCGGTCACTCGCCGCCGTGGAAGGCGCAGTAATTTTAGTGGACGCAACGAAAGGTGTGCAAGCACAGACACTGGCTAATCTCTATCAAGCGATTGATCATAACCTGGAAATTATTCCGGTGGCCAATAAAATTGACCTGCCTAATGCCGATGTCGAAAAAACTAAGGCGGAAATCATGCATATTATCGGTTGTAAAAAAGAAGATATTTTAGAAGTTTCAGGTAAGACTGGCGCTGGTGTGGATAAGCTATTACAAAAAATAGTGGAAACAATTCCAGCACCGAGTGGTGATGGGAATAAGCCGCTACGCGCACTTGTATTTGATTCAAAATATGATATTTATAAAGGGGTCTTGGCTTATGTGCGGATAATCGATGGTGAAGTTTCGGCTGAAGAAGAAATTTTAATGCTTGCAACTGAAGCGAAAAGTGATGTGATCGAAGTGGGATATTTCAAGCCGAATTTTCAAAAAACTGCAAAACTAAAAGTGGGAGAAATTGGTTATATTGCAACAGGCTTTAAAAGTGTGGAATATTGCAAAGTAGGGGATACTGTTACAATTTCAAAATTTGAAAAACAAATCGAAAAATTGCCTGGTTATCGCGAGGTCAGCCCGATGGTCTATGCTTCTTTCTACCCCACCTCTGGTGATGACTATAATTTAATGCGTGATGCGCTTTCCAAATTGAAATTGAATGACGCAGCTTTTGTGTTTGAACCGGAAAGTAATTTGGCCCTTGGTCGGGGTTTTCGTTGTGGATTTTTAGGCCTCTTGCATTTGGAAATTATTCAAGCGCGCCTAGAAAAAGAATTCGAGTTAAGCCCAACCATTACCACGCCTGGCGTGGTGTATGAAATTCAATTAACTGGCAAAAACCAAGAAGATAGATTGAAAGTTTATTCTCCTTCAGAACTACCGGATCCTTCGTCAATTGAAGCTATCTTTGAACCATATGTTCATCTGGAGATTATTTCTCCTTCCACTTATTTGGGAGCGATTATGGAAATGATGCGAAATACTCGCGCCGAATATCTTGACACGGAATATTTAAATAGCGAGCGAATGATCTTGAAATTTAACTGCCCTTTGACTGATGTGATCACAAATCTACATGATGATTTGAAAAGTGCTTCTTCCGGTTATGCTTCAATGAATTATGAACTGTCCGACTATCGCGCCAATGATTTAATTAAGCTTGACATCATAATTGCTGAGGAAAAAGTAGAAGCTTTCTCGCGGATTGTGCCAAAAATTTGGGCACACAGCGAAGGCAAACGAATCGTGGAAAAATTGAAAGATTCCATTCCCAGACAAAATTTTCAAATTGCGATTCAAGCAGCGATTGGTGAAAAAGTGCTTGCTCGCGAAACCGTCAAA
>CAIMLT010000011.1 GCA_903842445.1 uncultured bacterium
AAATGAGTCCTTATGATTTGACTAAGGGCCGAGTAGTTCAGCGGCTTAAATAAGAAAATATAAAATATATGAAAGTTAAGGCATCTGTTAGAAAAATTTGTGATAAATGCAAAACCGTTAAAAGAAAGGGTGTGCTTTTTGTGATTTGTTCAAACCCAAAACACAAGCAACGCCAAGGCTAGTCTGGGATTTTTTAATTAATACTCAAGAATTATCAATATGTTAAGAATTGCTGGAGTAAATATACCTGATAACAAAAGAATTGAGATTTCGCTTACCTATATATATGGAGTAGGTAAGAATACATCTTCTGATGTTTTGACTGAGCTGAAAATCGATAAAGATAAGAGAACAAAGGATTTAACAGAAGAAGAGCAAAATAGTATTCGTAGTTACATGGAAAAGAAAATCAAGATCGAGGGAGATTTGAAACTTGAAGTTAGGGATAATGTGAAGCGTTTGAAAGAAGTTGGATGTTATCGTGGAACACGACATCAAAGAGGTCTTCCGGTGCGCGGACAAAGAACCAAGACCAATAATCGCACAGTGCGTGGAAATGTGAGACGCACGATGGGATCAGGAAGAGTGAAGACGGAGAAGACTTAAGATTTTTTATGATATTTTTAAAGATTAGTTAGTTAATATTATTATGACCAAGGACATAGAACAGAAAAAAGATTTGGATGACATTACTCCAAAAGCTGAAATTGCTTTAGAAACAAATACTTCTGAAGAAGTTAAACCAGAAGAAAAGAAAAAAGTTAAAAAAGCTAAAAAGCAGATTTCAAAAGGAAGAGCAACGGTGAAATGTTCGTATAACAACACAATTGTTAATATTTCTGATGACAATGGCGGTGTTTTAGGCTGGTGTTCATCCGGACTTTTGGGTTTCAAGGGAGCTAAAAAAGCAACACCGTATGCCGCAACACAAGTGGTTGCAAATGTTACTGAAAAAGTTAGAAAATATGGCATGAAAGAGTTGGAAGTTTTTGTTCGAGGCGTTGGATCTGGAAGGGAAGCTTCGATTCGAGCATTAGCTAATAATGGATTTGAAATTACGATGATTAAAGACACGACTCCAATTCCACATAACGGTTGTCGCGCTAAAAAACCAAGACGAGTTTAGTGATTATTTTAAGAAAAACTTAAATTATTTATTTAGCAAAGAGTATATGGCTAGAGATACTGAAGCACAATGTCGAAAATGTCGCAGAGCAATGGAAAAACTATTCCTCAAGGGCGACCGTTGCAATGGTCCAAAATGTGGCATGGTTAAGCGTGCCTATATTCCAGGTGTGCATGGCAAAAAAATGTCTCGTGGTAATCGTAGCGAATACGGAATTCAGTTAAGCGCAAAGCAAAAGATCAAGCGTATTTATGGAGTTTTGGAAAAACAATTCAGAAAACACTTTGCGGACGTTAAGGGGAAAAGAGGTGTAACTGGAGATTTGCTACTTATCCGCTTGGAAACAAGACTGGATAATGTGGTTTATCGAATGGGATTTGGTGCTTCGCGAGCGCAAGCCAGGCAACTGGTTAACCATGGGCTAATCGCAGTTAATGGACGAAAGGTTTCTATCCCTTCTTGTGCCGTAAAAGTTGGACAGACAATTAGCATTAAAGCGGGTAAAGAGCAAAAGAATTATTTTAAAAATATAGAACAAGTTTTAAAAAATAAGCAAGATTTTCCCAGCTGGATTGTTTTCGATAATCAGAAATATGAAGGAAAGATTGTCAGTCTGCCTTCTAGGGAAGAGATTGGAACAAATGTTGATGCTCAGATTGTGGTGGAATATTATTCAAGATAATTAAAATATGGGAAAGCGTTAAGTCTAAGAAACTGACGTTATATTTCCCCTAATTATTAAAATTTTAAACAAATGCAAGCAATAACACTTCCTCAGAAACCTAAGTATATTCCAATCGATGAGAAGACTGGCAAATTTGAAATTGATGGTTGTTATCCTGGTTATGGAACAACCGTGGGAAATGCGCTCAGGCGTGTTTTGCTCTCATCTCTTCCTGGTTCTGCTATTACTTCAGTTAAAATCAAGGGTGTGAAGCATGAGTTTTCCACAATCCCAAATGTTTTGGAAGATATTATTCAAATTATTCTTAATTTAAAGCAAGTTCGCTTGAAGTCGCACAAAGATGAACCAGTAACGGTTACCCTGAGTGTTAAGGGAGAAAAGGTCATTACAGCTGGAATGATCAAGTGTCCAACGGATGTTGAGGTGATCACAAGAGACGCTCAGATTGCTACCATTACTAATGCTAAGGGTGAATTTGAAATGGAGATGGAAGTGGAAAACGGTATCGGTTATGTGCCAGTTGATCAACAACTTAGAGATAAGAAGGAAGTTGGAACAATTGCATTAGACGCTATCTATACTCCAATTCGTCGCGTGAATTATATAATTGAAAATATGCGCGTAGGAAAAAGGACTGATTTTGAAAAAATCAAACTAGAAGTTGCAACTGATGGTAGTATTTCACCAAAAGAGGCTTTTTCCCAAGCTGTGAAAATATTGAGTGATCAGTTTTCCGTGCTTACAGCAATCAATGAAGTTACTGAGGAAGTCGAAGAAGAAGCTGTTGAAGTGCCGATCGAGGCTGAAGCAGAAGTGGTGGTTCCTGAGGATGCTACAAAAACCGAAGTAACATCCCTCAAAAATCTTTCTACACGAACTTTGAATGTTTTGGAAAAAGCCAATATTATTACAGTGGCTGATATTGTAAGGTTAACAGAGGCGCAGGTTGGAGAATTGGATGGCATGGGAGCAAAAGGCATTAAAGAAATTAAAAAGGCGATTGGAGATTTCGGAATTAATCTGAAAAAAGAAGACTAAGAAGAGTGGGACTAAGCTAAAACTTTATGCGACATCAAAATAAGGGAAGAGAATTAGGCAGAGAGAGAAGTCAAAGGAAGGCATTGTTTCGAACAATGCTGGGCAGTTTGATTATGCGAGAAAAGATTGAAACAACTGAAGCTAAAGCTAAAGAGCTAAAAGGTAAAATTGATAGGTTAATCAATAAGACCAAAAAAGGCAAAGATCCTGCAAAAAAATTGGCCGTGATTCGTGATCTTAAAAAATATATTCCAGCTATGGCTATGAAAAAATTGACCGGAGAATTTTTGGATAAATTTGAAAAAAGAAGCAGTGGATATACTAGAATAATTAAATTAGCACCAAGAAAAAGCGATTCAGCTAGGATTGCCATTATTGAGTTCGTTTACTAAATCTATGATTACTAGAAAATATCATCTTTTTGATGCAACAGATAAAACACCTGGACGAATGGCAACGGAAATTGCCAGAATTTTGCGCGGGAAAAATAAAGTTGATTTTACCCCGCATATCGATGGAGGAGATTTTGTGGTCGTGATCAACTCAAATAATGTTAAGATTGCCTATGGCAAGGGGGATAAAAAAGTTTATTATCGTTTTTCCGGTTATCCGGGAGGAATCACTGCCACTAAATTGAAAGATCAGATTGAAAAGGATTCTTGCAAGGTAGTAAAAGACGCGGTTTATGGAATGCTTTGCAAAAATAAACTGCGTGACAAGATGATGAAGAGACTCTTGATTTATTCTGACGCAAGCCACAAGCATACAATTGACGGCACAACTAACTAATACGTATTTTTTTAAACTATGATTGATAAGAAAAAAGTTAAAATCGAAAAGAAGGCGCCGGAAGAAAAAGCCGAAGTGGGAAAATACTTCTATGCTGTGGGCAAAAGAAAAACGGCTATTGCTCAGGTGCGTATCTATCCAACTGACACGCCAACCGATGTTTTGGTTAATGATAAGAAGTTGGAGCTTTATTTTTCAGTTGAGCGTTTTTCGGATGTGGTTAAATCTGCTTTGAATTCTGTTGGACTAAGTGAAAAGTTTAATATTACCGTTAAAGTGATTGGCGGAGGAATTAACGCTCAAGCTGAAGCAATTCGCTTGGGAATTTCTCGCGCACTTATTAAATTTGATGAAAATTTGCGGAAAACTTTAAAGGCTCAAGGTTTTTTGACTCGCGATGCTCGAGTGGTTGAAAGAAAGAAGCCGGGACTGAAAAAAGCGAGGAAAAGTCCGCAGTGGGCGAAAAGATAGTTTTAATTTTATTTTGTATTTATTCAGAAACGAGCTATATGCTCGTTTCTTTTTTGCTTGCTTTCTTGCGTCATACCCGCACCCGTTTCACGAGCATGAACTCCGGCGGGGATCCAGCGGAAAGGTTTTGTTTTATATAATTAAACTAAATTCAAAAATGATTGTGTTTAATTTTGTCCCAACACTAGATTTTCGCCTGAGTTTATATTTGCGTAGCAGGTGTGGGAATGACATTTGGAAGAAACAAAAAAGCCCAAGCAAGTTCACTCTTGGACTTTTTCTATAAGTGTTTTAAAAGCTACTTCTTCAACTTTTTCTTCGAAATAACCTTCTTGGTTTCTGCTTTTGGCTTTCTGATTCGCTCCTTTTTTACTTTTGGGGCAGCTTTCTTTTCGGCGATTTTCTTGAAACGATCGACGCGTCCGGCGGTGTCCATAGTCTTTTTCTTGCCGGTGTAGAATGGATGGCAAGCGGCGCATATCTCCACCTTCATTTCTTTGATCGTTGAACCAGCTTTGATCACGTTACCACAGGCGCAGATGATTTTTGCATCTGTAAAATACTTTGGATGAATGTCTTTTTTCATATATAGCTTGACTCAAATAATTATTTTTGATTATTTAATATTATCTCCCTTTACTTAAATGCAAAAAAAACGTCTTTGTCATTCCCGCCCCAGTTTTCACGAGGATAAGCTCCGGCGGGAATTTATTCTTGCATCTTTTGGCTTATATAATGGATTCTCGCCTTCGCGGGAATGACAGAAAAAGAGGATAATATAAAGAACCTAACCAACTAAGTAAATTTAGCATATCTTTTGAAAATTGACAAGTGGAGCAAGAGCTGATATAGTAGCTAGGTATAAAAACTCATATTTTCCGAGCATTGTCCTGCCCTGAGATGCGTTGTTGATCAGGGATTAAGATGCTGATTTAATAAGTCTAAGGCTTAAAATCAACGGAAAATAGCGGAAACGTTTCTTTCTTTTTTGAGAAACGTATAATAATTAAAGGAAATAATAATATGGAAGAGAAAAATGTTTCAGCTCAGATGGGAGCTGAAAAAGAAAAAGCGACAGAAGAAATAGTCGATTGTTTTTCGGGTTTCGATTTTTCTAAGATCGAAATTAGCATGGAAGAGATGTTTAAAAATGGCGTGCATTTTGGACATCATAAATCCAGAAAAAATCCAAAGATGGATGAGTTTATTTTTGGAGTGAGAAATGGTGTAAATATTCTTGATCTACAAAAAACAGCTCAAAAGTTAAAGGAAGCTTTGGCGTTTGTGTCGCAGGTTATTGCAGTAGGACAAAAGATTCTTTTTGTGGGAACAAAAAAACAGGCTAAAAAAATTGTAGAGGCGGCGGCCAAAAGATGCGAAATGCCTTATGTTACGGAGCGTTGGCTTGGCGGAACTTTTACTAATTATCCTGTTATTTCTGGACGCATGAAATATTTGCGTGATGGCCAAGACAAGCTGGAAAAAGGGGAATATGGAAAATATACCAAATTTGAACAAATGAAGTTTACGGAAGAGCTGGAACGATTGGAAACAAAAATGGGTGGAATAAAACATATGGATAGACTACCGGGTGCAATTTTTGTGACTGGTGTGGTGGAGGATAATTTGGCTGTCAAAGAGGCAAAAATTAAAAACATTCCCGTGATTGCTTTTGCTGATTCAAACATTGATCCGCGTGATATTGATTACATTATTCCTGCCAATGAAGATGCTGTTTCTTCGTTGAAAATTTTAATGGCATATGTGATAAAGGCGGTTCTTGCTGCCAAGCAAAAAGCAGTTAGTGATAAGGTGGCTTTGGAAAAAGTCGCTGTTGAGGTTAAAAATTAGAAAGACTGATCCGCCTTCGTCCCGAGTACGTGACTACGGCGGATAAATAAAAATTATGTCAAATCTAGAACAAATAAAAAAAATTAGACAAATGTTAGGTTCGGGAATTGTGGAAACAAAAAAAGCCCTTGATGAAGCTGGCGGAGATGAGGAAAAAGCCATCGAAATTATTCGAAAAAAAGGACAATTGAAAGCTGCCAAGAAATCAGACCGTGAAGCTGGCGAAGGAGTTGTTGTTTCATATATTCATCCAAACAATAAAATGGGGACAATTGTAAAGCTCTATTGTGAAAGTGATTTTGTTGCAAGGAATGTTGAGTTTTTAGAATTAGCCAAAGATATCGCAATGCATATTTCGGCAATGAATCCGCAGTACAACAAACCGGAAGATGTTCCAAGGGAAATAATTGAGAAGGAAAAAGAGATCTGGCAAGAGCAATTAAAGGCGGAAAATAAACCAGCAGAAATCATGACAAAAATTCTAGAAGGCAAAGAAAAGAAATTTCGTGAGGATTTGGCACTGTTTACGCAAAGCTATGTCAAAAATCCTGATCAGACAATCTCAGAGCTCATTACGGAAAAAATTGCCAAAATCGGAGAGAATATTCGCGTTGGAGGTTTTCTGAGAATGGAATTATAAAAAATAGGCTTCAAATACAATGAATTTTTTAGTTAAAATATATTCTTGGGAAGGACCACGTTTGTGTGAAAGCGAAATAAAGTTGAAAGCTGGCGACAGAGTAGTGGTCTCGTTGGAACATTTTAATGAGCTGGGAACAGTCGAGGCGGATGGTAAGGAGGGTTGTCCGAAAGAAAAAGAACAGGTTCTACGTTTAGCGACAACTCGCGATAAAGAAAACTTTCTTGAAAAAGAAAAAGAAAAGGAGGAAGCTTTGATTTTTTGCAAGAGTGAATTGAAAAAACTTGGTTTAGCCATGAAGGCGATTGATGCAAGAATCAGTCTGGATGGCAAGCAAATTATTTTTATTTTTACTTCAGATGGTCGTGTTGATTTTCGAGAACTGGTGAAAAATCTTTCACTCAAGTTTAAGAAGGTGATCCGCATGCAACAGATTGGTTCGCGTGATGAGGCAAGAAAATTGGGCGATTGCGGTGTGTGTGGAAGATCGATGTGTTGTATTAATGTTAAAAGTAATATTCCCAGCATCACAACCGATATGGCTAGGGTTCAGCAAATTGCTCACCGAGGAACGGAACGGATTTCTGGTGCTTGCGGGAGGCTTATGTGTTGCTTGGCCTATGAAGCTCAGGGTTATCGTGAAATGCTAGTGGGAATGCCAGAAATGTATAGTATAATTAATACTGTCGATGGCGATGGAACGGTGATTGAGGTGAATGCTATTACACGAGAAATTAAAGTCAAGTTAAAAAATGGAAAATACTTGACGATAAAAAAAGAACAATTAAAATAAAGTTTTATTTAATTTATGTTGTACCAAATTATTCCGCCAATTTTAGTCATTCTCAGTGTTGTTGGAATAATTATTTTTTTGGTCAAAAAATCCCCGGAAATTAACCGTCTTGAAATGGAAGAAAGAAAAGAGAAAGATAGGATCTTTCGGGCAACTACTGGTGGTCTGAACAGTTTTTCAGAAAAAGAAGTTGAAGAATCAAAAATAGCATCAAGATTCCAGCAAGGCTCGTTGATTTTCACAGAGAAATTAGTTAAGCGATTTAGGATTATTTTTTTGAAATTGGAAAATTTGCTGAAGCTTTGGGGGGAAAAGATTAGAAAAAAAAGAAATGCCAAAGCAGGAGAAAAAGATGAGGATAATGACTTGCAATTAAAGGGTGAAAAGCGAGAAGATAGATTTTTAGAAACAAAGGAAAATGAGGGTTTGGATGGAATTATTGATAAGATTGGAAGATATAATCCAGAAAAAAGAAATATTCGTGAAAGATTAGGTTTAAAACAAAAAATCAAGCAAGAAGAGGTTGAGGAGAAATTCTTTCGCCCGATTATTAGTGATTATATGGTTGTTCCAAAAAGAAGGCGAGAGACGAAAAGTCGTTTGGAAGAATTGCTAATTGAGAGAATTGCCGCAAATCCGAAAGATATCGAAGCTTATGAGAGACTGGGAGAATATTATTTGGAAGTTAAAAACCTGGAACATTCCAAAGAATGTTTCAAACAGGTGCTTAGATTAAATCCAACTAATAGTAATGCAAGATATAAGATAAGAAAACTGGAAAGAATTTTAGGAAGCTGATAGAATAAAAAGGATGAAAATATTGCCGAAGTAGCTCAATGGCAGAGCAACTGTTTTGTAAACAGTAGGTTATCGGTTCAACTCCGATCTTCGGCTCATGAATGAAAAATAGGGTAAATTTAAAAAGTGGGTCGGTGGCGGAGTGGTCAATCGCAGCTGACTGTAAATCAGCCGATCTCGTATCTACGCAGGTTCGAATCCTGCCCGGCCCACATTATTTATGCCGTTGTAGCTCAGTCGGTAGAGCATTTCCATGGTAAGGAAAAGGTCCGCAGTTCGATTCTGCGCAACGGCTCAGGTCGAAGGTCCCCTGCCTGCCGGCAGGCAGGGATTCCGGACAACGGCTCAGGAAAAATTAACGGAGAGAGTTTTAATCAAGTTAAATTAATTTACACTATTATGTCACGAGAAAATTTGGCAAAAATGAAATGCTTGGAATGTGCTAACATCAACTATTTCACCACCAGGAACAAGAAGAAGATCAAGGAAAAATTAGAAATGAAGAAACATTGTCCGAAATGCAAGGTGCATACCCTTCATAAGGAAATGAAATAATCAAATCTAAAGCCAAGTGGGCAATCTCACCGAAGCTTTAGTGGATCCGCCGTTGGCTTCTGTAGAGCTGTGGCGGAACAAAAGCGGGATTCGTACAGTGGTAGTACGGGAGTCTCCAAAACTTCTAACGTAGGTTCGATTCCTACATCCCGTGCATATACCAAGCAAGGCTTTTTTTAGGCCTTTTTTGTATGGGGTAGGGTAAGTTAGGGCCATATGTTATAATGGTGGTATAATTTTTTTAAATTACTGATCTATGAAAAAAGTAATAGTAATCATTTTGGTGATGTTGATTGTGGCAGGAGGTGGGTTCGTCTATTGGAAGTTTGGAGGAAACGTTAAAGAAGAAGTAACTAAAAAAGAAAGCTATAAAATTAATATTGCAGAGCCAATTAAAGTTACAGCAACTAATAAAGCTGATGCAAAATTGGGAGATTTGGAAAAAGACAAGATTGCAATAATAGTAGGCAAGGGGGCATTTGAAAGCACACAAGAAATTTCATTAATAACTCCAAAAGATATTCCTGAAGCAGAGGTTGATTCAAAACTTGTTAATTCTCCTATTGAAATTTCAGCCGGAGAAAAGCCAGTGCGATTGAATGAAAAAACAACTATTAGTTTCAAATTTGATCCAGCAACTTTGCCAAAGGGAACAGGGGCGCATCAAATGCAAGTGGCATATTATAGTGGAGATAAATGGGAATATATTAAACCAACTTCCGTTGACATGGAAAAAGGTTTGATGACTTTTGAGACATATCATTTTAGTTGGTATGCTCCAAAAATTTCTGATGAAACTAAGATTGCAGAAAAATGGATTCATTCACAATCTTTGGATAAGGTGATGCGCGATGGAGTTAACGATGCTTCTTCTCGGGTTACTGACCAGATAATTGGAATGACTTTGGAAAAAATGGGAATAACAGATGCGGAAACTCAAAAGAAGGTAATGGAAAAAGTGGCGGGGGCAGAAAAATATAAAGAAATTGCTGATTTATATAAAAGTGGAGACACCGAGGGGGCAAGTCAAAAAATTGCCATTTTAGCTGGGGAAAAAATTGCGGAAATCGTGCCTGATTCGGTATGGAAAGGTGCATTGGAAAAAGTAACTGGCGGGACTGACGATATTGCAAAGGTTGCTCAAGCAGCGGGATATGCAGCGGAAGGAAAATATAAAGATGCAGCTAAAATCATTGGAGAAAATATTGCGGATAAATTTTTGATTACTACTGCTGGGAAAATTGCAGTAGAAGCAGTGAATGGTCAAATTGATAGTTGGAAAAATGAGGAAGTGGATGCAGCATATAGCGCATATAAAAATGGAGCTAATGGACGCTTTTGGGGTTATAGTGTGGATAAAGGAGATTTTAATGGTGTTTGGGATCAGATGAGGGGAATTCGTCGCCAATTGGAAATAGAAGCGATTAAGAAGGAGAATGAGACTCGTCAAGAAGCAGGAATGCCAATGTTAAGTGAAAAGGAAGCGGATTTAGTTAGGGATAGAATAAAAATTGCTTATCAAAGACAATTTGCAGAAAGGGATAAGAGAGAAGAAGCTATAAAAAAAGAAGAAGAAAAATTAAAACAGATTTTTGATGCGTATAAAAAAGCCGATATGTTCAGCAGTTCATTGGGTCCACAGGGATTGGATAAGGGCTTTGGCTATGAAGAAAAAATGGCTGTGCTTAATCATTTTGCACAAAAGATTATGCAGGATACCAATCGGTTTGAAGTTTCTGATAAGGAAGGGTTGATTATGGAAACTAAAATTTCTCTGAGTGATGTTGTAGCTGGCGCGCGCGCATATTTTTCAGAGCCAGATGGAAAAAAGAAATATGAAGAATATATCAAGAATCGTTTTGGTATTTTGCCATATCCACCGTTAAAGGATTTGTCTGGAACCTGGGATGGCTCAATTACAATTACTGATGTTATTGTTTCTGATGAATATAGGGCTTTAGCCAAGGATGGAAAAGGGGCGGAAGGTTGTGATTTGACTAAGATAGATGAAATAAAGGGAAAAGCTAATCCAATGAAGTTTGAAATCAAACCTGATGGAGAAAATGGTGGAATGTTTGTTCCAGTAGGAGAAGATGGCGGCAAGGCTGTGCCTTTTACATATAAAGATGGCGCGATTGAGATTCCTATGTCGCAAGACAAAGCTGAGGGAAAAATTACTTTCAAAGCAGAGAAACAACCAAATGGAAAATTCAAACTTGGGGGTGAAATGAATGTGGATTATGCTGGCGGGCAAATTAAAATTAAGGGAAGTACAACTGCGCAAAGATAAATTATGTATCCAGAATTATTTGTGATTAATTGGGGAAATTTTATTTGGATCGTGAAATCCTATAGTTTTTTCTATTTTTTGGCAATAACTTTGACTGTGGTTGGAACCTTTTTACTGGCTCGTAAGAGAGGATTTGAGAAAAATAAATTGATTATTTTCCTCTTTGGTGTTTCCATGGTTGGATTTGTAGGGGCGAGGATGTTGCATTTTTTGACCAACTGGAATGCATATGTCTCAGGGGAATATGGTTTGTTTTCTTTAAATATGGAGGGTTTTGCTATTTTTGGTGGAATTGCTGGTGCGCTTTTTGCGGGGTGGCTGATCTCAAGAAAATTAAAATTAGATTTTTGGAAATTGGGCGACACTAGCGTGGTTTTTCTTGGTGTAGGAATTGCTATGGCTCGCATCGGATGCTTTTTGAATGGATGTTGTTTTGGAAAAAAAACAACTTTGCCTTGGGGTGTGCGTTTTCCTGACCTTAGTCAAGCCCATCAGTATCAGCTCTCACATGGAATTGGAAATTTTTTTGCAACATCAGCAGTTCATCCCACTCAAGCATATGAAGCATTGGCAGCCTTAATTGGAAGTGTGATGGCTATATATTTCATTAAGAAAAAATATCCCGCGGGCGTGGCAATACTTTCTTTTATTTTGTGGCTTTCCTTTTTTCGTCTTGTTAACATGCAATTGCGGGTTATGCCTAGCACTTTCGATGCTCCTGACTTTTTTTATCCACTTTTTTATTTGAGTAGCGTGCTTATATGTATCATAATTTTTTATAAAAAATCGCGATATTGGAACTGTGCTATAATTTAGGCATAAAACAGCACGAAGTGTAAGTTATTTGACCAAATATCGTGGTGCGCATACTAAGCGTGGACTTTAATTGGAATTAATAAAATTATGTTGATAAAAAAACTTTTTCCAAAAATGCAAAAATGGTATTTGGTTTTTGCAATTGTGCCTATTTTAACGGGCATTTTTGTTTTGAAATTATTATTTCATAAATTCGGCCTTGAGTTTATATCGCTCAATGCTTTATTTACGAGCCTGATTGCATCTACAACTTTTTTGATCGGATTTCTGATCACAGGTGTGATTTCAGATTACAAGGAGAGTGAAAAAATTCCAGGTGATATGGCCGCAGGATTGGAATCTCTCTATGATGAGATTTATATTTTAGACAAAAACAAAAGTGATGAGTCAACCAAAAATTTTTTGGCCTTCTATCGAGAATTCTTAGAATCAACTGTCGGTTGGTTTTATCGTAAAGAAAAAACCAGAAGTATTTTGGAAAAACTACACAAAATGGATGATCATTTCGCTCAGCTGGAAAGTATCATCCAGCCAAACTTCCTAACTAGGATGAAAAATGAGCAAGGGAATGTTCGGAGAATGGTTATCAGAATTGATAATATTCGTGATCTTTCATTTATTCCATCAGCTTATGCCATTGCAGAAGCATTGGCTTTCTTTGTGATTTTTGGCCTTTTAATCTTGAAAGTCGAGCCATTTTATGAAGCTTTATTCTTTACTATGTTAGTCTCATTTTTGCTGGTGTATATGATATTTTTAATTAAAGATCTGGATAATCCTTTCGACTATTCTGAACATGGCGAAAACGGAACGGAGGTTTCCATAAAACCAATAAATGATTTAATTGAAAGAATTGCTGTAAGCAGGCAGGCATGAAGAAGTTGGTTGGATAGCAAAAAGTATCGTCAAATAATATTGTGCCTAGGACTCTATAAGGAAAAAGTGGATATTTTTGTTTATTTAATTAACCAAAGCTGACGCTGTAATAGAAAGGCTTGGAATGTAGATTATTTAATCTCTTCTCATAAAAATAGTTCTGACGCCATTTTCGCTACGGCGTGCAGACAAAAAAACAAGGCTAATTTTCATAAGCCTTGTTTCAGTATGTGGCAGAGAAAGTTTAGACTTTTCTCATTCCATTCCGCCTATTCTACTGTGGTTGTTTCGGTTGTTTTTGGAAAGGCTAGTCGCAATTCACTTTTAGCTGCCTCAATTGAACTTTTAAAAGTATTAATAATTGTTTGAAGTTCGTCTTTCTTGGCCTCCTTTATTGGGGTTACCTCGGCTTGAAACTTTTCTGTTGTTTTTCTGCTGGCTTGAAAAGTATCTCGAGCACTTTTTATTCCTGTGCGAAAATTTTCACGAATTGTTTTTGCATCCCCAGTTGTGCAATCTGTTTTTGCTTGAGAAACAAGTGAGGTTATTGCATTTTTGTATGTTGTTAGGGCTGCGTCGTTTTCTGTTTTTCTATCGGTTCTTTCTGTCAATAAGCTGGCGCGAAAGCTTGAGATGACATTATCAGTAGCTGTTCGCTTGGCTTGAATAGCACCTTGAACAGCAAGGATAAATTTTTCTACAGCAGCTTTTTGTTCGTCGGTTTTCGCGTTGGCTCGAAGTTTTTCCCAATTGATGGTTTTTTCTGAATCAATCGTTGCTCTTTTTTGGTTCAATTCGCTAAGCTTGGTTTCTATCTGTTGTTTCATTTTCGCATCCATATCTGTTCTTTTTTGGGTTAGAGTGGAAAGCATTTCTGTCAATTTGGCTTGAATTTGATCAGCTTGGGCGGAGATTTGGGTGCAAGTTTTTTCTGTCTTTTGTGCCTGATTTTCTTCCTTGTTGGCCTCTTTTTGTGTCTTATTGGCTTCTTTAGTGGCTGCTCGTTCTGCTTGTATAGCTGCTCGGTTTTCTGCTTTTGTTGTTGATTGATCCCCGATAGCAGCAAATGAGAAAGCAGGAGACAATATTGCTAATGCCACAAGAATGGCAAGAACTTTTTTTGAGTTATTTTTATAATTCATTGTCGTTGATTAAGTTATTAATTTGGTTAAGGGCATCTTCGTCAGCGAGTGCTAAATCAACGCTTGCCAGTTCCGCGTCAAAATTAGTTTCATTAAGAACTTCATCCAGCGTTTCATTTAGTGAGGTGTCGATTTCTTTGTCTCCAATTATCGGAGTAGTGGTTGCTACTTTGGTGGCATTAACCGCAGGGGTATTTTGCTTGACTGTTGCTACGGGCGTATTTTTATTGGCTTTGAAAATAGTTACGCCGACTATAAGTAATGCAATAATCCCAACGAGTGAGATTGAGAATTTTAATTTTTTATTCATTAAATTTAGATTATTAATTAGATTATTGAGACTTTCTCGCATGAAGGATCGACCAGACGCTTCATTTAAAATTCTATTTTTTTTCAATA
>CAIMLT010000012.1 GCA_903842445.1 uncultured bacterium
AAATATAATAAAAAATATTATCCGCCTTCCTTTGGATCTTCATCTACTGTAACCAGAAGAATCTCCTATCAAAGCTATCCCATAAAGAGTGCTTTTGAGGTTTACCGACTGATAAAATTTGCTAGGAAAAATATTTCCAGAATAAAGCAACCTTGTTTTATGCTACAATCTTCAGATGACCATATTGTGGCAAAAAAAAGCTTGGATATGATTTATGCTAAAGTTAGTTCAAGGGTTAAAAAGAAAAAGTATATCCCAAACGCTTACCATACTTTCATTTCGGACATTAAAAATGAACATATTTTTGAAGATATTTTAGATTTTTTGAATAAAAATTAAACAGCATGAATATTGCAATCTTCACTAATAATTATTTACCAAATTCGTATGGTGTTGCGGTTTCCGTGGAAACATTTCGTGCCGAATTGGAAAAACAAGGGCATCAAGTCTATATTTTTGCACCAAAATGGAAGGGTTATGTGGATAAAAATCCAAATGTTTTTCGTTATCCGGCAATTGATATTGAGTTTAAATTTCGTTTTCCATTGCCAATTCCATATTCTTGGCAGATGCGAAAAATTATAAAAAAGTTAAAAATTGATATTATTCACGCTCAACATCCCAATCTTTTGGGTTCGGTTGCTTTGCGTTTGGCAAAAAAGAAAAAAATTCCACTAATTTTCACTTGGCATACACTCTATGATCAATATATAAACTTTATTCCACTTGTTCCCAAAAAAATAGTAGCGAAATATATTATTAAAAAAGCAGTTGCCTATGCCAATAAGGCCGATGTGGTCATTGCTCCCACAGCTTCAATTATTCCAATCCTTAAAAAGTGGGGAGTGAAAAAAGAAATTATTCCAATTGCCACGGGCATTAAAAAAACAGAATTTTGCGGAGCCGAGCGAGCAATAATCAGAAAAAAATATAATATTGCGGACGATGAGTTGGTATTATTTCTAGCTTCTCGCTTGACGGAGGAAAAAAACATCGAGTTTGTTTTTTGGTCACTTAAAAATATTTTGCTAGATAATAAAAAAGTAAAATTTTTAGTGGCGGGGGATGGTTATCTTTTGCCGAAACTGAAAAAATATTGCGAAGTCAATCAAATTTCCGAGAGCGTAATTTTTGCAGGCTTAGTTTCGCATGATGAGTTGAAAAATTATTATAGTGCAGCGGATATTTTTGTTTATGGTTCAAAATCAGAAACGCAAGGCATCATACTACTTGAAGCAATGTATATGCACTTGCCAATTGTGGCAGTTGATTCCACTGGCATTAGTAGTCTTATGCTTAATAAAGCTAATGGTTTTTTGGTGCGAGAAAATGAAAAAGAATTTGCTGATGCTGTTTTAAGATTGATTAACGATGCTGAATTGCGAAAGCGTTTTTCCGAAGTGTCGGGAAAAATTGCTAGGGAGAATTTCACAAGTGAGGTTTGTGCGGAGAAGCTTTTGGGGGTTTATGGGGAGGCGATTAATAATAAAATGACACAAATAGGATAATAAGAATAATTAAAATTTATAATAAGCTAATTAAAAAAATATGGAAAAATATTCCTATTGATTATTTCAATGTGGCCTCCTTGTATTTCTTTATCGCATAGGTGAAAATATACATTGTAAAAATCCAAAAACCAATCTTAAACAAGTCGTAGCCTATTGTTCTTGCCGCAATAGCGAGGTCTTGTCTGGTGACGTTTGAGATGGCGATTAGTGGCACGATTGCATTCGGAATTTCGAAAAGATCCTTTACGATGAAACCGGCCGTGCCATATTTCAAGAATTTTTCTGCCGACACATTTTTATTCCACCATATAAAACTTCCGATAAAAAGGGAAGCGCTGGCAAGCATTGCGATAATGCCGATAAGCATATCATATGGGGTATATTCTGTCTGGACACTTAAGGATACGCTTAATATATACATAATAGCTTGATAACCCCAATACGAAAACATGCACACGGTCATAATGACGATAAAGATCATTAATAATTTTTGTATCAATTCAAATCCTGTATCGACTTTTATTGGTGGCGTTGGCACTTGGTTTGAACTTTGATTTTCCATAACATTTTTATTAATTTTTATTAATTTAAACTTATTTATAGTTTATCATTCCTGAGTTTTTTTGCAAATATGGCGCATACAAGATCACTCCAAATGCGCATCTTTCGCGAATTTTTCTAGAGCTTTTTTGATTAGGGGATGATTTTTTAATTTTAAATCAGTTTTTAAGATATTTTCTGCTTCTGCTTTGGCAATTTTGATTAGTTTTAAATTATTGAGATTTTCCATGGCAATATCTGACAGACCGGATTGAGCTTTGCCAAGTAGTTGCCCGGGACCACGAAGTTTTAAATCAATTTCTGAAAGTTCAAAACCGTCATTGCTTTTCTCCATCGCACGCATGCGTTCTAGCGCTGTTTTTGTGCATGAGTCAGTGAAAAGAAAACAATATGACTGATATTCTCCGCGACCGACGCGGCCACGGAATTGGTGGAGCTGGGAAAGACCGAAGCGGTCGGAATTTTCAATGAGCATGATTGTGGCATTGGGAATATCAATACCGACTTCGACAACTGATGTGGAAACGAGAATCTGACTTTTTTTATCCTTAAAATCTTGCATCACAGTTTCTTTTTCAGTGGATTTCAAACGACCATGCAAAAGTCCTAAGGAATATTTCGGAAAGATAAGTGATAACTTTTTGTGTTCTTTGGTTGCCGCCTTCACTTCAGTTAGCACTTTGGATTCTTCAACGAAGGGTAAAATGACAAAAACCTGCCGGCCGGCATCAATTTCTTTACGCATAAAAACATAAACTTGATCTCTCTGTTCCGGCAGGACAATCTTTGTTTTAATTGGCTTTCTGTTTTTAGGCATCTCGTCCAAAATGGATAAGTCGAGACTGCCAAAAAAAGCAATTGCCAAGGTGCGCGGAATTGGCGTTGCAGTCATCGTGAGAAGATGGGGGATGGATTTTTTCTTGCCGTCTTTGAGCTCCATCGTTGCTTGTTGTAAGACAGATCTTTGCGCGACACCGAAGCGGTGTTGTTCATCGATAATAACTAATGCTAAATTTTTAAAATTAACATCTTTTTGAATAATTGCATGCGTGCCGATGATTAAATCAATTTTTTTTGTGGTTATTTTTTCAAGCATTTGCTCGCGAGTAATTTTTTTTATATCATCATGACAATTATTAATTAATTTATACGAACTGGTTAATAATGCGATATTAAAATCATAATTTTTAAATAATTTGCAAAAACTTTCAAAATGTTGCAAGGCAAGTACTTCGGTTGGAACTAGAATAGCGACTTGGCAATTTTGCGAAAGCGCGTCTAGCGCCGAAATGGCGGCAACTACAGTTTTTCCAGCTCCAACATCACCATTGAGCAGGCGATTCATCGGACTAACTTTTTCCAGATCATTGAGAATTTCGAGGCTGGCTTTTTGTTGGGCGCCGGTTAGTTCGAAGGGAAGATTTTTTGTAAATTTTTTAATTAATTTTTCATCCAGTTTTAACCTGATTGAGCTTTGTGCTTCCCAAACATCCCTTATCTGCAGAGTTTTCAGTTGCATCAAAAATATCTCGCGAAAGGCAAAAGTTTTTTGAGCAATCAGCAATTTTTCTTGGTTTTCCGGGAAGTGAATTTGACGGAGAGCGGAAATCAGAGAGTAGAGGTGTAATTTTTTGCGCAGATAATCTGGTATGAAATCATCCAAGGAAGAGCATTTTTCCAAAAAATTTTTCATCTGCCAGCGAATCCATTTTGAAGTAATGCCGGGCGTTTCTGAATAAATCGGAACAAGTTGACCGGTATTGGTTTTTTCGCGAGTTGCTTTTTCCCAAGCAGGATTGGCTAGTGTAAAATATTTACCTTTTGTTTCTAATTTTCCAGAAAGACGAACTTCGGTGCCAACTGGCAATGATTCTATAATAAATGGCTGATTAAACCACACAGCTTTTAAAGGAGTTTGATTCTCATCTTCCAGATAAATTTCCGCAATCGTTAGTTTTCGTCGAAAAATACGGTTCAATTTAGTTTTAGTTACAACGGCACAAACGGTTATGACAGAGCCGAGGTATTTATCGGAAAGAGAAATGATTTGTGAAAAATCGTCATAACGAAAAGGGAGATAAAGCAAAAAATCTTGAACGGTATTTAATCCAAGTTTTTCTAAAGTTTTAGCATATTTTGGGGTAATTTTAGAAGCGTCTCTGAGGGGCGTGTTGGGAAAAATCATAAGGGTTGATTTTGTTTCAATATGCGTATAAGATGTTTATAGTGTTTTCGCGCTTATAGCTCAGTGGATAGAGCGTCTGGTTGCGGTCCAGAAGGTCGCAGGTTCGATTCCTGCTAAGCGCACACACTCAGGGGAACTCATATTCCCAAAAATCTTTCCAGCATTTCAACTACGTTGCGGTCTTGTTTTATTTCTGGAATATATTTGAGCAAAATCCGACGAATCTCAACGGGATCTTCGTTGTGAATAGGAATATGCACGAAGGCGGTTAAATAACTTTTTGTGTGCAGACTGATTATCTTTTTATATTTTGGATCATAAAAAATCCAAAAAGAATGGATATTTTCAAATTCATATAGTTCATTACCGGCTAAAATTCCCTCAGGAACTATTCTGAAAGTTAAGGTTCGCGGTCCTTTATTCAAATATAAATAAGCAACAATACCAATTAACACAAAAACAATCGCCATTATGGGGTTATTGGTGAATGTGGCATAAATGATAATAGTCAAAAGGATGAGTGCAACATAAGAAAGGTGCTTTTTATTTTGTTCGAACATTTCAAATTCAGGCGCATTCCAATGCATCAGTGAATCTTTGGAGTATTGCTCGATCAAATCTTCCTCGTCGGGCGCTTCAAGCATTTCCGGTTCTGTCCAATTTTTTTCCAAAAGCAATTCCGCGTCATCGTTTTTTGTTTTTGTGGGTTGTTTTTTATTTGCGATATACATTTATTCCTTTTAAATTGCTAGCTGTTATTTATTTTATGTTAACACATTAGACGGAGACGAGGCAATGCCTCATTGCCATGAGCCAGGGTTTACAATTATTAATTCAGCTGATAGTATTTAAAAGCTAGGATTTGTAATATTTGGAGAGGTGGCTGAGTGGGTCGGATGCGAGTAGCATTCGACGGGTTGCCAAAAAGCAACCCCGGCAGACACGAAGCCATCTGATTTTTGTTCGAGGCTCTGCCGAGTAATATTTGGAGAGGTGGCTGAGTGGCTGAAAGCACCACACTGCTAACGTGGCAAGGGGTAAAACCCTTCGAGGGTTCAAATCCCTCCCTCTCCGCCTTCGCTAAAGCTTCGGCGGATAAATCCGCAAAATGCAGGAAGCTTCGGCGGATAAATCCGCAAAATGCAGGAAGCTTCGGCGGATAAATCCGCAAAATGCAGGAAGCTTCGGCGGATAAATCCGCAAAATGCAGGAAGCTTCGGCGGATAAATCCGCAAATCATACGAAGTTTGGGTGTTGCATATCTTAATCCCGTTAGTTATGATCAGCTATGTTTTATGTTTATGTATTAAGATGCGGTAACGGCGATTTATATATCGGATCAACTAATAATTTAAAGTTAAGAATTATCCAGCATGAAAGTGGCAAAACTAAAAGTTTAAAAAATAAGAAATTTAAATTAGAAAGTTATATCGCAGTAAAAACGGAAGATAAAGCTAGAGAATTAGAAAAGTATTTGAAAACTGGATCAGGTAGGGCTATAATAAAAAAGAGAATTTTAACTGACGAAGCCTTGGCGTAGTCAGTCCACTGTTAACAAAAAAAGGAAGAGTGCCCGAGTGGTTTAAGGGAACAGTCTTGAAAACTGTCGAATCTGAAAGGGTTCCGTGAGTTCGAATCTCACCTCTTCCGCCAAAATAAGCTACTAATGACAATGTCTCTAAGAAAACTTTTTAAACCGACAAAAATAAAGTTGCTTTTCACCATCGGATTGTTTTTATTTTTTGGTTTTATTAAGATTTTTACTTTGGAAAGTTTTTTGACAGGGGAGATATATAAAGTTTCCTTATTTAATCAATATAAATTTTATTTTCAACACCTGAGTGATGGTTGGTACTCAAAAGGGGATAAATCTTTTTGGCCGTATATTATTTCTTTACACGCATTCACTTCTTATATTTTGGTTTGTGTTTCAGCCTTTATTGTTAACCGTTTGCACGGTAGAGACTGAAAACTTCGGGCTGTAGTATATCGGTAGTACGCGTCCATGGGGTGGATGTAGACCGAGTTCAATTCTCGGCAGCCCGACCAGATCAAATTTTTTGTCTAGCAATAATTGCACCGGCAACTTCTTTCGCGCCAGCTATTTTTAGTGTTTTTGCGCACTCAAAAAGCGTTGCTCCGGTGGTGGCAATGTCATCAATGAGGAGAATTTTTTTGCCGTTTAATATCTTTTCCGCCTGAGGAAAGACAGAAAAAGCATCTTCGAGGTTGCTTAATCTTTCCTGATAGGTTTTTATCTTCATTTGCGCCTTAGTTTTTTTGTGGCGGAAAACCAAATCAGTGCGAACGGCAAGGGGAAGGCCCGGAGTCAAATTTTGGCTGACAGAATTGGCCAGAATTTCAGCTTGATTAAATCCGCGCCATTTCAATTTGTGGCGGTGAATTGGGATGGGAATAATGAAATCTGGCAAAGAAAGATCATTTTTTTGCAAAATTTTAGCAATTATTTTTCCCAGGGGCAAACCCAAGTCAAAAACAAAATTATACTTGAATAAATGAGCAAACTTGGCAATATTTTGGTATTCTGTGGCGCAAATGAGAGCATCGAGCGATAATGAGGAATTTTTTTCGAATTGATGTTTTTTGCATTTTTCGCAAAACTTGCCATTTTGCGTGATTTCTTTCTCGCAATATGGGCAAAGCTGAAAAGAGAGGAGCGGGATTTTATTAACGCATTCATCGCAAAGCCAAACATCTTTTTTTTGGCAGACCAAACAGGCGATGGGGAAAAGGGCATCAAGAAAAAAAGTATTCAATTTTTGCGGATAGGAAGTTATTTTTTTGATGGCGGTTTTATCTTAGAGATTTTTTAGCTTTACTTTATTTTCCAGTTTATTTTTCAGAAAGTATTTTGTCAATTTTATATTTGAGTCAACCTAGAAAAACTTATCCACACCTCAAGAATATTAACATTCTTGTGAACTTAGAGAAATTATAGTATGATAACAAGTGTAATAAATATCTAAAAAGTATTCCGATTGAAATGTTTTTAAAAAAACTTAAACGGAATTGAAAAATAAAAAAATGAAAAAGAAATTCAAAGTGCTTCTCCTCTTAGTTGGAATTTTCAGTCTGGCTTTTTTCAGTCCGGCGCGGGCGGAGGAACCTGTCGCGGCTCCAGCTGAAAATCAAGCAAAAACTATTGTTGCCACAGTCAATATTTATGATGCCAAGATAGCTTCTCAGGACAAAAATAATATTAAACTGACTTTTGATTTGTCTAATCGAGAACTCGTTCAGCCGGATGTCAGATATGCTGTGCAACTGGTCAAGCAAGATAAGATTCAATATATTGCAGACGAAAAAATATACCCGGAAGTCATTAGCTTGGGCATTAACCAAACAATTAAGAAAGCCATAGAATATGTCGCTCCTGCCTATCTGCAAGGCACTTATCAAATATGGATAATTTCTAAAAATGAAAACGGGCTGATGCTGGCGTTGAATAAGGCAGGGGAAATTTCTCTCAAGGGTGATAATCAATATGTGGAAATAGTAAGAAATAGTTGCTATCTTAAAGTGCAAGGTGAGGCTGGAGACAAAAAGTATGCCCTAGAGCAAGGGGTAGATATCAGAAGCGAGGAAAACCTTATTGCCACTTGTGATCTTGTTAATCATTCTGCTCATAGTTCGACCGTTGTTCCTAAATTCATTACTCATTGGCGCACTACTTATGGTAAAGTTGTTGCGGACAACAATGAAATACAGCCGGCGATTACTTTAAAAACTAAAGAGAAGAAAACAGTTTTTCTGACGCTACCCAAAGCTCAGATTCCGCAAGCTTTCGATGCCGTTTTAACTTTAAACACTAATGATGCTACTGCCATCTCCAATCAGGTGGTTTTCCATTATGTCCTGCGTGGTTTTAGTGCTACAATCCAAAACCTTAGATTAGATAAAAACTATTATACACAAGGCGAAATCGCCAAGGCCTCATTTTTTTGGTCGGCTTCTGCAGATAACTTTCCTAATTCTAGATTGGAAGCGACTAGTAATGGAAAAGTATTTATCAATACAGTTATCCAAAGCGATGCAGGAAAAAGTTGTATTGCCGAGAGTAAAAAAGAGTTGGATAGCAAGATAACCATTGTTGATTATGCTCTACCAATTACTGCTAATTGTGTCAATCCAAAAATTATTGTTAGTCTTCAGGATGAGAAGGGAAGCGTTTTAGATCAAAAAACCTATACTTTAATTAGTCAAAATGTGCCGAAAACAGCAACCGCTAAAGCGCAGAAGGATAAAACAGTTAACTATGCTATTGCTCTAGTTGTTTTTGTCCTTGTTATTTTTTTGATCATTATCTTTATTAAAAAACGTAGAATGTCTCAGCTGTTATTGGTTTTGCTGGCAATGGGTGGAGTATTTTTGTTTGGTGGCGAGGTGAAGGCAGATACCTATAATACAGGGAATTACTTTGGCACAGTATCGCTTGACAAGTCGTCTTACGCTCCAGGTGAGGGTATAACTGCCTATGCCAATGCAACCGTATCTGGGTGTGATAATGCGAGTTGGGCTGTTGTTATTTCTGTTACCATAAATAATGAAAATGAGAAAATTATAAATAGAGCCGTTGATGGTGGTGGCAAGGTGAATGCCGAGACAACAATTAACGCACAAGTAACCCCGGGAAATTATGCGGCCATTTTTAATTTTGCTGGTGCTCTTTCTTTTGTCCAGGATGATATCAGTATCCCATATACCGTTTCTGCTGCTTCCTGCACTCTCCCTTGGGGTGGCACTATCGCCAGCGGTTCATCCGTAACAGCCTATCAATCTTCATCCGTCGCTTGCGGTTCAACTTGCGCCAGCGAAACTCGAACTTGCACCAACGGAACATTGTCTGGGTCATATACAAATCAAAGCTGTAGTGTGGCAGTCTGCCCTGTAAATGGCGCCTGCGGAGACAAAAAAAAGGATTATACCACTGAAACAACTTGGTCCGACACTTCCTTCTGCTTGGCCGGCACCGCTCCGACAACTGATCCAACTTTCCCATCTGCCGGAAGCTCAACCACCTGGACTTGCGCTGGAACAAATGGTGGAACCAGTGCATCTTGCATCGCCACCAGATCTCCTGCCGCTCCAACGATATCAGGCAGTTGCGCAAGTGGCACTAAT
>CAIMLT010000013.1 GCA_903842445.1 uncultured bacterium
ATAAATTTATTTTATCAATTTTTTTCTCCGTCAGATAAAAACCAAAAACAAACATTAAAATTGCCAAAGTAATTAGTATGGCATTTTTATTTTTATAGAAAACAAAGAAAATAATTATGGCAAAAAGCAAAGCCAGATAAACAAAAATCGCAGAAAAAAAATCCGGATAAAAAAACGACGCAATAAAAATACCCGTAATGAAACTCAAAGAAAACAACAAAAATATTTTCGCTTTGTTCATGAAAATATTCTGAAAAAATTTCAAACTACCGCATACTCACATCAATTATCTTTTTTTGCATGCTTTTTCCACCAACGATTAAAATGGCCGTTCTGGAGACATTAAAATATTCGGCCAATAACTCTATTAATGCTTCATTAGCTTTTCCATCCACTGGTGGTGCTGTTAGTTTGACGCGATATTCGCCCTCGCTGATTTTTTCAATCTTATTTTGCGAAGAACGCGGGATAACTTTTATATAAATTCGCATTTGATTTGCATTTGTGATTTCTGCGAATGTGGCCTGCCTGCCGATAGGCAGGGAATCTAGTATGAAACTAACTTAGCTAGATTAGCCTAATAATGTTTAGATTGACTATGGAAATAACGCCTTTCCACTAAATCCTCGCCGGAGTTTATGCTCGTGAAACTGGTGCGGGGATGACACGAAAAAAATTATTTAATTTCATTATTCTTGGAAGCAAAAACTGATTTCATTTTTAGAAAAAGGCTCGCCAGCATCAGCCCTAAAAGCAAAATGTTCATTCCCAAAAAAATTTCTCGCGCAATTCCTGATTTCAAATCCGTGCCCAAATAATAAGCATGCAAAAAAGCAACCGCATAGAGCGCAATATTTAGAAAATGCGTAGCCCGCCAAATACGTCGAGAAATATACTTGCGAAAGTAAGAAGTGATGATGATGGCAATCATTGAATACATCCCCAGCACACCAAGTGTTACCATCTCCGGATTAAGTGTCGAAGCAAAAGGCACAAAAATATCTTTAAAACTAAAAGCAAGATATTTATCCGTAAGAAGAACCAGCGAATGAATAAGAACAAAAATTAGTGCTTGAAAGGAAATCCAGGCATGAAAATTAAGAGACTCAATCGGCTGAATAATTTTTCGCAAGACTGGAAAACGAATCGCAACACCAAAAAAAATTGAAAAATACAGGAGCAAAAAAGAAATAAGACCACCAGCTCGCGAAAGATACCATGACCATTTTTCCGGCTCATTCTCTGGATATTCACGTATAATTATATTCTGAACCGCGCTTGGACTCACACTATTCAAAGGATCAGTTTTATTAATCACCTCCGCTCCATCAAACATGCCATCACCATCCGTATCTGCAAGATTGGGATCTGTTTTATAGATTTGCTTCTCACCTTCATCAGTCAAGCCATCCAAATCACCATCAATAATAGGATTGTTTTGATAATCTACTTTTAATTCCTCGGCCAAGGCAACCGTAAGGCGTAAGCCTAGCATGATTATTATAAAAATAACTAGCCGCTTTTTCATATTTTTATTGAATATTATTTTTCATCTCACTTGAAACCCAAACATTACTGCGATAATCTAAAAAAATGGCCTTCAGTTTATTTTCCAATGCCAACTTTTTTCCATCAACTTTACCTTTGAGAAATAATACCTTGGCCCAAAAATCTGCCTCTTCGGCTGTTTTAGCTATGATAGTAACTGATTGTAGGTCAAAAGAAAAATTTTCCGGATTTTTTGGGTCAATCAGATGATGAAATCTTTTTTCTCCACTTTGCCACTTTCGCTTTCCGATGCCTGAAGTGGCAACAGCCTCGTTTCTCAAAACCAATAATATTTTTTCCACTGCAATTCCTTCAATATCAATTTTCCAATCTTCTCCTCTTGAATCAACGCCCTTCGCCAGCATATCCCCGCCAGAATCAAGGAGGAAATTTTCAAAGCCTGCCGACCTTAGCATTTCACCAGCCATGTCTGTGATATAGCCCTTGGCAATTCCAGCAAAATCCATCCGCTGATTAAATAATATTTCTCCGTCCCGAATTATCAAATCATCTGCCAAATCATTAGTCATAATTCCGAAAACATCATTTTTCGGAATAGCATCAAAGAAAAATTCAATTTGCTTGAAATCTTTCACGTAACCGAATTTTTCCAAAACTCCAATCACTCGCGGATCGAATATTCCCTCACTTAAATTATGCCAATCAATTATTTTTCTTGCTACCGCCAAAAAATGCGGAGAGACTTTCAAAAATTTTCCCAGATTCTGATTGAGCCTACTCAACTCGCTGTTTCCATCAAAACGACTAAAAATCTTTTCGGCCAAAAAATAAAATGCCTGCGCTGCCATTAAATTTTGTCTCGCCTTTTCTTTTAAGCTCTCGTCGCAAACTAGCTGAAAATAAATATCTGTCCCCAAGGCTTTAAACTCTTTTTCCATCCGATTATTTTTCAAATTGGTCAACGATACCGTTTACATCATCATCTGCTACTATGTATATTTCCGGGATAGTTGGATGCGGATCTTTTTCATCCAAAAGCCCATCGCCATCACTGTCTTTTTGAACTATTGTTTTTGTGTTGATATTTGTTGTTATTTCAGTCTTTGTTGATCCATTGTTTGAACTGTTGCCTGAATCACTCGCTGAAGAATGCTCCTCCTCATCATCATCGTCTTCATCATCATCAGCTACAACAAAATAAGATGAAGTCATAAAGACGAACAACATAAGCGCACTCAATAAATAAATTTTACCTTTTCTTCTCATAGTATACTACGATTTTCTTGTTGTTCGACTACTTGAAGTTGATGCGTTCGGCTTTGTTACTGCTGTGTTTGTTGTAGTCGTAATTTGCTTAGTTTGCAATGCTTGTGGCGTGCTATTCAGCTCACGCAATTTATTTTCCCGATCAGTGGAAATAGCATTTTGCGTGTTTAAAATTTTAGAATCAAGTGGCTCAAGCGTTGAATCCGTGATGATCTTGATTGCTAAATTTTTTTGATCCTGCATCTTAATCACTAAAACAGCGATTACCATCAGAAGGACATTGACTATAAAAATTAAAATTTTATTAATATGTTTTTGCATAAATACTTCCTTGCCATCATCTTCGATTTTATAATAATAACCCAAGCATATCTTCAAAGAATTATAACATAATCCTCTCTTAGCGTCTAACACCCATTTTACCGAAGTTATTTTCAACTAAACTTTTAATTCTTTCCAAATCAATTTTATTGTTTCTGGTTTTCTGCTTTAACTTATTATCCAAAATCACGTCTTCACGATATTCTTGCAAATAATAAGATCTTGCTCCAATTAACCATTTCGCTATTTCTAAAAAATCTTCTTCCGTATGAATTCCCGGCACAACAGTGGTGCGAAACTCATATGGCAAACGGCTATTTTTGATCAGTTCCGCGCTTAGCTTTATCCGCTCGGTGTCAACCTTCACCCCAACCGTTTCGGAGTAGCGTCCAAGCTGATTTTTAATATCCATTGCGACAAAATCCAATAATTTTAAATCTAATAGCCTTTTCAAAACATCCGGTCTCGCTCCATTCGTATCCAGCTTGATTAGAAATCCCATTGCTCGAACTTTTTTTATAAATTCAATTAGATCTGGTTGCAAAGTTGGCTCACCACCAGTAATACAAACTCCTTCGAGCTTGCCCCTTCTTTTATTCAAAAATGCAAAAAATTCTTGCTCCATCTTATTTTCCGTGTCTAATGCTTTAATACCGGCACCAAAAACCAATTCCGGATTATGGCAAAATGGACAACGAAAATTACAACCAACAGTAAAAATAGTGGTCGCTAGGTGCCCAGGAAAATCAATTAAGGTTAGTTTTTGATGACCACCTATGTTCATATTGTTTTAGTAAAAATCAGGGCAATTTTGCTAAAAAACAAAATTGCCCTGCCATCTTTTCCGCTATCAGCAGCAACAAGCCGCCTCATCCATCTTAAATTCCTTGCGATCATCAAATTCTGCCTGTTTACCGCCATTCCACTGGGCTACTGGACGAATATAACCCACCACGCGAGAATAAACTTCCGTCTTTTGAAAATTACGCAAAACCGAATCTGCCTCATGGCATATTTTGCATTTAATAAATTCCCTGCCTTCTACAAGATAGTTCATAAACTCTTCATTATTTTCCAATTCACGGCCACAATCGTGGCAAATATGTTTTTGCATATTATTTTGATCTTGTCGAATGTAATTTTTAATTTCATCCGATAAAACTTTTTAGTTATTAGTTATTGTTTTTTATTTAAAATTATTTATTTTTTACCTTAAACTCTTTGCGATCGCAGAACTCTTCTTTTTTCCCATTATTCCATTGCTCCACCGGTCGGATATAACCTACAACGCGAGAATATACCTCCGCCTTTTGTTCCACGACGCATTTAGGGCAATATGGATGTTCGCCATTAATGTAGCCGTGTACCGGACAGATGCTAAAAGTTGGCGTCAGGGTGAAATAGGGCAAGGCATAATTTTCAGCAATTTTGCGCACCAGTTGCTTGGTCGTTTCAATATCCCAAATCCGCTCTCCCAAAAATCCGTGCAAAACTGTTCCTCCGGTATATTTGGTTTGTAATTTATCCTGAAGATCAAGCGCCTCAAAAATATCTTCAGTATGTTGCACAGGCAATTGAGAGGAGTTAGTGTAATATGGTTCGGCGTTTTTCTCTCTTACATTCTTGTCATTAGCAAAAATTATTTCCGGATATTTTTTACGATCCATCCTGGCTAAGCGATAAGATGTGCCTTCAGCAGGAGTAGCCTCTAAGTTATAAAGATTGCCAGTTTCTTTTTGATAACCAATGATTCTTTTTCTCATATGAGAAAGAATTTCTTCCGCTAATTTTTGTCCAGCTACGGTAGTAATATCCTTATCAATCAAATTAAGCAAAGCCTCATTCATGCCAACAAGACCAATCGTTGAAAAATGATTCGCCCAATATTGTCCACGTCGCATTTTAATCGGAGCTAAATAAAATTTTGTGTAAGGATAAAGTCCGCCTTCGGTCAACTTCTCCACCATTGTTCTTTTTGTTTCCAAACTTTCCCGCGCTAAATCCATTAAATAATTCAACTTCTCATAAAATTCTTTCTTGCTCCCTGCTATATGTCCCAAGCGAGGCAAATTAATGGTTACCACTCCAATCGATCCTGTTAGTGGATTGGCACCAAACAATCCGCCTCCGCGCTTATGCAATTCGCGATTGTCCAAGCGCAACCGGCAACACATCGAGCGAGCATCATCCGGATCCATATCAGAATTTACAAAATTGGCGAAATATGGAATTCCATATTTAGCTGTCATTTCCCAGATCGCATCGAAACGTTTATCCGTCCAATCAAAATCTTTGCCGATGTTATAGGTCGGAATCGGGAAAGTGAAAATTCGTCCATTAGCATCTCCTTCTGTCATCACTTCGGCAAAAGCCCGATTGATCATATTCATCTCTTCCTGAAATTCGCCATAAGTTTCTTTCTGGGGAAAACCACCAAATATCACCGCCTCGCTTTTCAAATTTTTAGGACAAGTAATGTCCATTGTGATGTTGGAAAATGGAGTTTGAAACCCCACGCGCGTTGAAACATTCATATTGAATACGTAGGATTGAATTTCTTGCTTCACTTGATCATAAGTTAACTTATCATAACGAACAAAAGGAGCAAGCAGGGTGTCGAAATTAGAAAAAGCTTGCGCTCCAGCCACCTCGCCTTGTGTTGTATAGGTAAAATTAACCATTTGCCCTAAAATTGAACCAAGATGTTTTGCCGGCTTACAAGCGACTTTTCCGGTAACGCCGGTAAAACCACGACGCAATAAATCCTGCAAATCCCAGCCACAACAATAAGCAGCCAAGAGCTGCAAATCATGAATGTGAAAATCACCGCCTTCATGGGCTTCGCGAATCGCTTTCGTATAAACTCGATTCATCCAATACTTTGAACTAACAATAGAAGAAATGTAGTTATTTAGACCCTGAAGAGAATAGGCCATATTGGCATTTTCTTTCACCTTCCAATCGATTTCCTGGATATATTTATCTACCAGGTTAACTGCCTCATCTAATGACTGCTCGGCTTCACGCACCTTTCTGTGCTGTTCACGATAGAGAATGTAGGCCTTGGCGGTTTCTTCAAAATCCAAAATCATCAGCACTCTCTCCACGAGATCCTGAATTTCTTCAATTTCCGGCACATAACCTTTTTTGTGCTTTCTGCCTAAAAGTTTTACTACTTTTTCCGTCACTTTTTTAGCATCCTCCACCGCCCCTTCATTCGTTGCCAAAAGCGCTTTAGCCACGCCTTTCGTAATCTTACTTTCATTGAAATTAACCACCGTACCGTTTCGCTTGATGACCTTTTTGATCTCACTCGCATTAGCGACTTCTTTTTTCACAACGCTAACCACCGCTTTTTTAGCAGTTACTACTTTTTTCGCGTTAATTTTCTTTCCCCCTTTTTTAACTTTTTTTGCCATACAGTTTTTGTTATTTTTTATTTCAATTATCCCCCCAAAAAATATTATTTAAATATTCACACATTCATATAGATTACTTATCAAACGTATCCAACTCGCGTTTGAAACTTTCAATATTGGCAAATGATTTATAAACACTGGCGAACCGCACATAGGCCACCTCATCCAGTTCACGCAGTTTTTTGAGAATTATTTTGCCTATTTCGCGGGAGGTGATTTCCGGCTTCTCTTTTGCTCTTATTTCATATTCAATTTCACCAATAAACTTGGAGATCTTTTCCTCTGAGACTGGGCGTTTCTCCAGTGCCTTTCTCACTCCGGTTTCGATTTTCGATCTGACATAATCAACTTTTGCACCACTTCGCTTAATCACCAGAAGACGCAAAAGCTCAACTTCTTCGTAAGTACTGAAACGAGCCTCGCACTTCAGACATTCCCGTCGCCTGCGCGTGATCTTTCCTTCATTAGTCTCCCTGGAATCAACTACTTTCGTTTCGGTGTTATTGCAAAATGGACAATTCATACTTTTTTCTCTTTTTATACTACATATAGTGTAACACAATAGAATTATACCACAAGCTAAATTTCTGACAAGAGGCATATTACAAGCCAAAAAAAAGAGTTATCCACAGGTGAGTTGGATATTTTTTATGCGTAAATTTCTTAATTCAAAACTTTCTATTTTGAAACCCTAAGACTGTTAAGCACAACTGAAACCGAGCTGAAAGACATTGCGGCAGCGGCAATGGCTGGCGTGAGAAAGCCAAACATTGCAAGTGGAATTGCCACGATATTATAGAAAAAAGCCCAAAATAAATTCTGCCTAATTGCCCGAAAAGTTTTTCTGGAAATTAAAATTGCTTCCACCACTTTTTTAAGGTTATTTTCAAGCATCACAATCTGCCCAGCTTCTTTGGCTATATCCATGGCGCTACCCATTGCAATTCCAAGATCAGCTTGGATGAGACTCGGTGCGTCGTTGATTCCATCACCTACAAAAATTATTTTCTCCCCTTGCGCCTGCAGTTTTTGAATTACCTCCAGCTTCTCATGTGGCAAAACATTGGCAATTACATTTTTAATACCCAATCGCTTGGCCACTACCTCCGCCACCACCTGACGATCACCGGAAATTATTCCAACTTTTAAACGCATTTTTTTCAGCATCTCGATGACTTCCTTGGCTTCATTGCGAATTTCATCTTCAATAAGGAACGCACCAAGCACGATTTCACCACACGCCACAAATAAAAGTGCTCCAGCTTGATTTTTTGGATCAGCTTCTACTTGCGCAATCCACTGGCTGTTTAAATTATTTTCCGCAATAATTTTTGCATTACCCAAGAGAATTTTTCTCGCCAAATTGTCTAATCCAGAAAGACCTCGGCCTTTTTCTTCTTTAATATTTTTAATTTTTTGCCCACTAGCTATTAAATTCAGCTTATCCGCATAGGCCACAACCGCTTTGGAATAAGGGTGTTGAGAATTAAGTGCAAGAATATTGGCCAGCTCCAAAAAATCAAGTTCTTTCACCTTGGGATTTTTCAAAACTTTTTTCACTACCGGTTTGCCATTAGTCAATGTTCCAGTTTTATCAAAGATAACCACTGAAATATCTTTTATCCGTTCAAAGCTTTCCCCACTTTTAAATAAAATTCCCCGCCTGGCTCCGCGTCCCGCACCAACCATAATTGCAGTTGGCGTTGCAAGGCCAAGTGCACACGGACAGGCAATGACAAGCACTGAAACAGCATAAATCACTGCTTGGAGATCTCTCTCTGTTAAAAAAAACCAGCCGAGAAAAGTGCCAAGCGTGAGAAAAAGAACTATTGGAACAAAAATTCGTGCCACTCTATCAACTAGCTTTTGAATCGGTGGCTTTGAGTTTTGTGCCTCTTCAACCGTTCGAATAATCTGGGCAAGCGCCGTGCCTTCTCCTGTCTGCGCTACACGCACCTTGAGAATTCCATCTTCATTAAGCACCGCTCCAAAAACATAATCACCCACTTTTTTTTCTACTAAAAGCGACTCGCCGGTGAGCATTGATTCATCAACCTCCGACTCACCTTCAACAACATAACCATCCAGAGGAATTTTTTCACCCGGTCGCACAACTACCACATCACCAATTTTAAGCTCAGCAATTCCAACTTCTTTTTCTTCGCCACTCACAATAATCCGTGCGCGCTTAGCACCCAATTCCATTAGCCGTCGCATTGCCTCTCCGGTTTTTTGTACACTGATATCTTCAAGATATTTTCCCAAAAGAATAAACATAATAATCACCGCCGCTGTTTCAAAGTAATTTTTTTGCCCACAGAACACCGCCCAAAGACTAAAGAAATAAGCAACTAAAGTTCCCATGGAAATCAATGTATCCATATTTGCCTCTCTTTTTTTTGCTTGCTTATAAGCCATCCAATGAAAAGGCCAACCCAAAACAAAAACCACAAGCGTAGCCAAGATTATATGCACCCACATAACAAAATCGATTCTCAAAATTAGAAATCCGGATTTAATATCAAAAAACATCGCCAAAAAAAGTGGCAAAGAAAAAAGTACCGATAAAATAAGGCGCACTTTTATGTTGCCAAAAAGCTCATTTTTATACTGAGCATACTTATTGATTATTTGATATCTGCGAAAATTCTCCTGGGCTATTCCATAGCCATTGGAGAGAATAATTTTTTTCACGTCCATCTCGCCGATAGCTTCGTTGTCATATTCAACCAGTGCTTTTTTTGTTGCAAAATTTATAGAAGCTTTTTCAATTCCTGGCACCCTCAAAAGCGCCCGCTCATTGCTCGCCGAGCAACTAGCACAAGTCATCCCGGTAATTTCAAAAATAATTTTTTTTGTTGACATACATTTTTCAAATTTAAAAATTTAAAACCGCTTCTATTATTCTATGATGAACTTCCCACGCACCATTCCCATCCAGCAGCTAAAATGAACTTCACCAATTTTATCTGTAATGAAGTTGACAATGTTATCACCAGAAACCAATGCCCGTGAAATTCCCAGGCTTGGGACAATGATTTTGTTTGTGCAGCCAGTAATTGCATCGCCCTTGATCACCCAACGCACCGGCACGCCTCTTCTCAGATGCAAAACGCTTGGAGAAAAACCCGCACTAGTTACATGCATTTCGATTGTTTGCTCAATAGAATCAACCCTCCCTCTTTCTATTTGTTCTTTTTTATTGCTAGAATTACTAAATATATTTTCCATCGCCCCAACCAACGCCAATCCGGAATTAAAAGTATAAAAAGCAAAAAGCAAAATTGAAATCCCCGCCACTTTTTGAAAAATTGCCGTATTTTTATTCTTACTCCAGGAGGTTGTTACGCCTAGCACCAAAAGAGATGGAACTGTGCCAAGTGCAAAAAGAAACATCCCCAACGCTCCTCGCATAAAACTGCCGGAAGCAATTGCAATAATTTGCATGCTTTGTGTGAAACCACAGGGCAGAAAGAAGGTCATTATGCCTAAAATAAATGGCGCAACTGGATTTTCCGATTTTTTCAGTTTGCCCAATGGCACGCTAAAAAATCTCGGCATGGAAAAACCAATACTGGCAATATCAGGAAATAGTCCCAAAATATTCAAACCAAGAATAGCAAGCACAATAGCGATGATTATAATATAGATTGCGACAAAATTACCACTAATATTTATCCCGCCACCAATCATTCCAAGCAATCCACCTAGCACAAGAAACCCACCAAGTCGGCCAAAATGGAAAAATAAGTTTGGTTTCATGACGCCCCCTAAAAATCCATTTTTTTCTCCTTTGTATTTTTCCGAAAGCGCGATCACAACCGAGCCGACTACAACCAAGCAGCTGGAAACAGAAGCAACTAGTCCAATCAGAAACGCTGTGCCGAAATCAACACCAGAACTAGTTACACCTATTTTTTGTCCTAAACTAGAACTTTCCAACAACCTAAAGCCAAAAATAATCAGCAAAACAACGCCTAAAGCCCACAGCCAATCTCGCCAAGAACTTTTATTTGAATCGTCAACAGGCTTAGCTTCTTTTTGCTGTGATGCAGAATAACCAAATTTCCCCGCTATCTTCTTAATTTCAGAAAAATTTGGTTCAGCTTTATCATAATCAATTTCAACGATTTCTTTTTTTCGATCAGCCCGAACAGCCACCACACCTGAAATATTTCCCAATTCATCATCCAGCAATTTTTCACAACTGACACAATGCATGCCTTGAATATAAATTATTTTTGTTTGCATATTATTAAAATATAAATTCTTTTATTTACTCATTTTATTAAGTTGCAAAATTTCATCAATCATTGCCTGCTTTCTTTTTTCGTTCGTCCC
>CAIMLT010000014.1 GCA_903842445.1 uncultured bacterium
AGTGCTTGCTCGCGAAACCGTCAAAGCCTTTCGCAAAGATGTGATCAGTGGATTATATGGTGGCGATATCACGCGCAAAAGAAAGCTTTTGGAAAAGCAAAAGAAAGGCAAGAAAAAAATGAAAACTATTGGCAAGGTTACCATTCCATCAGAAGCTTTTTTGGCGGTGTTAAAAAAATAATTTAATTTGTATTCTAATCAAAAATTTGTTATTATGTTTATATGAGTTTTAAAAAACGCAACAAAAAAATATATAAAATTTGGGTGGTAATTTCCATTCTGGCCGTGCTTTCAATGGTGGCACTTACGATTGCGCCGGCGCTTTCAATGTTAGGCGAATAATGGCGCGCCAACTCTATGCGTAATAGTAACGATAAAGAAAATTCGTGGCTGATTCGAATCATAATTTTTCTCGGCTGTGTAGCTGTTGTGTTTATTTTTTTGGCAATTTCTCGAGAAACTTATCGAAAAAATCAAGTGCAAGATGAAATTACAAAACTGCAAGAAGAGGCCAAAAAAATCCAGGGCGATAATATGCATTTGGCTGACAAAATTGCCTATTTGGAGGGACGCGATTATCAAGAAAAAGAAATTCGCGACAAACTGAATCTCCAAGATCCAAAAGAAAGTGTGGTAATTATTGATCCCGGAATGACTCAAAAAAAATTAGAGAACGAATCTGCGCCACCCGCACAAGAATTATTAATCAAACAATCTAATGCACAAAAATGGTGGAACTATTTTTTTAAGTATTAAAGGTTATGCAAAAAAAAATCCCACGAAAAAAAGATTAAACCCATATCCGCAATACTAGGCCTGATTGTTTTTTTGATTACTTATTTGATAGTTATAGCAATTCTAATTTATGGTTTTGACTTGGATAATCAACTAACCAAAAAAACTGCAATCATCTTTCCTTATCCTGTCGCCAGTTGGGGAACGAATATTATAACTGAAAGCAAGTTGAAAAGTCAGCTAAAATCGGCCAGGATGTTTTATGAAAATCAAGATTTCTCCGACCTCAATATGCGCGTTGATTTTGCAACTGAGGATGGCAAAAAAAGACTAAAAATTAAGGAAAAAAATATTCTCAATAAATTAATTGAGGATAAGCTTATCGAAAATGAGGCCAAAAATAGAGGTCTTGCGATAAATAAAGAAGATATTTCCCAAGAAGTTTCCAGAAAAATGCAAGAATATGGCAGTGAGGAATATCTCAGAAACAACCTAGTCAGACTTTATGGATGGACCATAGCTGATTTTGAAGAAAACATTGTCAAGCCCGATATGTACAAAGAAAAGTTATTTAAAAATATTCGAGAAAAAGATGAGACAAGAGTTGACGCAAAACATAGAATTGAACTAGCGCTGAAAGAATTGGATGAAAAAAATAATTTTGCCAGTGTGGCTAAGAAATATTCCGAAGGAGAAAGCGCAAAAAGTGATGGGGAATTGGGCTGGTTTTCCAAAACAGAGATGCTACCTGAAATAGCTCTCTCGGTTTTTGATTTGAAAAAAGGC
>CAIMLT010000015.1 GCA_903842445.1 uncultured bacterium
TGTTTTTCCTGTCCCAATACTTCTTTTATTTTTTTAATAATATCTTCTAATTTATAATTTGATTTAACAAGATAGGTTGTCGCGCCTCTGTCAAAAGCTTTTTGAATATTTTCCGCGCTCTCAAGATTAGTCAGTAAAATGATTGGTATTTTTTTTATTTTTTTATCAGCCCTTAATTCATCCAGAACTTCATAGCCATCTTTTTTAGGTAAAATAATATCCAAAAGGATCAAATCCGGTTTTTTCGTCTTGGTCAATTCTATCGCCTCCTCACCATCGAACGCATTCAGGACATTGAAGCCAGCCTCGGTTAGAAATTCACTCAAGGCCTTATTTAAAATCGGCTCATCTTCGACAATCAATATTTTTGTCATATTCTTATCCTTTATTTAATTAATTTTTACTCTTTATGTTTATTGGAACAGAAAAATTAAAAATCGATCCCAGCCCCTCCACAGAGTTAAACCAAATCCTTCCACCCAATTGCTCAACTATGTTCTTGGCGATATAAAGCCCTAATCCAGTTCCTTCAGTTTGATATTTAACAATATTATCACTGCGAAAAAATTTATCAAAAACTCTGCTATGTTGCTCAAGAGGAATTCCAACACCATTATCCTTAATGTTAAAAGTCACAAAATCGCCTTTTTTGGAAAGTTTTATTTCAATTTTCCCATAATTAGTGGAATACTTGATGGAATTATCCAATAAGTTTTCAATTACCATCCTCAGTTTTTCCGGATCACCAAAGATAAGAGGAATTTTTTTCTTATCTTTAAAAATTAATTCGATATTTCTAGTCTTAGTTACAGCACTGACTCCTATCAATGCTTCATCAATGATCGCCACTACATTTACAGGCATTTTTTTAATAATCAGACGACCCTGATCAATTCTCGCCACATCCAAAAGATCATTTATGAGTCTCGTCATTTTGCCACTCAAAGTATTGATGTTTTCGATGCTTTGGCGCTGTTTTCCGCTAACTGATTCTTTGCGAAATTTAGAGAGCAAAAGCTCAGTTTCCCATCTAATGGCAGAAAGCGGTGTGCGCAATTGATGCGAGGCAACCGAAACAAATTCACTCTTCATTTTATTCAGCTTGATTATCTGCTCCACCATTTTAATCACAAGATTCCCTATGACCAAAATTACAATAACTACAAAACTTTCCGCTAAAACCAAAAGTTCCGGACTATCATAATTTTTGGAAATATAGAAAGTGGCAGTCATAATGACTACCGCAATAACACCCAGCATAATAAAAAGAAACCCGGGAGTTTGCCAAAAATTAACGCCCAAATCACGCGCCTGCTTTTTCAAATTTAAATCATTCACAATCCACATAAATTTTTATTTTTTCTTTTTGCCTATTACACTTAAATTATACCACAAAAAAACAAAACTAAACAGAGACACCGCGTTAGTGTCTCTGTAATAGTTTTTTCAATATTTCAATATTTCAATATTTCAATCTCGCTACATCATCCCACCCATACCTCCCATTCCCGGCATTCCCATTCCTCCTCCCATGCCTGATTCCTTCTTCTCCGGCTTATCCGCAATTGCAACTTGAGTTGTGAGAAAAATCGAAGCAATACTAACGGCATTTTCCAAGGCCACCCGGGTAACTTTCATTGGATCAATAATTCCAGCTTTTAGCATATCCGCAACATATTCGCCACTATTTGCATCAAAGCCGAAGTTAACACCTTTGTTTTTAGTGATTTCATAAACAACTACCCCGGGATCTTTCTGCCCACCATTTATAACAATTTGCTTAGCTGGCTCCCCTAAAGCACCAAGAAGCATTTTATACCCAACGTTATATTCCAAATTCTCTTCCTGAAATTTGCGAGTTGGCTTATCACTTTTCATTTTAACCAATAAGTTAGTTGCGACTCGTAAAAGGGCCACTCCGCCACCAGCCACGATCCCTTCGGCATAAGCCGCGCGAGTAGCTGAAAGTGCGTCTTCCATTTTATGTTTCATATAAGTCAGCTCAGTTTCGGTGGCCGCCCCAACCTTAATCACTGCTACACCACCGGAAATTTTAGCCAATCTTTTTTGCAGTTTTTCTTTATCCCATTTACTCTCACTGGCACTTAGCTGTTTTTTAATTTGTGCCACTCGATTTTCAATTTCTTTTTTCTTTCCTTTTCCAGAAACAACTGTGGTTGAATCTTTGGTGGAAATTATTTTTGAAGCTTGCCCAAGCATATTAAGCTCTACGGTTTCCATTTTCATCCCCAATTCCTCGGAAATTACTTTGCCTCCGGTAATAATCGCAATATCTTCGAGAATTGCTTTTTTATTATCCCCAAATTCCGGAGCCTTAACCGCAAGAACATTCAAAGTTCCGCGCAATTTATTCACGACTAACGTTGTCAACGCTTCGCCATCAACATCTTCCGCTATAATCACAATATCTTTTTTTCCACCAGCAGTAATTTTTTCTAAAACAGGCAGAATTTCCGCCACGGTTGAAATTTTTTTATCCGTAATAATGATATAGGCATCTTTCATTTCCGCTTTCAATGATTCGCTGTTTGTTATCATGTAAGGAGAAATATATCCCTTATCAAAACTCATTCCTTCCACCAATTCTTTTTCTAGCCCGAAAGTTTGCGATTCTTCAACCGTCACGACACCATCTTTTCCAACCTGAGAAATCACTTCGGAAATCATTTTACCCATTTCCACGTTTTCCGCTGAAATGGTTGCCACTTGAGCAATTTCTTCTTTAGAAGTAACTGCTTTAGCATTCTTTTTGAGCTCCGCCACAACATCATTTTTTGCATCTTCAATTCCGCGCCGAATACTAATTGGATTCATTCCGGTTGCCACAAGTTTTGAGCCTTCTCTAACAATTGCTTGCGCCAAAACTGTCGCAGTTGTCGTTCCGTCGCCAGCCGTATCATTGGTTTTATTGGCAACTTCTTTTATGAGATCCGCCCCAATATTTTCAAATTTATCTTCCAATTCAATTTCTTTGGCAATCGAAACTCCGTCGTTGGTGATTACCGGTGAACCAAAGCCTTTGTCAAGAATTACATTTCGACCACGCGGTCCGATTGTGATTTTTATGGCATCGGCCACTTTATCAATTCCCATCCTAATCTTCTTTCGCGCGTCTTCATCAAATTTGATAATTTTGCTCATAAGTTTATTTTTAAAAAATTATTAGTTATCTAGCTAATCTTAGCAATCTCACATCCTGAGTGCTAACATACTCTATTTTGGCAAAAATAATTTCATTCGTCAAGGGGTTATTTTTCAATATAAAACTTGCACCTTTTAGCTAATTTGCTCCACCCTTTCCCTGAATTTTTCAAAAATTCTCGGTCCTTGTTTTTCAAAATCAGGCCAAAAAGCCAGCTCGTCATCGCTATAGATTATCACTCCGCCGGTTCTTTGAGTTTTTGGATTTTTGATTATCTTTCTTATTTGCATTTTTTTCAGAATGCTTTCGATAAATTGGAGAGAGAATATTTTTTCCAAAATTTTTCTGACTTGTTTTGAAAATCGACTGTCTTTTTCTTCTTTTAAAATCGGAATTTTATTGTCGAAGTTTGGCCGATAATTTTTTATCCACACATTCCTCATAAAAAAATTTCGATAAGCTTCAAAACCAAAAATCGGTAGCATAAAAACATACTCGTGAGAAGAAAACAGGTCTTGCACGGAAACGGAAAAATCCGTACTCAGGAAATGATTGAGACAAATTTTATTTTTTATTTTTCCACCACTTCTCCTTTTTCCTAAAATAGAAAGAAGGATCACGGTCAAAAATCTACCCGTAAAAATATGCCCTTTTTCAAAAACAATTAGAAAATCTAAATCACTCTTTTTCTCAGCATTTTTCATGGCCACTCGACCGGCAACCGCCACCATTCTGGTGTAGGGAATAAACTTTAACAACTTAGCCACTCTTCGGATAATTTTATACTTATCTTCGGAAATTTTATTCCGTTCAATGCGAGAATAAATCAAATCCTTGCGATTGGGTAAAAAGTAAAAACCACGATGTGTTTCAAATTTTTTTTTCAAATCCTCGCTTTCCAATTCCTTGATTATATCTGCAAGCAATATCTTTTTTTCCGCCTGACCATCTATTTCTGATTCAGTGTTTTTAATCAAATATTTCCACAATTCAAAAATCGTCAGAGGATAGTCTAAAACATCATAGTATGCAATGGTAGCAAGAATATTTTGAGAAATTCGGCTAAGCATTAATTTTAATTCCACTATAAGTATTTACCTGTCCAACTTTTCTGACATTTTTTTAGCTCCAATGGTATTCCTTCAAACACGATTTCTCCTCCACCTATTCCACCCTCCGGCCCCAAATCAATAACCCAATCAGAATTGCGAATTACATCAACATTGTGTTCGACCACAAGCACCGTATTCCCCTTATCAACCAAGGCATCCAAAACTCCCAAAAGTTTTCTGATATCTTCAAAATGAAGACCAATGGTTGGCTCATCCAAAATATAAAGTGTTTTTCCGGTGGCACGCCGAGCTAGTTCTGTGGCCAACTTTATTCTTTGTGCCTCACCACCAGAGAGATCAACAGCACTTTGTCCTAATTTCAAATAGCCTAGACCGACTTTTTCCAAGGTTGTCAACTTTTCCGTTACCAATTTGGAATTTCTAAAAAAAGCCAAAGCATAACTCACGCTCATATCTAACACTTGGGCAATATTCACTCCACGATATTCAATTTCCAAAGTTCTTTGATTATATTTAGCCCCACTACAAGTTTCACAAGCCACATATACGTCAGGAAGCAGATGCATTTCAATTTTCTTCTTTCCTTCACCCTGACAATCTTCACAACGCCCACCTTTCATATTAAAACTAAACCGACTCGCGTCATAGCCTCGCGCATGTGCCTCTTCTGTTTCGGAAAATAATTCACGAATAAGAGAAAATACGCCAGTGTATGTGGCCGCGTTTGAGCGTGGTGTTCGACCAATTGGTGATTGATTAATGCTGATCACTTTATCGATATTTTCCATTCCGCTAATTTTTTTGTGCTTTCCCGGAGCTTCCTTGGTATTGAAAAAATGTTTAGCCAGAGCTTTAGATAAAATGTCCGTTACTAGAGTTGATTTTCCTGAACCTGAAACGCCGGTAAGCGAGACAAACTTTCCCAATGGCAAATTAACATCAATGTTTTTTAAGTTATGCTCCGTTGCGCCAAGAATCTTAATGAATTTTCCTGAACCTTTGCGCGCTTTTTTCTTCTCTCCAACATGCCTTTTGCCGTTCAAATACTGAGCTGTCAAAGTTTTAGCTTTCAAAAGCGTCGGAAGATCTCCAGAAAAAATGACCTCACCGCCCTCTTCGCCAGCGCCAGGACCCATATCAATAATCCAATCAGCTTTGCGAATTATTTGCTCATCGTGCTCAACCGTAATCAACGAATTTCCTGCTTCGCAAAGTTCTTCCATTGTCGCCACTAATTTTTCCGTATCACGATTATGCAGCCCGATAGAAGGCTCATCCAGAACATAAGTAATACCGGAAAGCTCCGAACCAATTTGTGTTGCCAAGCGAATGCGCTGTCCTTCGCCACCGGAAATCGAATTAGCTGAGCGCGAAAGTGATAGGTAACCCAGGCCGACATTTGAAAGAGCAATACTCCGTGCTTTCATTTCTTTGACTAGTGGCAAAATTATATTTTTTTTCGCTGAACTTAAGTGTGTCTTTCCCAACTCTTCCAAAAATTGAGAGAAATCAGACAAGGAAAAATCCACCACCTGATCAATCGATTTTCCAGAAACTAGGACAGAAAGATATTCCCCTTTCAACCTTTTGCCCAAACAAAGCGGACAAGTTTTTTCGATCATGTATTTTTCAATTTCGCTCTTGAGATAGTTTGAATTTAATTCTTCATATTTCTTTTTCATTGTCGGAATAACACCTTCGAAAATAATTTTTGGATCATTCGAACCATAAAGCACGATATTTAGATGTTCCCGGCTGATTTTTTTCACTGGAACATCAATTGAAAATCCATATTTATCTCCCAGCATTTTCAAGATATTGTTGCCGCTAGAAAGCACACTCGAACGACCATTGGATTTGTTCCACGACAAGATTGCACCCTCTGCCATGGTAAGATTTTTATTTGGGATTAGAAGATCCTCGTCAATTTCCTTAATCACTCCTAGGCCTGAACAATGTTGACAAGCACCCTCAGGACTATTAAAGGAAAAATGTTTTGGCGTAATGTCCGCCACTTCAAAAAAACATTTTTTGCACACGAAGTCGCGGTTATAAATTTTTTCGGCCTCATTATCTTTCACAACTACTGCCATGCCTTTGCCCAACTTAAAAGCCGTTTCGATTGAATCCAGAATTCTTTCTCGGTCCGGATTTTTAACATTCAGCACAATGCGATCAACTACAATTTCAGCATTACATGGCTCGTCAGTTTCCACTTCATTTTGTGTGAGCGCTTCAGCAAGCGACATTATTTTTCCCTTGATGCGAATTCGCGCATAACCAAGTTGACTGACACTTTTTAATCTTTCTTTCAAATTCTGATCTTTGCCATTCAGCTTTGCAAGGACCGCAATATTAGTTTTATCAGGAGAATCCAAAATATCTCCCAATACTTCTAAATTGGTAATCTTTTCCAAAGGCGTTTTGCAGTGCGGACAGTGTGGCATGCCAGTTTTAGCATAAAGCACACGCAGATAATCATATATTTCCGTAAGCGTTCCCACGGTTGAACGCGGACTGCGCGCAATGCTTTTTTGATCAATGGAAATTGTCGGGGTGAGATTTTCAATTTTATCCACATCGGGTTTAGCCGAAACATCTAAAAATTGCGTCGCATAACTAGACATTCCTTCAAGATAGCGCCGATTGCCTTCAGCATAAATTGCGTCAAATGCTAGGGAAGATTTGCCTGATCCGGAAAGTCCCGTAATCACAACCAGTTTGTCGCGTGGAATTTCCACATCAACATTTTTCAAGTTATTCACACGCGCTCCACGCACGATAATTCGACTTCGATCTTTGGGTTTGTTTTTTGGCATAATAAAGAAAAAGAAAAAGTTAGTTCATTTTTGAAAAGCCGCTGCTAGGAAGAAATTTTACACTAGTTTTTGTGTTTTGGCAAGTACTAATTTTATCACTCCAACGTCAAAATCTTGCTATTTTCCTTTAGCCATTTTCTGGCTTGTTTATATTCCGGCATCACAGTGGCGACTTTGTTCCAGAAATGCCGTGAATGGTTTTTTTCCAGGATATGCATCAGCTCGTGAATGATGACATAAGCAACGACACTCTCCGGCGCCATAATGAGACGCCAATTAAAATTCAAACTATTTTTCGGCCCACACGATCCCCAATTTGTTTTAGCATTGGAAATTTTGAGCGTTGAATATTTGAGATTCAATTTTTCGGAGATTATTCTTGTCCGCTCCGCAATTTCCTTTTGCGCTTGTTTTTTATACCAATCCAACATTCGCGTGCGCGCTCGCCAGAGAAAAACACGCGGAAAAAGTAATTCAAGATCTTCGGTAATTTCGATTTTTAGTCCGTTGGTCAGCGCTAGACTATATTCTTTTCCAAGATAAATAAATTCTTCTCCAACTTCAAATGTTTTTTTAGCCGCTTTCGGACGCTTTTCGAATTCTTGCATTTTTCTTTCAATCCAAGCGCCTTTTTCTGCCACTAATTTTTCAATGCAACTAAGCGATGTTCGCATTGGCGCGCGCACGATTAGAGTCGCATCGTGTGAAATTACCAGCGCTATATTTTTTCTCTTGGAACGAATGATTTTTGAGATTTGGATTTTTGGCATAAATTAACTATTCCATAAAAATCTTCTTCCTTAATTTTTTATGATAAGCTATTGCAAATCGATGTGCTTCATCTCTGACTTTTTGGATTAAATCCTGCGAAATTTTTGGAACACTGCCAAAAGACCGCAAATCAATTTTTTTGCGCGTTGACCCTTTAGCGACAGCCAGAATTGGAATTTCTAGCTTATACTTTCGCAAAGCCTGCCGAGCAATATTCAAATGTCCTGCTCCGCCATCAAGCAAAATCAAGTTCGGTTTAGTCCAATTATTTTGAAACCTGCGTAGCAAAACTTCTCTCATCATCCCGACATCATTAGCCCCTCTTATAGTTTTTATCTTGAATTCGCGGTATTCATTTTTATTCGGCAACATTTCTCCACCGGAACTATCAAAAACCACCATCGAACCAACGCTTGCTTTTCCAGAAATATTAGAAATGTCATAGCCTTCGATGCGCATTATTTCACCCGTAGAGACGCGACTAATCGCGTCTCTACTATCTGAAATCAAGGCAACATCTTGAATGTGCTGTAAAGCAAAAATTGCATTTCGCATCTTCCCTGCCTTCTCAAATTCCTGTTTTTTACTATGCACCGACATTTCTTTTTTCATTTTAGCAATAAGCCTTTTTTTCTTGCCCTCCAAAATCATCTGGATACCCCGAATATTCTTCGCGTAATCTTCTTTTGTAATTTCCCCGGCATACGGTCCGGAACAAAGCCCAATCTGAAAGTCCAAACAACCTTTTTCGGTTTTCTCAAGCCGACTATGATAAGGAAAAATTTTCCTAAGAATTTTTAGTGCAATTTCAATATTTTTTTTGGAAATATACGGACCATAAATTTTACCGGTTTTGGTTTTAATTTTAATATTTTTATCCTGCTCCAGCTCTCTTTTTCTCATGAATATTACCCGAGGGAATTCTTCTTTCGTAAAAACAACGTAAGCAAAACTCTTATCATCCTTGCCATTTACGTTAAGCTTTGGCTGCCATTTTTTAATTAGTTCTTGCTCGAGGATATAGGCTTCAAGAACTGTTTCGGTTTTTTTGATTTCAATGTCTACAACTTGATCTATGGAAATTTCAATCGGCCGAGCATAACCACTATGCCCTTGAAAATAAGAACCGACTCTGTCTTTCAGCGATGTTGACTTACCCACATATAGAATTTTCCGGGTTTTATCATAAAAAATATAAACCCCAGGAGAATTGGGCAAGCTTTTTAGTTTTTTTTCTACAACAAATGCTGACATAAAAATTCGTATTTTCAATATTAATCTTCTCTATGGTATAATAAAATTAGAAAAAACAAAAACAATGTTAGAAATTATTATAAGTAAATCATTTGATTTTCTGCTCAATCAATTTCCGCTTTTGCTTCTTTTGGCAGTGGTAGCCGTTATCACCTGGCTACTGTCTGACTTTTTCCAAAAATGCAAAAAATGCAGATTAATCAATAAAAAAAATTCTAGAGAAATATCTCTTATTCACTCTGAGCACACCAAAGAAGAAGTGAGTATAAGAAAAAATTTAGGACAAATGAATGAAAAGCTCAACACGTTGATTGCGTTATTGTCAGAAAAAGAAGTTATAAAAAATAAGGAACTGTTTACAACCAATTCGCCTGTCAATTTGAGCGCCGGTGGAAAAAATTTCGTAGAGGAGCTCGGCTGGAAAGCTGTCTTTGAAAGCGATGATGAAAAAAAGAAACTTTTTGACGCATTAGATAAACTCGACTTAAAATTAAAATACGACGTGGAAAAATATTCAGTTGTACTGTTGCATGAGTTAAACGGAAAAAGAGAGAGTACGCCATTCGATCCTGTAAAAAAACATCTCTATGAACATTCCGAGATAGATGAATCAGAGGCTATCTTTGCTTGCGCCTTATACCTTAGAGATTGTTATCTGAAATACAGAAAGGATATAATCGACTAGCTATTTTTAGCCAAAACCTCCTTCAAATACTTCCCCGTCCAACTTTCCTTGTGCCACTTCGCCACTTCCTCCGGCGTGCCACTGACAATAACTTTTCCACCCTCCTTACCACCTTCTGGACCAAGATCAATGATCCAATCGGCGGTTTTAATAACGTCTAAATTGTGTTCGATCACGATCACGGTGTTCCCCGCATCAACTAAGCGATTTAGAATACTAAGCAATTTTTTAATATCATCAAAATGTAGTCCGGTTGTTGGCTCGTCAAGAATATAAAGAGTGTTTCCAGTTGCCCGCCGGGAAAGTTCGGTTGCCAGCTTGATTCTTTGCGCTTCTCCACCTGACAATGTTGTCGCTGATTGACCAAGCTGAATGTAGCCCAAACCAACATCTTCTAAAACTTTCAGCTTATCTGCAATATCATTAAAATTGACAAAAAATTCATACGCTTCAGAGATAGTCATTGATAAAACATCAGCGATATTTTTATCACGATATTTAACTTTGAGCGTTTCGCTATTGTAGCGTTTTCCAGCGCAAATATCACAAGGCAAATAAACATCTGGCATGAATTGCATCTCAATTTTAAGTTGCCCATCGCCTTCACAATTATCACACCTCCCACCTTTAACATTGAAAGAAAACCGCCCCGGTGAATATCCCTTGGATTTGGCATCACGTGTTTCGGCAAATAGTTCACGAATAGCAGTGAAAAGCCCTGTATAAGTGGCCGGGTTTGATCTCGGCGTGCGCCCGATTGGTGACTGGTCAATCATAATCACCTTGTTGATATAATTAGCACCGACAATTTCACTGTGTTTACCTGGACGCTCCAGCGAACGCATGATCTTAGAGGAAAGAGCTTTGTATAAAATATCTTCAACCAGAGTTGATTTACCAGAGCCAGAAACTCCAGTCACACAGGTCAAAACTTTCAAGGGAAACGACACGTTAATGTTTTGCAAATTATGCTCACGCGCGCCACGCACCACAAGTGTTTTTTTGTTTTTCAAAGATCTCCGATATTTTGGAACTTCAATTTGCAAGTCTCCGCGCAAATATTTAGCCGTCAAAGATTTTTCACTTTTCATTACTTCCTCCGGCGATCCTTCGGCCACAATTTCCCCACCATGCTTTCCTGCCCCTGGGCCAATATCAACCAGATAATCCGCTGCGCGCATTGTTTCCTCGTCGTGTTCCACGACGATAAGAGTGTTTCCGACATCGCGCAGTTGCAAAAGAGTGGAAAGCAATTTAGCGTTATCTCGCGCATGAAGACCAATTGATGGCTCGTCAAGAATATAGAGCACACCAACAAGTTGCGAGCCGATTTGTGAAGCCAAGCGAATCCGTTGTGATTCGCCACCAGCCAAAGTGTTGGCAGCGCGACCAAGCGAAAGATACCCAAGACCCACATCTTGCAAAAATCCTAAACGATTTTGAATTTCTTTCAATATCCTACTGGCAATAAGTTCATCGCGTTTACTAAAATTTATTTTTTGAAAAAAAACCAGAGCTTCTCGCACGCTGATATTGGAAATTTCATAAATATTTTTGTCTCCAACTGTTACCGATAGCACTTCTTTTTTATAGCGCGAACCAAAGCAAGTCGAGCAAGGATTTTGGGACATATATTTTTCAATGTCATTGCGAACTGCCTCAGAATCTGTTTTGAGATAACGATCACCAAGATAACCACAAACTCCTCGCCAACGCATATTATATTTCCAGCTTGATCCTGTTTTACTCCTAAGCGTTACCGGAATTTCGTCAGATTCTTCTTCGGATGTTATATGCCCCGCCTTTGGCGAACCATAAAGCAAAGTATTAAAATCATCTTCAGTCAGATCGCGCAGTCGCACATTATCCCGAATTTGATAGAAATTTGTAACGGCACGCAAAATTGTCCCCTGCCAATTATTTTTCTTATAACTCCACGGCATAATCCCGCCTTCAGCAATCGTTTTATTCATGTCCGGCACAACCAATTCAGAATCAATCTCTTTTTTCGCACCCAGACCTTCACAAGATGGGCATGCGCCGAAAGGACTGTTAAAAGAAAAAAGGCGCGGTTCCAGTTCGGGAAAATCACCTTCATGCACCGGACAAGAAAAATTTTGATTGAAAATCATTTCATTGTCCTCACTTTTTTTGAAAGTAATCTCTTGTTGTTTTTTTCTGTTTTTTTCATTAGCAAAAATTTTTTTTATTTTAACTATCCCTTTGGACAATTTCAGCGCTTGTTCGACCCCCTCAAAAATTCGAGAAATATTTTCTGAATTTATTTCTATCTTATCAA
>CAIMLT010000016.1 GCA_903842445.1 uncultured bacterium
AATAAAACCAAGTAAGGACATTGCTGATGAAACATCTTTGGCCATTTTTTTGGCATCTTTTGCCATTGACCTTAAGCCTTTTTTTTGTTTTTTGTTTTCATCGTTGGTTTCATCTTGGTCTTGCTTTTCAGGGTTTTATTTTTCTGGCTGTTCGGCTTAGGGTGTTGACCGTTCCTGCTCCAGATTTTTTTTATAAGCATCTTCTTCTTGAGACATAGTTTTTTTACCTAGCAAGAACTGCCTATGTGGTTTCTGCACATCTGGCTGTTTGTCGCTTACTGTTTTTCATTGGCTATTTTATTCTTCCTCGGCGAATTCTTTTTTGGCTCTTTCGATGTCCAAAAGCTGTGATGGATCAGTGGTGATGATTTGATCTTCCGAATATGACGCCACAACTTTGATGGCCACGTGATTGGTTCCGGCAAAGAAAATTCCTTCGCCAACATTACTTTCCAAGAGCAAAAATTTTTCTTGATCAGTGAGATAAAAAGTGTCAGAAATCACATCAATTCCAGCCGGTGATTGCTTGAGGAGAAGTTGCAAGGAGGAATTGGTTACAATCGCTTTGCCATAACGCGAAGAGAGAAAGTCGTTAACATCCTGGGTGATGGTGGTGAGACCGGTAAAATATTTGCGACAACGCTTGGCGATGCCAAACAAAAACGACGCGGCGTCTTCATATTTCATCATAACCCAGGCTTCATCAACCAAAACCAGCCGCTTTTTCATGTTAGTGCGCATTTCGTTCCAGATGAATTGCAAGATAATATACATCGCAACTGGGCGCAATTCTTCTTCCATATCACGAATATTAAAAACAACCAGTTGATTGTCAACTTTGATGTTGGTGGGATGATTTAGGAAGCCGGCAAAAATTCCTTCGGTATATTTTTCCAGGCGAACGGCTAGAATTTCTCCACCTTCCAGGTTGCGTAAAACTTGATGGAGATCAGACATTGTGGGAAAAGATTCTTTGCCTAAGGAATTAAAATCTGTTTCAGCGGTGATGTCTTTAATGTCATAGGTTTCATGAATGGCGCGGTCCAAAACAGAATCTTCTTCCGGAGTAATTGATCCGAGCATGATATGGAGCAGTCCCAATAGATTTGCGATGTTGTTGCGTAAAACGTCTTCCGGATCATCATCATCGGAAACGCGAGGCAGGTCAAATGGATTGAGATGGTTGGTTGAATTGAGAGAAATTTTAATAAAAGTGCCATTGACAGTATCGCAAAGATGACGGTATTCGTTTTCCGGATCAATAATGATTACATCGGTTCCAATCATCATTGAACGCAAGACTTCTAATTTGATGGTGTAGCTTTTTCCAGCTCCAGATTTGGCAAAAACCACCATATTGGCATTTTCCATCTGAAAGCGATCAAAAATAATGAGGCTGTTATTGTGTCGGTTGATTCCATAAAGAATTCCTGAGTCAGAAGATAGTGTAGATGAAACAAAAGGGAAGGTTGTTGAGAGAGGCGAACTGTTCATATTGGTTCCCACGTCCAATTCATCATTGGCTAAAGGCAAGGAAGAATTAAAACCTTGTTCAGATTTGAAAACGGCCGGCTTAATATAAACCAACTGAGCTTCCAAGATGGCCTCAATGCTTTTTATGCTTTTGGTAACAGCTTGTTCGCTGTCGCCATAGGCAGTGATGTAGAGAGAAAAGCGAAAAAATTTTTCTGTGCCTTGTTGCAGATTATCTCTAAGTTCATTGATGTCTTGTTGCGCTGTTTCTAGGGATGGATCTCTGATCAAGCCTTTTTCTTGCTCGATTTGAATTTGTGATTCAACCTGAGTAGCACTTTTTCTGAGGGTTTTCAGGATATCATAGGTATCTATCGGGTGGATGAACATTGAAATGTCAATAGGCATGTCGATGTTTATAATCGGTGAAAACCAGTTGCTGTGAAGATAGCGCGGATAGGCAATAATGAAAATTGTTTGAGCGATTGTTTCTCCGATGCGGATGGACTTCGGCATAATTTGAATGGCGGCCGGAGCGATGATGTCATTAAGTTTAGCCAAACCTTCTTGATAGTATTTTTCTGATTCCAATATTTCATCTCCTGGTTGGGCGGGCTTTTTTATTGGAGCATCGTTTTTGGTATTTTTTTTAGCGAATGGGTTTAACATTTGGGTGTGAATTTGAAATTTTAAATTTGATATGATTTAGGTATTTGTCTGAAAAAATCACAAAAGCGCGGTTTTCTCGTCTCAGCCTTTTTTCACTTGACCAAGAATCTCTCTTCGTCAAGAGAAACAAGCGGGCGGACTTTTTTTGGACGAATGTGCAAGTCGGTGCTTGAATTGAAATCACTAAACTTTAATATTGAAATTTTTTATTTTAGCTCAATCTTTTCCGTATCAACATATCCCTTGGTGTCAAAAACAGTCGGGTTGTAGGAATTAAACAGGAGTTCAATCAGCTCTTTGGTTCTAAGCGGGATGATTCTTACTCCAATTCCAGAAAGACCAGCAGTTAGGTGGTCCACTCTTTGGTAGAGTTGGTTCTTGTAGGTTTCAAAACTCTCTCTTTTTTCCAAGATAGTTCTCTTTTTGTTAAGCATGCTAGACAAGTTGCTAAAAAAACTTTTTTCTTGATTTTCAATCGGAGAAAAAGGCACAATCAAATAAAAGCTCTTGTCCATAATCTCAGACATTGAAACAAGTTGAGTGATGAAGTTTTTATATTCTGAAATTTGCATGCGCATCAGTTCTGTTTTTTGTTGCTTTTCCTTGGTGATCAAAAAATCAAGATAGGTGTCAATGTTCAGCTTTCGCGAGCTAATTAGGATTTGCAGTGGGAAATCAACTGAATTGAGAAAGTTCTGATATTGACCAATGATGGCTTCTTGCTCATTAGTTGCTTTGAGCTCGAAATTAATGGCAGAAACAGCCAACACCGCTCGCAGTGTTCCGTTTTTGAGGATGATGACATCCTCTTTGATTTCTGCTACATCCAAATATTGTTGAGTAGGAGATTTGGCAGTTTGCTTGGCTAGTTTTTGTGAATAAAGCTTTTCCATAATGAGATTGGTCATTCTCACAAAAGTGGTTAAAACGTGAGATGTTTAGTGATTTTGACGATTTTTCGTATCCAGGAGACTGGATAGGTTGGCCACTTTTTTGGCATCAAATTTTTTTCTGTCAATTGTCGGGGCAATTTCTCTTTTGGGGGTATCCTTTTGAATCTTTTCTGGCATGCGATGCCAAATATACATCTTTGGGCGAAAAGTGAAGACAACCGAGGACAGGATAAATTTAATAAGGGGTTGATTGTAGGGTTTGTAGAAAGCGAGGGCTCCAAAAATCACAGCCACAATAATCGCGGAAATAATGAAAGTTGATTTATCGAACAAGCTATATAGAACTAAAACAATCACCGCTCCAGCCGCTAACCAGCCAAGTTGCTTGGCGGTTAGGGGGCCAACGATTTTATCTTCAATGTCAATGAATTGGGGGACGTTGAATATCATATTTTTTTAATTCTTTTTATTCCTCTCTCAAGTCTAGCACATTTTTTGGGATTGGTCTTTTTGGGGCGGAATAATTTATCTTAGAAACCGTTTGCCAAGTTGGTTTGTTTTGTGAAATTGAACGTGGAGTCTCGCTTGGTTTTTCGGTTGAAAGAGTCTGAGGTGAAGAAAATCGGATATTTTCAGCTTCGTTTTCTTTCCCTAGTGTTTCTTCCCGAGGCAAGTCTCTTCTCCAAGCACTAATTCTGGCTTCATCAGTTTGAAATTTTTGCTCAGGTTGAGAAGCTTTTTGTGTAGAATAATAATTTTCTTGACCGCGTCTGATTTCGGCTGGTTCCGGTTCGTTATTGCGAAAATTAGGCCTGAATGGTGGTCTTTTTAGCACTTGCGATTGGGGGATAACTTTTTTTTCCGGCAAACTGAAAATTACTTGCTTAGTGCCAGTGTTCACAGTAAGCGGAGTTTTATTTTCAAAAGAATCAATAATGCTGGTTAATTTTTCGCGATCAGTTTCTGAAAGTGTGCGCGTGTTTTCATTTCTAAAAAGATAATCTCCACGCACGATTGGATCGTGATTGCTGATGCCAATAGTGAAAGTGTAATCGGAAAGCCAATTTTTAATCGATGGTCGCACCGGTTCGGGGAAGATTTTGAGGTTAATGTGTCTAGAAGTGATCAGTTGCTCCCCAAGTTCGGTATATTTTTCCAAGGCGATGGTGATGGGGAGTTTTTCGATTTTAGCTTGATAGGCTTTTTCTTGCGAATCATCATTGATTATTTTTTGGATAACTAAATCAGAAATTTTTTGGGCAACAACTAAATCAATTTCCATTTCTTGAGATAAAATTGCAGAAAAATCGTTTAATTGAATTTCTCCAAAATAATAATCGCGAATGGCACGAGCGATGTCGGCCATTTGCAAAAGTTCCAAATTAAAATTTTGTCCAATCGCCTGAATCATCTTAGCTGTTTCTTCAGAAGCGAGCTTGCTTTTTACTGATTCCGACAAACGCAAGAATCTTTCTTGGCTATTTATGATATGTTCTGAGGTTTCATCGTCGGGATTTTTGGTAATAAAAACAGCATAAGGCGATGTGCATCTAAATATATTTAAATTTTTATTTGATTCTGATGATAATATTTTTGACATAGAATAAAAATAATTTAAATTACATTAATATTAAGAAGTGCCGCACGATTATTGCCTGAAAGTCTTGTGCGAACTTCTCTTTGTGCTTCGTCGGTTAAAGATACCCATGCAGTTCGCGTAGCCTCAACTGTTCTAGCATGGGCAGCTAGTCTTGCAGTATAGGCTGCCCTTTGCGCTGATGTTGCGCTGGCTGGTGGATGTGTTGGTGCTTGAAGTGCAGCTGTCCAATCCTGAGCGTTCCATTGATCAGCTGATAGATTACCCATTTGTTGATTAGCGATATACTGGTCGGGAGTTATGATCGGTGGTGGTGATGGCATACCTGCTACCAGTCTTGCTGCTTGTCTTGTTTGTTCAGCAACTCCTGCCGGGGTTGTTGGACCAGCCGGATTAAGTGCATCTGCCCTTGCTGCATTTACTGCTGCAACGCCAGCGGTAGTTGCTGGTGCTGTTTGCGTTTCTCTATCTGTTGCTCTGTTATTAGCAACGATATCTAGTCTGTTTTGTTTAACTTTTGAATTGATGGCGGTGGTCAGTGTTGGAGTTCTTGTTGCATTTGGTGTTGCAACAAATGCATCATAAGTTGCCTGATCTAGATCTTTATCTTCGGCTAATCTAAATGCGGCCGCAGCATCTCCTGATCTTGCTAATGCTTCGAGCTCAGGTCTTGTTGTTCCACTTTTCTTGTGCTCTTCAGCTCTTCTGCGCATATCTTTTTCCATTGATCCTCTCACTCCAATAGCACCCGCCAAGCGTGCTGCTCTTTGTGCGACTCTTCCTTGTCCAAGAGGGCTGTTCCTCCTAGCTTGATCCCAGCGTTGCCTGACTGCATCGGTAATGCCAAATTGTCTCGAGATGAACCCAGCACTTCCAAGCGCTGGATTTCTTGCTAGCCATCTTCCAGCTCTCTGTCCCATCCTAACCACCGCCCCTGCTCCAGCGATGCCTGATTGTTGCGCCTTGATGATTCCGAGCCAGAGAATGATGATTGGGATTACGAAAAAAGAAGCGGAGGAAATTAAATCACGAAGTGCTTGAGCCATAGTCACATCATCGCCAACTTGTTTAAAAGCTATCTTCGTCATACTTCCACCGGAAGCACTGATGGCTTTGATCATTTCAAGAGCAACATAAAGCATGAAAATCATAATTGGTCCAGCGAAGCATTGTTGCATAAAATCTTTCCACCATTTGCTTCCAGCTTCGGCCAAGGCTGTACCGGGCAAAATTGATCCCACAAAAGCAATTGGGGAAAAAATAACATAAACAGCCAGAGTGACTGTTCTGATGACCAAGAGAACGGCGATGACAAGAAGGGTGATGGCGAAAATAAAAGTGAAAATAACGGCTGAAAGCAAAAAAAGAGTATCGGGAGATTTTGCAGCGCCATCGCTGAAAATCTGATCTAGTTTGCTTGCTTTGATAACAGCCAAGAAAGAATTTGATCCACCAATTTTTCCAAGGAAGCCATACATTAGCATATTAGACGCATCAATAATAAAACGAGCAATGGGATAGCTGAAATTGACAAGTAGTGCCATAATAACAAGATTGAGCAAAACTTTTTTGTAATTAAAATTAGCGGCAGATTGAAAAATAGTGGCAAAGGCGGAAAATAAAAGTACCATAATAAAAGCGACATTAAAAACATCACGAACGGTGCGCCAAATTTGATAGATAATTTTATTGTCAATCACAGCAAGCATGTTGGTTGGATTAACAATCCATTGAAAGATTGTTTCAGCTAGTGAAAGAAGAAAGCCGGTAAATTTTAGTGCCAGCTGGAGAATTGGAATGACAATATATTCTTCTCCCGCTGTTTGTGCTAATGCAATATGAGGATAGAAAAAAATAAAAAAACAAGCCACGGAAAAAATAGCCAAGACGCTTTTTTGCGAGTTGGTGAAATTTTGTTTAGCTAGTTTTTGTTTTAGCTTTGAAAAAAACGGCATAACTATTTTTTATATAATGCGCCCGGACCGTAGCTGTTGACTTTTTTGTTGACTTCTCTGACGGCTTTTTTGGTAACGTTGTTGATTTCTTTGTCAATAGTTCTTTCTACCCCAGAGATGGTTCTTGAGACAGCTCCGGAAATAGCTCTGGAAACAGTGGCAGCAATGAGTTCTCCTAAGCTTGTCGCACCAATAACGGCAAGATTAGGCAAATTATCCGTATTGGCTTGCATCTGCTGGAAGTCTTTGCCTGGTTTTAAAACTGTGCCATCAGGTGCTTTTTTGCTTTTGTAACCTCCGTTAGCTTGAGCTTCCGCCGCGGCGATTTGTTTTTCTTCTAGTAATTTTTTTTCATAGACAGCAGTAACCTTTGAATCAAAATCAAAAATAGTATTGCCATTAAGAAAGGTGTTCATACCGGAAAGATTGTCTTGGTTTTCAAACATTTCTTTGGGTTCTTCTTTATATGGTTTAAATTCTTGAGCATTAAGCCTGGCATTTGCCATATTTTGAATTGTTTGTGCATAGGTTTCTTCAGAAGTTAACTGTTCGTCTTCTTCACCCAAAACCATTTCTTGATTAAAGCCTTCTCCGGCAATCGTGCTGGCACCAAAGACGGCATTTCTTCTTTTTTTGTAGCTGACACTGCCCCTTCCGGAAATGGCGTGGCTAATGTAGTCGTTGGCATAGCGCTGGGCGTTGCGGGTCGGATTGTTAATTAGGTAGTCTTCCCAATTATTGATAAAGCGAGCGCCATTTCGGGAAACCCCGGAAATGAATCTGTCCATTTGCTTGGTGAGTATTCCGATGGCGGCCTGTTTCAGTGCGCCCATCATCATGCCTCTAGTGGCGTAGTTTATATTTTCTTGCGTTTGTTTGTAGATAGCAGCAGCCTGTGCATCCCAAGCCTGGGCTTTTTTGGGGGAGGAAAAAGAAAATAGAGTTAATAAGGCAATAAAAAAAACAGGAATAATTTTTTTGGGAAAATGAAATATTTGTTTTTGTGGGTTTTTTTGCATTTATGTATTTCTATGGTGTTGTTGTCTCTGTTGTTGTGGTTGTGTCGGTTTCTTGCAGTGATTCTAGCTCGCTTAAATCTTTTGGCGCATCAATGCCATAGCTCTTTAGTTTTTTTTGTAGATCTTCATCATAACTTAGGCCATATTCGGTAAATTTGCTTTGAACTTCTGTTGTAAAAGTAGCAAAAAAAGAAAAAAATCCCTCTATCTTGGAAAGATTATTGATGCTACCAAGAGGATCGTCAGCTTTTGGCTGAATGAAGGAAGGTAGTTGTTTTGAGTAAAGCGCAAAGCGCAGGGCTTTAATATGAATATCTACAAAATCTTCAGGAACTTCAACGGCCTTGAGCTGTTCTATTATCTTCTCTTGGCTAATCATCGAATCTTTCAAGCCGGAAACATCTTGGGTGTTTATTGCGGTGGTTATGGTCTTTGTGATATTGGAAATTACGCTTGTTGCGTCCGTGAGTGAGGTGAGTGGTTGAGTTGAATTGCTGGAAAAAATGTAGGTTACGGCGGCAATGTAGTTTAAAAAGTCTTCTTTCCTTTTTGCTTGAGCTTTTTCAGGGCTGAGTTTGCTATAGTTTTGTTCTTTTATGTTTAGATCCGCTCTACTTATTTCGGGTAGTTCATCCTCGGAGATTGATTTGACAGTCATTGTTTCATTGACCAAGCTCTCTAACTCGCTCAGGGAAACAGACTCATTGTTTTCGGTTGCCTTGGCAGTCAGCTCGTTTATTTTTTGCGAAACAGAATCAGTCATATTTATTTCGGAAGAATCGCCAAGAACCTTGCTGGTTGGATCATTCGAAATGGTTGCTTCTGTAATAAATCCAACTAATTTATCTCCCGGCGCTTTTTTCAGAGGATCATAGCCGCTGCGCACCTCTGTTCCGTCGGAATAGCCATCACTGTCAGTATCGGGATTGGTTGGGCTGGTTCCATATGCCCTTTCTTCTTCATCAGACAGACCATCTTGGTCGCTGTCAAGAAAAATACTCTTCATGTTGTTATCTTCAGCGCCGACATAAAAAGCAAAGCTGGAAAAAAGCAAGCTCAAGAGAATAAAAAAAGAAAGACTAATATCTTTTATTTTCATATGTCAAAATTATACCACAAACACAGTCAATTTGTGAAGGGCTGGTGATTGTTTTTGGAAAAGAGATAATTGATTTAATTTGCTTGAATTTTTCTCCAATGCTAGATTAGAATCATGGAAAAATTAGCTAAATTTATTGATAGTATTTTAATCAAAAGAGTCGAGCCGATTTTTTGGCTTTTAAATTTTTTTGGAATTATTGTTTTAAGGCTGTATCTGGATAAATTTATTGCAAAATCCAACTCACCTTTATTCGATTTGATCATGGACATTCATAATGTTCTGTTCTTTTTTCTCACCATTGCATCGGTCTGGCTTGTTTTGAGTATAATTCTCAAAAAGAATCCTTTCAATTTGGCTTATCTGATGCTTTGGGTAACGCTAGCAATTATTTTTCCACCAATTTTTGATTTAATAAAGACCAATCGAGAAGTTTTTTGGAGTTTCTATTTAATCAGTTCGCCGGTGGACTTAATTTGGCAATATGTTACCATTTTTGGTCATCTTCCATCAGGAATAGCTTATTTCGGCACGAAGATAACTTTTATTATGGGAATATTAGCTCTATCTTTGTTGGTTTTTATAAAAACTAAGAAAATTGTAAAAACCTTGCTAGCCGCCGCGGGCATATATTCAGCACTGTTTTTTATGGCTGCTTTTCCGTCATTTTTTTATTTTTTTTTCGAATTGTTATTTGGGAAAAGCATAGTGTCCACCTATCCATTTGAGATTATCCAGTTTTTAGCTAAGGCTAAGTTTTTTGGAATTGAACTTGCAGATCCGATTTATGCGCTGGCTTATAATCTAAATTTGGTTTATTTCCCGCTTAGCCTTGGAGTTTTAAGTTATTTTTTTTGGAAGTCTCGGCCGAAGATGTTTTTAGCAGTTGTTCGCAATCTGCGCTATCCGCAGATAATGTTTCATTCAGGGCTTTTATTTATAGGATTGGGTATTGGACTCATCACCTATCCGGAAAATTTCAATTTGAATTTCTTTTCAATGCTAGCCGTTTTTGATATTTGGATTGCTATTCTCTTGACTTGGGAAGCTTCGGTTATCGTGAACGATATTTTTGATTATCGCGTGGATTTGCTTTCCAATCCAGAGAGGCCATTGCAAAGAGGAATTTTTACGCTCAACAACTATGCGCAAGTCGGAGCTCTTTTATTTTTTCTTTCAATTATTGGCGCATTGATGGTAAATTATAAGTTTGGAATTTTGCTTTTCGTCTATCAAATTCTAGCTTGGTTCTATTCAGCTGAGCCATTTCGCTTAAAACGATTTGTGCCGATTGCATCTTTGGTCAGCGCACTGACATTGCTCACAGTCTTTTTTTCTGGCTTTATCTTCTTTTCTCCGGCGCAAAACCTGGAACATCTTTCTTGGCGGGTAATTTTCCTTCTAATGATTACCTATACGCTTTCCTTGCCAATTAAGGATTTCAAAGATATTGATGGCGATAAAAAAGATGGAGTTCGCACGATCCCGGTTATCTTTGGAGAAGAGAAAGGGCGACTCATTGTGGCTTCTGGGATCTTTGCTTCTTTTATTTTGAGCGTTTTCTTTATTAATGAGTTGCGACTGTTTTGGTGGGCAACTCTATGTGGCAGTTTGGCCTTTTATGTTATAACCAATAAAAAAATCCATCCTAGAAGTTTTTTTTGGTGGATCTTAATAATCATTTTATTCTACACCCTAGTCTTAATAAGGGTGGCTTTTGAGTTGACTTTTTAAATTAACGTTGATAGCTTTTTCCAATCATCCAGGCTCAGCTCTTGTGCTCTTTGATTTGGTAAAATTCCGATTTGCTTCAATTTTTCTTCCACGGATGATTTTTCCAGTTTTAAGCTATTGGAGAGATTATTGGCGATGGTTTTTCTCTTGGCGGAAAAGCCGGCCTTGACAATCTTGAAAAACTTTTTAGTCACCTCTCTCTCGGCGGGCATTCTATTTCGCGTGATGCGGATCACCGCGCTATCTACTTTAGGAATGGGAGAAAAAGCATTTTTTGAAACAGTGAAAAGTAGCTTGGCATCAGAATAATATTGCACAGACAGTGCTAGGATGTTTAGTTTTCCGACCTTTGCACAAATTCGCTCAGCCACTTCTTTTTGCACCATTAGAAACATTTCCGTCGGCGGATATTTCGTTTCCAAAAACAAGCGAATAATTGGCGAGGTTATATAATAAGGAATATTGGCGATGACTTTGTAGGGCGTTGTCATTTGACAATAAAAATAATTTTCAATCAACTCCGGTAAATTAATTTTTAGAATATCAGCATTTATAATTTTAATATTGTTATTTTCGCGCTTGTCTGCCTGTCTGGCGGGCAAGCGGGAATCTAATTTCGATGCCAAGACCTGATCAATTTCAATCGCAATAACTTTTTTGGCGTGTTTTATGAGTTGTTCTGTCAGCACTCCTTCACCCGGACCAACTTCAATCACAAAATCAGTTGAGCTCAAATCGGCAACTTGAATAAGCTTATTTAAAACAAGCGGATCTTTTAAGAAATTCTGGCCTAATTTTGTGGGCATAATTTTAATTTAATACTTCTTCCACTTTAACGCCGATTACTCCGGCTCCAAGCGAAGCAATTTTTGCAAAAGCCACTTTGTCGAGGTCGATAATGCGACCTTTGCCTTGCGGTCCGTAGTCGTTGATTTGTACCATCACTGACTTGCCGTTGGCCAGATTTGTTACTTTGGCATAATTGCCTCTGGGAATTGTGGTGCTAGCAGCGAATAGCCCACCCTTGAAGGCATACCACGTTCCTTGACCCTTTTTGGCATTGCCGGTTTTGACATAAGTGCCTTGCAAAATCACTTCTGTTACCGGTTCTTGGGTGATATTTTTTTCCAAAACAACGCGGGAAATTTCTTTGCCATCTTTATAAGTGATTTTATATTTTACTTCACGGATGCCTTTTTGTCCAGTAATTTCGGTTTTTTTATCCCGCCAGCTTAATTTGTTATCGGTTTTTTCGACTGTTTTGAAGGCGATATCTTCAGGAATGACTTTATCTTCAACATTGATGCGAGTGACAATAATTTGAGCATTGTTTTCTAAAAGGCCATTTTTATCCGGGGTGGTTTTATCTAAGCGTCCTAGGGATATATTATTCTCAGCTAAGACCAAGGGAATAGAGTTGGCTAAGGTATATTTTTCGATTTTTTTCCCATCGACGGCAATGGAGACCTTGAGCGCGCGATGGATCTCGATGTTTTCTCCCGGCCTAAGCATGCTATTTTTAGCCGGTAGCACCTCATCATGCTCGGACAGGGTGATTTTTTGCTCGGAGAGAAAGTTATCCACAGTCTGCGCACTAGTTTTTATTCTTATGAAAAGCCCATTATCAGAAAAAGTGATTATTTTTGTTTGATTTTCAAAAAGTAATTCTCTTTTTGGTGAAGGAAAAAAAAGTTTCCAGAGAATGAAAATTGTAAGTGCGAAAAATAGTAATTTAATGAATTTTTTTGGCATTGGGAAATATTTTTTGGCTTCATTTATCCTATTTTATGTCATTCCCGCGAAGGCGGGAATCTAGTCTTAAGGCTATATTAAAATAAAAAATCTTTATGCTAAAACTAGTTTTTCTAAAATTGATGTATTGGTTGAATAATCTTTTTTGATTGGATTATCCACTGGATTCCCGCCTTCGCGGGAATGACATACTATTATTCACTTTTAAATCTATATTGAATAGCTTCGGCAATATGGCCAGGCTGTATGCTTTCTGTTTCTTCGAGATCGGCGATAGTTCTGGCAACTTTAATGATGCGAAAATAGGCTCTGGCGCTAAGATAGAAACGCGAAAGAGCATTTTTCATGAGTTCTGCGCCGGATGCGTCTAACTGGCAATATTTTTTGATTTGCTCGCTTTCCATTTCTGAGTTGGAAACTATTTTTGATCCTGAAAAACGTTTTTTCTGAATTTCTCGTGCTTTTTCAACTCTGATTCTGATGCTTTTCGAATTTTCTTGTTGGCTATTTTCCGCTAGTTTTTCAAATTTCAAGCGAGGAACTTCAATGTGAAGATCGATGCGGTCAAGAATTGGTCCGGAGATTTTGGCCTGATAGCGGATGATGCTTGCTGGACTGCAGACGCAAGCTTTTTCCGGATCGGTGGCATTGCCACATGGGCACGGGTTCATGGCCGCGATAAGGGTAAAGCGAGCTGGAAATTCAAGGGTGCCTTGAGCACGAGAAATTGTAATTACTCCATTTTCCAAAGGTTGGCGCAGGTTCTCTAAAACTGAGCTAGAAAATTCGGAAAATTCATCCAGAAATAAGATTCCACGATGAGCAAGACTGATTTCGCCTGGTCGAGGAAAAGTGCCACCACCAACCAATGAAGCAGTGCTGGCACTATGATGAGGAGAGCGAAATTGCCTTTTTGTGATTAGGCTATTTTCTTTAGGTAAATAACCGGCAACAGAGAATATTTTAGTAACTTCGAGGGCTTCAGTTGTAGTGAGCCGAGGTAAAATTGATGGCATGGTTTTGGCAAGAAGAGTTTTCCCCGATCCGGGTGGACCGTTGAGGATGATGTTGTGAGCACCGGCTGAAGCAATTTCCAGCGCTCTTTTGGCATGCTCTTGACCTTTAATATGGCTCATATCGAAAAAGTGATCTTCATCTTCAAAAAGTTTTTCCAAATCAGTCTTGGGAAAGAAAGAAATTGTTTCTCTATTTTCAAGATGATTTAGCAATTCTTTGAGGTTAGAAACGGCAATGATATTTATATTTTCAATGATAGAGGCCTCTTTGGCGTTTTCTATTGGAACAAAGAGTATGTCAATATTTTTTTCTTTAGCCAGGAGTGCGACAAGGAGAACACCTTTTACTGGTCTTATTCTGCCATCCAAGGAAAGTTCTCCGATAAAGAGTTTGTTTTTGTAATCAAAAGAAATTTGCTTAGTGGCGAGGAGAAAGCCAAGGGCGATTGGCAAATCATAAAGCGGACCCATTTTTGGTAAATCAGCTGGAGCAAGATTTACCGTAATTCTGCCACAACGATGTGGAGCGATGAGGCCACTGTTTTTTATAGCAGAGCTTACTCGATCCTGGGATTCTTTAATGGCCGTGTCGGGCAATCCAACAATATTAAAACGGTGCATTCCGGCAGAAATTGTATCAACTTCTACTTCGACCAGTGCGCTTTTTAGGCCGATAACAGCGGCAGAAAAGACTTTTGAGGCCATATTTATTTTTTATAAAATTTTATAATTAAGAAAAAAACGCCAACACAAATAAAGATATCGGCCAAGTTAAAGATTGGCCAAACCTTGAGATTGATAAAGTCAATCACGCAACCAAAATACAGGCGATCAATTAGGTTTGAAATGGCACCAGAAAATATCAGTATTAATGGAAAATTTGAAATTTTATCTAAAGTTTTAAATTCAGAATTTAAAATTAACAATCCAATAAAGCAAAGGATAACAGCTACAGAGAAAATTAGCAACCAATTTGGTAGGTTTATTCCGAAAGCAATCCCTTTGTTGCAAATATAAAATCCGCGAAATGCGCGGACAATATATTTAGTCAACTGATCGAGAAAAATGAAAACAATTATCGCGAAGATTGATGAGTTTTTATATGTTTGAATTTGCATTTCATTCGCCTATCTGCCGGTAGGCAGGTTATTTCAAGTTTGTTTTAGCATTTAATGCAAGTCTTTGCACTAGGATTGACCTTGAGTCTTTCGAGGTTAATTTCTTTTTGGCAATTCTCGCAGAGGCCATAGGTGTCTTTTTCAATCCGGTCTAATGCGCCAATTACCTCTTGCAGATTTTTTTCCAGAGTTAGTTCCACGGGTAAATTATCTGTGTATTCCTCTACTTCGGTTGTATTGTCTTCGCGGTCAGCACCTACTTCGCCAAAAGTTGTTTCGTAGTCACCTTTATCCTTATCAACCGGTCTTGCAATGCGGGCTAAGTTTTCTTCCAACTCAGCCTTTTCTTTTAATAAAAGAGCTTTAAGCTCAGATTGTATTGTCTCATTCATATTTATTTGATTATTGATTATTATTTCTGTGAATCTATTTTAACAAAAAACCAAGCGCTTGTCTATTTTTCAAAACTTGCTTCAAATTGATTGGATATGCTTGATTTTAGCTCTTCGAGTGGTCTTGTTGATCCAAATAGCAATAACATCAAAACGATAAGCCGAGGCCGTGAGCCTATTTTGCTTGAGATAAAAATAAGCGATTTTTTCTAGTTTTTGAATTTTTTGCCAATTAACATTTTCTTCCGGATTGGTATCTTTAAATTTTTGCATTTCTCTGGACTTAACTTCAACAAAGGCAATCTCGTTCTTCTTCAAATCTTTGGCTATAATGTCGATTTCCCCTAGGCGGCGACCGCTTGAGTTGGCATAATTCATAGCGATAACCTCGTAGCCTTTGTTTTTGAGATAGTTGGCGGAGATAGTTTCACCAAGATTGCCGAGAGATTTTTTGGGTGTGATTGTCATGCGTGTAGTATAGCAAGCAAATTTCAAGAAAACAAAAAACACCCTTTCTTTGGTGCCTCTTTGCGTTTATTAAAACTCATTATCTCTCCCCGGTTTCTCCTAAGGTATGGAAACCAGGGCGTTCAACGCCCAATAAAAAATAAATTTGGCTGGAACGCCCCAGTGTTTGTCATATACTAACAGGTGGTGCGGAAACGATTTAGTCGGGTGAGTGACATCGTCGTTATAACACGCCTGTATTTTATGTGTATGACGCAAGATTATTCCTAGTCTAACTTTTAGGAATTTTGTTTTACCATTCTCTGGTGATTTTTCACCTTTGAATTTGAAGGTACAGTGCTAGGCTTTGCT
>CAIMLT010000017.1 GCA_903842445.1 uncultured bacterium
TGTTTTTATTTTAGGGTCTCTGATGTTAGAGATCAGAGCGGCTCCGACGCGTTGGTCAGAACACTTGAACAGTAAAACAATTTTCAATCGCAGATAGGGGGAAATTGCGATTGAAAATTGTTTTACCGTTTTAATTTGCTTGTTTTTAATGTTCAATATACTTATTATAGCAGTAAAAAAGAGTTGGGTCAATGATAAGTATTATTTGCTTCAAACAGCGGGCGGATTAGTTTTAGCAAAAGCCAAGTGGTTTGCTTTTTTTGTCTTAGAAATCTGAATTAAAAAAAGTATTTTACTTTTTTTTGGCTCTTAAAGGCCATTGTTGATAATTAAGTTTATTTTATTTGGCAGTAATTTTTTATTTTGCGGTAATATTATTAAAATGATTAATAAGTGCGTGCATTGTTGCTTTTGTTGTTCCAATGATCAGTTTATTTTTGTAGATAGAATAATCGATTGAAAGATTTTCCGGTGAGACTATATTTTGATAGCGGATTTTTGCTCCTGAGTATTCAGTGCCTTCAAAGGGCTTTGTTTTGCTGTAATTATTTGTGAAAAGGATTGGGCTGATTTCTTCAGCTAATGCTTTTTCTTCTTGAAGAATAACCTTTTCCAGATTAATATCATCTTTTGACTCTATGGCTAGGCCGATTCTTGGCGCTGGAGTGTCATCGTGAATGAATATGGTAAAATTTTCACCCAATAGCGCCATCATGGTTGGAGAAAATTTTAAATCTAAAAGAAGAGAAAACGCCTTAAAGCCAATAGGTCTGTTTTGTGCGTTTGTTACAACAAATTCAACTGGCACCTCATATCCCTCCTGGGAGACTATGTTCATATATTGCCTGAGAATAGCCTTAGCTTTCTCAGTATCAAGATTGGCATCTTCCATGCGAAAATAATTAGGATTTGTTGTTGAATAGGACAATGTTTTTTTTGGAGTTTGGTCTTCGGTGGGAGCTTCGATTGGTTGAGCTGGCTTTTTCTCAGCATTATTGACTGTTTTTTTGAGTGGGTTATAGCTCCTATCTTGAGAATAATTAAAGCCAACCCAACCCAATGCTAAAATTATGACAAAAGAGAATGTGGAAAAAATGATTGTGCGCCAATGAAAGTGAAAAATAGAATAATCCTTTGCCATTGATGGCGTTTCCTTATAGCTGGAGGTATTAACCGGGCTGATTATCTCGGAGTTGTTTTTTATTTGCGGAAAGGGCGAAATATTTTTTTCAGCTTTGTCTGCTTTAATGTTAATGTCAGTTGCCATGTCTAGGGGATTTTTGTTGGGTGTCTTTTCAAATTCTAATGAATTATTATTGTTTTGATTGAAAAATGGACCATCCTTTTGCTTTTGCGATAAAAGCATTGGATTTGTTTTTGGTGCGATAATTGGTGGCATTGTGGTTATGCCATGCTCTACCTCTGGATTTTCCAGATCTTCTTTCATTGTATGAATTGGCAGATCTTCAATGTTGAAGTCGCCTTGTTGACTTAAGCTTAATGCGTCATTTTTATTATTTATTTGATTTTGAGGAGTTTTTTTTGTTAGGCCAAACATTTTTTTATTTTTATTAAATTAAAATAATAGAAGTGGATTTTATCCACTTCTATTATATAGCACAATTTAAATTTTGACTAATTTTTATTCCGCAATTTTCGCAAGTCTGGCGGAAAGATTAATTCGACCTTGCGCGTCGATTTCTTTAACCTTAACTTTAACAATATCACCAACACTTAACGCATCCTCAACCTTTTCAATGCGTTTTTCGGCAATTTCCGAAATATGAATGAGACCTTCTTGACCGGGAAGAATTTCAGCGAAGGCTCCAAAGGCCATGATGCGAGTAACTTTGGCATTAAACAATTCTCCGGTTTTTACTTCATGAGTGAGATTGTCAATCCACTCCTTGGCTTTTTGCGCGGAAACCTGATCTGGAGAAGTGATGAAAATCATGCCGCTATCTTCAATGTCGATTTGCACGCCAGTTTGGTCGATGATTTCATTGATAATTTTTCCACCAGTTCCGATGACGTTTCTAATTTTTTCTGGATTGATTTGCAAGGTGATAATTCTTGGTGCATATTGCGACATCTCAGTTCTTGGTGTGGGCAAAACGTCAGTAATTTTTTTCAAAATTTCTAGGCGATTTTGATTAGATTGCGCGAGAACGGCAGAGAGCATTTCAAGGGTTACGCCATCAACCTTAACGTCCATCTGCATTGCTGTGATGCCTTTCTCTGTACCAGCAACCTTAAAGTCCATATCGCCATAATGGTCTTCGAGACCTTGAATGTCGGTGAGAATTTTGAATTTATTATTTTCTCCGACAATGATTCCCATTGCGATTCCGCTAACTGGGCGTTTGATTGGCACGCCAGCATCCATCAGTGACAATGTTGATCCGCAAGTAGAGGCCATGGAAGATGAACCATTGGAAGAAAGAATTTCAGAAACTAAAAGAATAGTGTAGGGAAAATCTTCTCGAGATGGCAAAACTGGCACGAGTGCTTTTTCAGCGAGAGCACCATGGCCAACTTCTCTTCGGCCTGGTCCACGCATTGGGCGAACTTCACCAACGGAATATGGCGGAAAATTGTAGTGATGGATATAGCGTTTTTTCATATCCACTTCCATTGTATCAATAATTTGTTGATCACCAGGAGAGCCAAGTGTTGTGACTGTGAGAGCTTGAGTTTCTCCGCGAGTGAAAAGTCCAGTTCCGTGAGTTCTTGGCAAAATCCCAGTGCGACATTCGATGTGGCGAATCTCATCTAATTTTCGAGAATCTGGTCTAAGTTCTTTTTCGAGAATATTTTTGTGAACAATTTCATCAGATACTTCTTCGAATACAATTTCTGCCACTTCTTTTAGTTTGTCCGCTTCTTCCGGAAAAGTTGTTTTGATATATTCTTTAACTTTGTCCTGAATCGCGCTCATTTTTTCTTCAATCACCTTTTTGTCTTTATCATAAAGCGCTTCGGCGAGATTTTCAGCAATGAGAATTTCCTTAACCTTGGCTTCGAACTCAGGTGTTCCAGCTACAAGCGCTGGAATGCTTTTCTCTTTTCCAACTTCTTTCTGGATTTCCAGAATAAAACTAACAATTTTTTTGATGGCTTCTTGTCCAAAAATGAAGGCTTTGAGCATTTCTTCTTCAGAAATTTCCATAGCTCCACTTTCAATCATATTAACCTTGTCAATACTGCCGGAAATTAAAAGATCTAATTCACCCTCGGCTAATTCTCCATTGATAACTGGATTTAGCACAAATTCGTCTTTGGTTTTTCCAACACGGACGGCGGCAACTGGTCCGTTCCAAGGAATATTTGAAATGGCAAGAGCAGTTGAAGCGGCGATAATGGCAAGTGTATCTGGGTCGTTTTCTCCGTCATAGGAAAGCACGGTAATAATTACTTGCACATCATTTCGCATCCGATGATTGAAAAGCGGTCGCACCGTGCGGTCAACTGCTCTTCCGGAAAGCACTGCATCGTCAGATGGGCGACCTTCACGCTTGATGAAGCGCGAACCTTTAATTTTTCCGGCGGCATAATACCTTTCTTCGAAATCTACCATCAGTGGAAAATAGCCACTAATGCGCGAAGCATTTTTGCTCATAACAGCCGTAGCAAGAACGACTGTGTCGCCATAACGAACTGTTACAGCGCCATTAGCTTGACCGGCCAAAAGTCCGGTTTCAATCTCCAAAATTCGTCCCCCGATTTGGAGAGACCATTTTTTCTGTTCCATAAGAAACGTTTAGCCTAAAGCTAATGACGTTATAAACACGATATTAAACTCGATTTTCAAGTTTATTATTGTGCTTCCGACGCAGTAACCAAGGCATTTGTTTAGATTATTAAGTGCTTTGCAGTATAGTGTAGTTGGTTTGTTTTGTCAAAAAAAACCGGAAACGGTATTTATACGATTTATTATTATTTAAAAATTAAATTAAAAATTTCTTCTTATTTTCACTCAAATTGATAAAGTCATCTAACTCTTCAACTAATTTATTACTGGTTGATTCCATAAATGCTATGCCTTCAACGCGGCAACCGGTGGTTGATTGGATATATTTGACCAAAGGAATGTAATCGCCGTCGCCAGAAACAATGACAATTGCGTCAAGAGTTTTTGACATCTTAATGGCGTCCACTGCAATTCCCACATCCCAATCGCCTTTCTTTGCTCCACCAGGAAAAATTTGCAAATCTTTTGTTTTAACTTCATAGCCAACTTTTTCCAAAGCTTCAAAAAACTTCTCTTCCTGACCTTCCAGAGTTTTGATGCCATAAGCAATAGCCCGAATTAGTTTGCGATCGCCAACGGCGGATTTTAAAACTTGATCAAAATTAACCTTTTTTTGGTGTAATACTTTGGCACTATAATAGAGATTTTGAATATCAACTAAAACGCCAATACGCTGTTCTTTGTATATGCTCATAATTTTTGTTTATTTATTATTTACACTCGTGTCATCCCCGAGAAGTCGGGGATCCAGGCACCTCATACTTAAGTCATAGAGAAAACGAGTTTCTTAGGGATAGGCTAATGGAAAATTTAGAGTTGCAAGATTTATAATTAGATTTACCATAATTCGGAACTAGTAGAGTCTGGATTCCCGTCTTCACGGGAATGACAGTGAACAAAAAGCAAAATGATTATCATTTTGCTTTTAATTGACCTAACCCTTAAGTTCGAGTTTTTTAATGAGAGTTTTGTAATCTTTTTCGTTAGTTTTTTTCAAGTAATCCAACAAGCGTTTTCTTTTTGAAACCATTTTCAAAAGTCCACGGCGGGAATGAAAATCTTTAGCGTTTTTCTTGAGATGCGCGGTCAGTTTCTTGATTTGCTCAGTGAAAAGGGCGACTTGGTATTCCGGAGAACCGGTATCCTTGTCGTGTCTTTTAATTTCTTTAGTTACTTTCTCTTTTTGCTTGCCTGTGAGAGCCATGGCGTTTTAAGGCATAACAGAAGTTGCGTCATTTAGCGTCAACTGATGTTTGCTAGGGATAAATAATTATATTTAAACGATATACTATAAAGTTGATTTTGTCTAGTGATTGTAAAAAAGCGGAAGCATAGACACATGCATTCCGCTTGTTTTAAGAACTTATTAGTCTCAGATGTCGCTGAAACTAAGGAGTTCTTTGGTTTTTGGATTGTATAGAAACCACGAGATTTCAATTTCTCCTGATCTTGTGCTCTCGATTTTGGAGTATAAAATCAACCACTCTGCGTATTCTTTAATGTCTGTAATTGTTGGGATATCAAGGAGTATTTCTTCTCCATTGATGAAAATCCTTGATTCTCCGGAATAATCGCCCGGGTCATATTCTCTTACGAGGATGATATATGTCCCATCATTCGTAAATCCGTGATGGGTATATATCCCCCAGCCGCGAGTTTCATCATAGATAAGCTCATTTTTATATCTTATGATGACTCGAGCGCTTAAGTCTGGAAATATCTCCAAACTTGCTTTGGTATCTGGAAAGTCCTCCGGGTTCAACTGTAAATTATTACCATTCTCGTCTTCCGCAAACATATTTTCCAACATTAGCGAAGCATTATTATACGCCTCATTAATTGCCTGAATTGTTGTTGGAAGTGGGTTGGTTGTAGCTGCTGGAGGATTATTTGAATTTCCTCCTCCGCAACCGATGATAATAAAAAGAACTGCTACTGCCATTGTCAATAAACTCGTCATCTTTTTCATTGTAGTCTCCTCCTTGTTGATGTTTTTGGGTTGGTTTGGTTGACATTAGATAGTAGCCTGTCTGACCTAAGAAGTCAATAGATTTATTGTGCTATAATACTTCTATGACAAATATCCTAGAAAACTTGAATGTTTCGCAAAGAGAGGCTGTAGAAACAACCGAAGGGCCGGTTTTGGTTATTGCTGGAGCCGGATCTGGCAAAACTCGAGCGTTAACTTTTCGCACAGCATATTTGATTTGCGAAAAAGGTGTGCGACCAGGGCAAATTCTAGCCGTAACTTTTACTAATAAAGCCGCCAAGGAGATGCAGGAAAGGATTGCGCAATTACTTTCTGATTATGGTTTTCGGGGCCATCTTCCGCTTGTGGGCACTTTTCACTCGATTTGCGCTAGGATTCTTCGTTCTGAGATTGGAAAATTAGGTTTTGAAAGTAACTTTAATATTTTTGACGCTCAGGATCAACAGAGTTTGGTTAAAAAAACGATGAAAGAATTGGGGGTTGATCCAACGCAATTTCGCCCACAAGGTATTTTAGGTGCTATCTCCAAGGCTAAAAATGAATTGATTGATGCCAAAATGTTTCAAGCTGCAGTTGGTGGATATTGGGAGGAAATAGTGTCCAAGGTCTATGTCGCCTATCAAGAAAGGCTAAAGAAAAATAATGCGCTGGATTTTGATGATATTTTAATGATTTTGGTGCAGATTTTTCGCACATATCCCGAAGTGTTAGAAAAATATCAAAATATTTTCCGCTATATCATGGTTGATGAATATCAAGATACCAACCACGCGCAATATATGCTGATCAAAATGTTGGCAGACAAGCATAAAAATATTTGCGTTGTGGGTGATGATTGGCAAGGGATTTATTCTTGGCGCGGGGCCAATATTCAAAATATTTTGGATTTTGAAAAAGATTATCCACTGGCCAAAGTGGTAAAACTTGAACAAAACTATCGTTCAACTCAACAAATCCTTGATGCGGCTTATGGTGTTATTTCCAAAAATATCAATCGTAAAGACAAGAAAATTTGGACGGAGAACAAAACCGGACATCTTTTGGCGTCATACGAAGCGGATAATGAGAGTGATGAGGCGCAGTTTATCGTTTCAGAGGTGATTAGTCTCCGGAATAAGGGCATAAAGCTTAATAATATTGTTGTGCTATATCGAACTAATGCGCAATCGCGGATTATTGAGGAAGCGCTTTTGGGAGATTCTATTCCCTATCGGATCATTGGCGGACTGAAATTCTATCAAAGAAAAGAAATTAAAGATATTATTGCTTACTTGCGTTTAATCGAAAATTTTAAGGATGAAATATCGCTTGAGCGAATTATCAATGAGCCAAAAAGAGGTATCGGTGACAAGACAGTTTCCAAGTGGGTGGAATTTGCAAAAACAAATAATCTGGATTTGATAACTGCTGGTGGAGAAATTTTAAGCAATAACATTAGCAAAACACGGGTTGAGAATATTGTGAGCTTTTGTGAGTTTATTAAAAGAATGCAAGAAGTGAAGAATAATTTAACGCTGGCGGATTTTATTCAAAAAGTTTTTTTTGAAAGTGGTTATGAAAAACAGTTGCTTGATGGTACAGATGAAGGGCAAATGCGTCAAGAAAATGTGCGTGAATTATTAACAGTGGCCAAGAAATATGATAAATTTTCCGAAGGAGAGGGTTTGCGATTATTCCTGGAAGAAGTGGCTCTTGTGGCTGATACTGATAATATTGATCAATCCAGTGAGGCTGTGCATTTAATGACACTACATAGTGCCAAAGGCTTGGAATTTCAATTTGTTTTTATTGTCGGATTAGAAGAAGGGATTTTGCCTCATTCGAGAAGTATGCTTAGTGAAACTGAAATGGAAGAAGAAAGACGGTTGATGTATGTTGGGATTACACGAGCGAAAGAAAAAGTTTATTTGTTGTTCACTAAAATGCGAACAATTTATGGTTCAACACAAATCAACGCTCCTTCACGATTTTTGGATGATATTCCAGCTGAGTTGGTGGAAGATGCTCAAACAGGATTGATAAATACTTGTGTACCAGAGTATAAAAAAACTATTTTGACAAAAACTAAAGCTTGCTATAAAGGCGGAGAAAGAATTGCACACGAAAAATTTGGCGAAGGTTTGGTAATTTCCGCTCAAGGTGATATTATTACCGTTGCTTTTAAATTAGTGGGACTAAAAAAACTTTCCAGTTCGCTTGCGCCGATTAGGAAGATAGAATGATCTTTTTATCGAATAAAGCCTTTGATGACACGATTGTTTTTGGCAATTACGCGAGTAGATTTTTTTGCCCAACCCTTATAATTCATTTCTGAAACAGTAAAGCTGTCAGAGTTGACACTTGTAACAAGTGCAACGTGCCCCCACCACGACTCAGAGGAAACCATGATTGACCCAACTGTTGGGGTTTTTCCTGTGGCATAGCCAGCTGATTTAGCATGATATAGCCATGTTCCGGCATTGCCACCCCAAGGAATATTCCTTTTTTGAGCAACATACCAAGTGCAATAGCCGTAGGGGAACTTATGTCCTCCCCCACCAGAACCACTAAGGGTTTTTCCAGCTGATTCAAAAGTTTCATAGGGTCTGGGGGCAATTCCAATTCTGGTTTCTACTGGCTTAGGCTTTGGAACTTCTTTTTGTCCATCAGGAATTGTGATCGTTTCTCCAACTTTTAATTCGCCATCGAGATGGAGTGAATTAAAAGCAATAATTTTATCCTTGTCAGCTTTAAATTCTTTAGCGATGCTATTTATATCATCGCCATTTTTTATGGTGTAAGCTAGGCCGGAAATTGGAAGAATAAACAATTTGTCTCCAGGCGTTATTGAGTTGACATCATCAATAGCATTCGCCCAAAGAAGCGTGTTTACTGTAATATTATTTGCTTCAGCAATTAAGCTCATTGTGTCCCCCTCCTTAACTTCATAAATAATCACACCACCATCTTCTTCCGGATCTTTTAATACTGGATTGTTTTCACAAACCAGCGCATTTCCTTGCATAAGAATTGGGTCAGACTTCTCTTCATTAATGGCTAGGGTTGGGTCTGGTGCGGTTGTTGCTTCAAGCAATGGCGCTAGCGCCAAGGAGGTTTTTTTATTGGCAGTCAAAAACATTTTATTTTCCAATGGACTGTCATAGTTGTCGTTAGTGCCAAGATAGCCAAATAAAAAACCACTGGAGTCTTGTCCGGCAGAAAGATTGGTAGCAGAAACGAGGAGTGCGCTAGAGGCAACGACAACAAAAGAGGAATAGTTTCTGAAAATATGCAAAAGCTTCACCGTTCGGTGTCTTTTAATGAAAGTTACTATGCTTTTTTGAGCTAAAAAAGCTCTAGTAATGAGGGTCTTTAAATTTTTCCTACAAAAGATAATTCGAGAAGTTGTTTGAATTAGTTTACTAATACAATTAACCTTTCATATGGTTTTAGCAAGAGTTTTGCCTTATCTTAGATAAATATCGAGACAAACCTTAGTCCTAAAACCCTAATTTTTACCTGCTAGACAGTATATCTCAAATTGGGGGTTTTTGTCAATCAGATTTTTAGTATAGAATATAGGTATGCAACTTAGAGAATTAGAGATTCAATTTTTGGAATATTTAGAAATTGAGAAGAATCGTTCACAAAAAACGATTGAAAACTACGATCATTATCTCAAGCGCTTTTTGGATTGGGCTAAAATTTCAAAGCCTGAGCAAATTACCGCTGAAGTTGTGCGTAATTTTCGGATTTATCTTAATCGATATGAAGATGGAAATGGTCAAAAGCTCAAAAAAATCACCCAGGGGTTTTATGTAATTGCAATTCGTAGTTTTTTAAAATTTTTGGCAAAAAGAGATATCAAATCGCTCCAAGCGGAAAAAATTGAAATGGGTAAGACGGCGACAAGAGAGGTTGATTTTTTGGAAATGGATGAGGTCGAGCGAATTTTAGCTCAAGCCAATAGCGAAAGCCTCAAGAGTCTTCGCGATCGGGCAATTCTAGAATTATTATTTTCAGCCGGTCTTCGGGTTTCTGAATTGACCAGCATTGATCGTGGGAGGATTGATCTTAATCGTCAGGAATTGAGCGTGCGAGGCAAGGGGGACAAAGTTCGAGTAGTCTTTATCTCTGATTCTGCCTCACAGGCGATAAGCAAATACTTGGATAAGCGCATGGATGTTGATCCGGCTTTATTTGTGCGAGATATTCAAGGGCTTAAGAAATTTCAGAAAAAAACCGCGAGGACAGGTTTAAAACCTGTTCCTACTGGCAATAAAAATATAAAAGCGGATAAAAAAGATGATTTGCGTCTAACGCCGAGATCGGTGCAAAGAATAGTTAAATATTATGCAACTAAGGCTGGCATAGTGAAGGATGTCCATCCGCATACACTCAGACATTCTTTTGCTACAGATCTTCTCATTAACGGCGCGGACATTCGCTCAGTGCAAGCAATGCTTGGACATTCTTCAATCACGACTACGCAGGTTTATACCCATGTTACCAACAAGCAACTTAAAGAAGTTCATCAGGCGTTTCATTCAAGGAGGAAAAAGTAGTTACTAGAAAGCTATGCTTAATATGGTATAATTATGAAAAGGTTGTGAATAGGTTTATTATAAAAAGGTAAGGTAAAAAATATGAATGAGTTTAGTTTTCACGATGTTGCGAGAAAGAACACCGTTGGAGGTAGTGTGCCAAAAGGAAGCGTTCTTTTTGAGGGTGGAATATCCGCAAATGGAGAAAACATCACACCGATTGATCTTTTTTCAATTCCTGAAGGCATTAACGACGACCAGCTAGATTTAATTATTGCTAAAAATTTAAATATACCAGCAAATGAGCTTGAAGTAAGATTGTCAGAAATCAGTCATTATTGGGATGAATCTAAGAAATTTTATCAAACTTTTCTGGTTGCAAACGCTAATCCAAAAGCAACCTTTCCAAGAGAAATTGAGAAAAAGGATAAATTTGAAAATCTGATTGATTTGCGAAAAACATTGCGTAAAGCAACTCACCTGAAGAAAGGTGAAAACTTAGGGCTCGGACCTTTTTATTGTGCACTTTTTAGTATCATGATTGCAGAGCGAGAATATGAAAAAGAAGAATTTAGTGGCTTGGCCAATGAAAGTGCTTATATTAAGGATAAATTTTTTAAGGCAGATGAGGATGGAATTCAGTATTTTTATTCTAGTAGAAACGAGGATGCTGAATGGACAAAAGTTGGGGTGTTAATTGGTGATGGTTCATGGATGAATGCACGATTTACCTATCGTGGCAAGACCAGAAACAGTGCTGTTTGCAAATTAGCTAGCAAGCCAGAGTTCTCAGCTAGCGAAATAATCAAAGACGGAATCGGATTAAAGTTTGAAGTCTCCACCAAGAAGGATGTGGAGAATATTCTTTTTTTCCTCTCAGTATATATGCAGGATAATTTTTCAGCCTCGAATATTGTTTTTGAGAATACTGCCCTTTTTGATAAAAATGAAAAAGAAGAAATTTCGAAAAAATTCGGAGACCGCGGAGTTACTTATATGTCAAATGTCAATAAATCATCGCATAAGAACTTTAAAGTAGCGAAAATAAGAGGCCGAATGAAAATTCCGCAAAATGGAAAAGATGGCAATATGATAGCCGAAAGGAACTTCGAAATTCAGATAGTTTTGACTGACAATGAGAATGAAACTGGATTAGCACAAAATAAGATTTACAAGGGGATTCAAAAGCTTTCTCTTATGACAAGACTTTTCGGTTCGTTCAGCGAGAATTATCTCGATTTGATTTCAAAAGAAGCTAGTGAGGCTTCTGGTTTGTCTAATGCTAAAATAAAGGATCATATTCTGAATAATTATTTATACAAGTTGGTTTCCAGATCTAGAGATGCCAGATATATTTCTCGAGATCAATTTGAGAGATGGAAAAAGGCTGGAATGTTGCCATTGGAAATTAAGATTAATGGAAACGGAACCAAGTAAGGGAGATTAAATGTGATGAAAAATAAAAAAAACCGATTAATTCGGTTTTTATTTTTCACGATTTTTTAGACTTTTGCCCAATATTCATCATCACTTGCTTTTTCTTGAACATTATCACTGTATTTTTCTTCTAATAAGTTTGGGTATTCAATGACCATCTGAGAAAATTTCTCAATTTTTTTGATTTCCCCGATTGCCACCTCATAGATAATATCCTTGAAATCATATCTCATCTGACGGAGCAAATCAGTCAGTTTTTCTCCTGTTTCCACTTCAATATCAAGCATCATCTGCCAATTTCCCATAACTGGAATATAGTTTCTGATATTTGGATGGATTATGCAAAAATCATGGAGTTCTTTCAATCTTTGTTCATCAAATTGGAGCAAGCGAAAAAGAACTCTATAGGCACTCAGTCCAGCGACATCATAATCAAAAGTAAAAGCAGTTTTGTTAATAAGACCATTTTTAGTCAGTTTTTTGAATATCTCGTTAGCATAACCCACTGAAATGTTCAAAGTTTTAGCAATCTTAACAAATTCCATGCGGCCGTCTATCTGCAAGAGCGAGATAATTTTTCTTTCCAGTTCAGAAAGCTTGACAATTCCAGGCGCACCACCTGAGCTATAAACCTTTTTTTCAGCATTATCTTGGCCAACCAAATATGATCTGGGATAATTTTCGAACCCAAGTCCCACAGCCATTTCAATCATAGCTGTATATTTTCCGAATTTGGCAAAATATTCTTTCAGGACTTTGTTGTGGGAAAAGACATCTTTAGTTGTAATGCAAATCATAGCATCCGCATAGCCTGAGCAACGCATCACGATGGGCATATTTTTGTTTTGTCGAAAATAGGCAAAAATTTCCTCTTCTTTCTCCTTGCTGAGGCCGCTGAA
>CAIMLT010000018.1 GCA_903842445.1 uncultured bacterium
AGATTTCCATTTTGGTCTTTTTCTTTTTTGTATTCTCCCATTCCATAATAAGACGCTAAAGCGGAAACCAGTTCTTCGAATTTTTTAGGATCCTTAGCTGCCATGCCTAGAATTTCTTGAGTTCGGTCACCTGTTTTGCCTTCTTTCGGTTTTATCATTCCAGTTATTCGAACCTCATTTTTAAAGTTGTTAAATTTTTCGCAAGTTGAAGGTTCGTGCCTTCTGAAACAGAAATCGCAAATAGGATTTTCTTTTTCCCCTGAATTATTTCCCCCAACCACCTCCGGCCTCATTTTTTCAAACATAAGTTTTTAATTAGATTTTTTCGTGCAATAACTAAATCATATTTCAAATTTATGCTCAAAATACCTAAAAAGCGTACTATAATTGGGTTAAGGGGTAATATTAACAAAAAATTTATGAAAAAAATAGTTTATTGTTTATCTGTGGCTTTTTTTCTGCTTATTTTTCCAAATTACTTAAATGCGCGAACTAATGCTACGGATTGGTATATTAAAAATTTTGAATCGGAAATTTCAGTTAATCGAGATTCGACCCTGCTCATTAAAGAGAAAATCCTAGCTGATTGTGGAAATGCGCAAAATAAACATGGCATCTTTCGTATTCTGCCAACTGTCTTTAGAACCAAAGACAAGGAAATTTCGATGCCAATTAGACTCATTAGTATTACCAATTTTTCTGGCCAAAATATTTCCTATACTGCCGAAAAAAATTTTTCTGACAAAACGCTCACCTGGAAAATCGGCGATGCTAATAAAACTGTAACTGGCGAAAATGAATATCTTATTACCTACGAAGTCAAAAACGCCATTCTTTTTGATAATCCGGAATTCGATGAATTTTATTGGAATTTGAACGGCAACTTTTGGGATTTGGAAATTAATAATTTCACTGGAAAAATAATTTTTCCAAGCGAAGCTACTAAAGATAATATTAAAATCGATTATTACAGGGGAATTTTGAATAGTAAAGATAAAAGCAGTGTAAATTATTCCTGGGCTGCAGATAATATTTTAGAATTTTCTTCCATAAAATATGACGGAACAATCGTTCCGCAGACTCTTGCTGATGAACGTGGTCCGTTGGTAATTACTGATGAAGAAGAAAAGTTTTCTCACAATGTTGTATTAATCTTCTATTGTTATTGGATTAACAGAGATATAGAAATAAATAAGACACGTGTGGCATTTTTTAAGAAAAATGAGGATGAATATGCTCTCATTGAAAAAAATGTTCCTTATTCGCTAGCTATATCGAAATATATTCCAAAGGACAAGGAAATAACGCTGGATGTCCTCAAAGAGGCAAAGAGAAAGAAAAGGGAGTACGACGAATGCTTTGGTAGTGGATTTCCGGTGTAGAGTAGTTCTTTAACCACAAACCCAAAGGGAATTGCTTATCACAGCAATTCCCTTTTTTCTATGCTCAAAAAAAGAATAGTTGCGAAAAGATATATGTAATGGTATAATAACACTATAAATTTTAAAAATAAAAAAATATGAACAAAGATATTTTTTCCACGAAAGTCGCCATTTTCAAGGGCAAGGAAATTCGAAAAATCATCTATCAAAATGAATGGTGGTTTTCGGTTGTGGATGTGGTCCGAGTTCTCCTTGATGAGTCTGATAATCTAAAGGCGCGAAAATACTGGAATAAGCTTTCGCAAAGACTAAGGGATGAGGGAAGTGAAGTGGTGACAGATTGTCACCAGTTGAAATTATTGGCCGAAGACGGAAAAATGCGAGAAACCGATTGCGCCAACACTGAAGGAATGTTTCGCATTGTTCAATCAATTCCTTCACCTAAAGCCGAGCCTTTGAAGCGCTGGCTGGCGAAAGTTGGTTATGAGCGAGTGCAAGAGATTGAAGACCCTGAGCTGGCTGCCAAAAGAACTAGGGTGCTCTATAAACTCAAGGGCTATTCGGAAGATTGGATTGAAAAGCGGATGCGAGGCATTGTGATTCGCGAAGAGTTGACTGATGAGTGGCAAAAGCGAGGCGCAAGAGAAAATCGAGACTATGAAATTTTGACGGCAGAAATTTCCAAGGCGACTTTTGGCGTGACGCCAGTGGAATACAAAAAACTAAAAGGGCTGAAACGGGAAAACTTGCGCGATCATATGGACGATTTTGAGCTGATTTTCACGATGCTTGGCGAACGGTCGACAACGGAAATTCACAGAAATGAAAATTCCAAAGGAGTGAAAAAACTAAAAGACGACGCGAAGGTTGGCGGAAGAATTGCCGGTAATGCCAGAAAAGAATTAGAAACTAGATTAGGCAGAACGCTAGTTTCCAAAAAGAATTTTATAAAAAATCCAGAAAATAAGAAGCTTTTGGGTAAATAACACCTTGAAATAAACCCATTGAAATTATTGCAATAGTAGAATGGGTTATGGTTGGGGGGGGGTGAGTATTGACTGGTGAATACTCACCTCAACCTAATAAATAGTATAAATTAGCTTTTTAAATTCTATGCTACAATAAAGTTATTATAATTTCAAAAAAATGACAAAAATAAAAGACACGCCACGAGTTGAGTGGCCGAGAGAAAAACTGCAAAAATATGGGCCGGAAAAGCTAAAGAACGCTGAGCTTTTGGCAATTATTTTAGGCAATGGAACTAAAGGCCTAAATGTCATCGAGCTTTCCAAAAAAATATTAAAAGCTTATCCCGGAGAAAAATTAGCTCAGGCTAATTTTTCCGAACTAAAAGAATTTTTTGGCCTTGGACCATCCAAAGCCGCAGAAATTATTGCTTGTTTTGAGCTTGGACGCAAATATCGTAAAAAAGGAGGGTGAATACTCACCAGCGAATACTCACCTTTTGACAATTACTTCTGACACTTGACGCAATAAAACACGGCTCGTTGCGCTAGAACGCCGCGCTCAATTTTTCCGTCGCATTTTGGGCAAGGTAATTTGTCTTTGCGATAGACTTTCAAGACTTTTTGAAAATTCCCCGGCGCGCCCCTGGTATCGCGATAATCTGAGTCCGAAGTCCCACGCATTTTGATCGCAAGTTTAAGAATTTTTTTAATTGATGCAAAAAGTTTTTTTCTTTCGGCAGTTCTAATATCCACGGATTTTTTTGTCGGCAAAATTTCGGCATCAAACAGGATTTCACTACGATAAATGTTGCCAATTCCGGCTATCACATTTTGATCCATTATTAATATTCCGATTTTGATCTGTGGTTTTTTGTTTAATATTTCATCAAACTTCTTAAAATTAAAATCTAAGCTCATTGCGTCAATTCCCAAAGCTTTGATTTCTTTCAGATTATTAATTTTTTCGGTCGAATCCAAAACAATTTTGGCAAATTTCCTAACATCGGAAAATTCCATTATTTTATCTTTCCCGAGAAAAAACTTGTGTCGAATATATTGATTGACTCTATCTTTAAAAAATGCTGAGCTGTTATTTTTTTCTTTAATCAACAGATGTCCCGTCATTTTGAGATGAATGTATAGTGTCTTTTTGCCAGACAAATCAATAAAAATATTTTTGCCAATTCGGCGCACGCCTAGGATTTTTCGGTTTTTTATGGTTTTTTTGAAACTTGAGAGGGAGATATTTTTGAGGGCTTTCGGCCACTCACTCCAAAAATCGACGATCGTGTCGCCTTTAATTTTTTGATTTAAGTCAGAAACAACTGTTTCGACTTCGGGTAATTCGGGCATAATAGTTCGGGATTATATTATTAAAATTTCTCTTTTCATATGATAGCATAAAAGCTTGTCTATTATATAAATCTTTGATAAGATCTTTGATAAGATTTGGATACTGATTTGGGTTATTTAAATTACAAAAAAATAGGAGAAAATAAATGCAAAAAGGTTTGATTTTCCTTGTTGACGATGATGGTTTTGACCTAAATATGGCCAAAATGTTTCTAGAAGAAGAATTGGGACATGAAGTATTCACATTCTCATCTCCAGAAAATGTTTTGGAGATGTTAAAACAAGTATTGCCTAATATTGTCATTACTGACTACGAAATGCCAGCAATGACTGGTGAAGAACTTTCCGAGAAAATAAAGGAGATTTCTCGGGAAATTGGGATAATAATGTGGTCAGGGAAGATCAAGGATGATCTTCCTGAAAAAGTTTTAAAAAACGTCGATTGCTTTGTGGGAAAATTTGAGCTAGGAAGCTCACAGAAAATTATTGACGCAATCGGGATTTTTTTGGGATAACAACTTAACCGACAGTAACCCCCTTATGGAAAATTCCATTTGGGGGTTTCAAATTTCTCCCCAATTATCCCCTGAGCTTACATTAACCACGAGTGGAACTTTGAGCTTATAGACGCTTTCCATTGCGATTTTTATTTTTTCCATAAATTCTTTTTCCACTTCTTCTTTGACTTCGAAAATCAGTTCGTCATGAACTTGGAGAATCGTGCGGACTTTTCCGTCATAACTTTTGACTAGCTTTTCCGCTTCAATCATTGCCAGTTTCACGATGTCGGCCGACAGGCCCTGGATCGGCATATTGATCGCCATCCGCTCAGCCGCGTTCTGCACTTGGAAATTTGGCGAATTTATTTCCGGAATATTCCGCCTTCGGCCGATCTGCGTTTCGACGAATAAATTTTCTTTGGCAAAAATTTTGGTATCGCGCATATAGCTTGCGACGCCGGAAAATTTGTCCATATATTCATTGATAAAAGTCTTGGCCTCGTCCCTCGAAATATCCGCCGACGCCGAAAATCCAAAAACGCTCATGCCATAGATTATGCCGAAATTCAAAGCCTTGGCCTTGCTTCTCATTTTTTCCGTCACCTGCGAAATTGTGACCTTGTTAATGATAGCGGCCGTCGCACGATGGATGTCTTCGCCTTTAGTGAAAGCTTCGATCATATTTTTGTCGCCGCTCATATGCGCCACGACGCGCAGATCGATCTGGGAATAGTCGGCGCTCACCAGCCGCCAACCCTCTTCCGCTTCGAAAGCCGTGCGCAAAAGTTGGCCGACATCGGTGCGGATCGGAATGTTTTGCAAATTTGGATCAGAGGAAGAAAGTCGTCCGGTCGCCGTCACCGCTTGATTGAAAGTCGAATGGATGCGGGAATTTTCATCAAGCATCGTCGGCAATGTATCGAGATAGGTTGTTTTCAATTTAAAAATTTCGCGATATTCTTCGATCTTAGCAATGATTTTATGCTCGCTTCGAAGTTTGGTAAGCTCAGCGGAAGCCGTGGAATAGCCGGTTTTGCCTTTTTTAATATCTTGCGTTGAAATTTTCAACTTAATAAATAATATTTCTGCAATTTGCTTTGGCGAATTAATATTAAAATTTTCCCCGGCCAAATCATGAATGCTTTTTTCCAAATTTTTTATGCGCGACTCAATTTTATCTGAAATCCCTTCAAAAATAATTGGATTAAGTTTAACACCATTCATTTCCATTTCCGCGAGAATTTCAACGAGCGGCATTTCAACACTCTGAAAAACATTTTGCAAGTTTCTCTCTTTATTTTGTTTTAAACTTATTTCTTCAATTTTCTTTTCGTGAATACTTTTTAGTTTAAAAATATAATCTGCAATGCGGCAAAATTTGTCTGAAATTTCAGTTGGCGATTCAATTTCCAGTCCGAGTTGGCCCTTTCTATTGGTTATTTCCATTTCTTCACCCAATTCTTCAAGAACAATGTTTTTGAGTTCTGTTTTACTTCCAGGATTCAAAACATAAGCCGAAAGCATGATATCCCAACTAAGATTTTTTAAATTTATAGCGTATTTTTTTAGAACCTCAAGATCAAATTTTAAATTATAACCGATTTTTTTAATCTTTTCATCTTCCAGGATAACTTTGATTTTTTCCAAATTTTCTTTAGAATATTCAACAAATCCGGCGCGCCCAGTTTTATAACTTATCGCAATACCCTTAAGTTCTGAATTAAAATACTTTTCTCCGCCCACAGTTTGAAGAGCAATTGAGATTTCCAAAGAATTTTTTATATTTTCAATAAACTCATCTAGCTTATCTTGTGTGATAAGTTCGAATTTAAAATCTTTAACGCCATTATCGCCCCGCTCTTTTTTTACTGAGCCTGTTTCTCCGCCGATGAAATCGAGGTTATTTTCTGTATTATTTCCGGGAAGTCGCTTAATTAAACTAAAAAAATTAAGTTCTTGAAAGAGTTTGATAATTGTCTGCCGATCAAATTCATGCGTGACCGCATCGACTAAATTCAGTTCAACTGGTGCATTAAGCACGATTGTTGCCAGCCACTTGCTTTTAATCGCCATTGATTTATCTTTTTCCAGTTTATCTTTGACCGCGCCTTTGATTTCTGAAATATTGGCATAAACATTTTCCAGCGTTTCATATTTTTTTAAAAGTTCCGTTGCTGTTTTTTCGCCGATGCCTTTGACACCGGGAATATTATCCGAAGCATCACCGCGAAGACCCTTATAATCAATCATCTGATTTGGCCTAAGTGAAAATCTTTCTAAAACTTCATTTTCGCCATAAAGCACAGTGTCGGTTATTCCGCGGCGAAGCGCATAGACTTTGGTTTTTTTGCTCACCAGTTGTAAGGTATCCAGATCGCCCGTCACAATAATATTTTCAATTTCCTCATCCGATTTTTCCGATTGAGTAACGATTGTTCCGATGACATCATCTGCCTCAAATCCTTCTTTTTCATAGATCGGAATATTGAACGCCCGCACCAATTCTTTCACCCGCTCGATCTGGGCATAAAGTTCATCCGGTGCTTTTACCCGCGTGCCTTTATACTCCGCGAATTCCTTATGCCGGAAAGTCGGAGCTTTCAAGTCAAATGTCGCAATGATATAGTCCGGCTTAAATTTCTCAATCACCGAAAGCAGTGTTGAAGCAAATCCATAAACCGCATTCACAAGTTCTCCGCTTTTGGTAGTGAGTGGCGGAAGCGCATGAAAAGACCGATGGATTATGGCATTCCCGTCAATAAGGATGAGTTTTTTGGGGTTATTTTTTGACATAGAATTAGAAAAAAAGTCAGAATACTTATGGCTTAATTATAGCAATTAATTGTAAAATTTGCACTAAGGCGATGTTTTTAAGATTCATGTCTTATTTTAAAAAAATATAAGATTGAATAAATAATATTTTTGGATTATAATTATAGTTG
>CAIMLT010000019.1 GCA_903842445.1 uncultured bacterium
TCAATGCAACGCCGGCACCGGCGGAACCGGAACATATTCCTGCAACTTGACCGGATTATCTCCCAGCACAACTTATTATTACCGAGCCAAAGCAGTCAATTCAGCCGGAACCGGCTATGGAAGCGAGATGAGTTTTGCGACTGTTTCATCGACAAGCGAGATAGCTCCAACTATCGTTTCGATTTATTCCAGCGTGCCAAGTGGAACATACGGAGAGAGTGAAACGATAAATATCAGTGTTTTGTTTTCGGAAGCCATATCCTCGTCCGGCAACATCACGGTTGAATTGGAAACCGGAGATAATGATCGAACCTGCACTTTTACGATGACAAACGCGAATGCCGGATCTTGCGATTATGTAGTTCAATCGGGGGATGCATCGAGTGACTTAACTGTGAAATCAATAAGCGGTGTGGCTGTGGATGTGGATAACAATAACTTGGACGCGACAATTCCTGGCGGGTATAATTTGGCTGATGGCAAAGATATAATTATTGATACGGTTGGTGCGACCATTGAAGAACTAGACGCAATTGCGGATGCGATTTCTGTGCCGGTTTTAAAGAAAGTAGGCAGTGATGATAAAAAAACGTTTTTATCATATTTCAAGAGCAATAAGGAAATAGAGTTGTCCTCAAAAACAGCTGAATTGGCCGGAGGCTTGGTGAAAATATTGGTTGGCGATAAAACAATTAAAGAGGCTGAAGTTAAGGATAATGGAAAGTGGAAAACTCGCTTGAAGTTCAAGAAAACCACTAAGATAAAAATTATTTATTATGATAGCAGGGGAAATGAGATTAAGAAAAAAAGTTATGAGATACATATAGATTCGGAAAAACCGAAGTTAACGGGTTTACCAACTTTCATCCTATACAAGCATCGCGGAGAGAGTATTTGGTGGAGAGCCAGTGATAATAAAGGTATCGATCACTACAAATATGAGCTGAATGGAAGAATTTTCTATACGCATGACGAATTATTTATCTTGCCGGAAAATATGGCGGTTGGTTTGCATCTGGTTAAGATAAGCGCTTATGATAGAGCCGGAAACAAAACGACGAAAAGCGTGAGTGTTTTCATAAGGCCATAGGTTTTAAGCGAGAAAAACAAAGTCAAGAGATTTATGCGTGGTTTTAATGTTTGACTGAGGTTAGTTCGGATAGTTGCAATTTATTTTGAATGTCTAATTGCTAAGTGCGGGCAAAGAGGTTTTTGACTTTGAGATGCGCCTGGTGAGAGCGGTAGGATATGGAGGTGAATCAAAAAAATATAATGGGTTCTACCCCCAGCTGGTCGCCAGTACCTATCAATGGCGAGCATATCAAGAAAGAAAATTGAGCTTCGAAGAAGCTCAGGTCAAGTATTCTTTTTCAGGTGGAAAGGAATCATTCAAAAACGCATACGCCACGTATGCGAAAATAATGAATGAGATCCTTGGAGTGGACATGGATCTATATCCGGAATCCGAGGGATATTTTCAGGATTTTTCCGGATTGGTGGATATTGAGCATATCCAAGCTTTTCTCGTAAGAGTTGGGTCGGCATTGCAAGAGGATTTGTTCAACCAACCACCGTTAGAGGGGTCAGCTCTGAATTATTCCGATACGTCGGAATATTGCGAGTAAAAAAATTACTCTAAATCGTTATAAGGCGGAAATGCTTCACATTTTCGCCTTATTTTAAAATGGGGTGAATTTTTTTTGATTGCTTTTTAGGATCCTTGGATTTTTTGGTTTGAAGTTATATATGTTGCGGGTTGTTTCTTTTTTTAAAAAAATGTTGTATAATAAAAACAGTAATAAATAATTTTATTAAAA
>CAIMLT010000020.1 GCA_903842445.1 uncultured bacterium
ATTTTTAAAAAAAATTAAAATGGATCTTAAGGAATACTTTTTAATAATTAAAGAAAAAGCCAAGATTTTTTTTGCGGTAATCATTTTGTTTATCGCTGGAACTTTTATCTACTTTTTCTTTCGTCCAATTTCTTTTGAAACTTCGCTTTTTTTAAATATCACTCGAGCAGGCAAGCAAATATCCGATGGATACAAATATGATAATTTCTATCGCTTGCAAGCAGATGAAAAGTTTGCTGAAACAATAGTGAAGTGGCTAGAAAGTCCACGAGTTGTAACTGATATAAATAATGAGGTAGGAAAGAATACAGAAAGCCTAAGCCTAAAACAACTGGCAAAATTTTTTCAAGCGAACAAACTGTCCTCGCAAGTTGTTTCAGTTAAGTTTTCCGCACCGGATAAGAAAACAGCTGAAAAAATAGCTGTCGCCGTTTTTAATATCTTAAAAAAAAATACCGACCAATTAAATGAAGACCAAAAAGAAGATGCTTGGTTTGAAATCAAGGCGCAAGATCCTATAATTATCCAGACTACTTTTGATTATAAAATTATTTTCTTAGTTTCATTGCTAGTGGGCGTTTTCCTGGGCTTTTGGGTTGTATTATTCAGGCACTATTTAGAATAAGCGAAAAAATGTAATGGCAAAAATCTGCGTGGACGTGAGGTGTCTCATGGAAGGAAGAAGAACAGGAGTAGAGGAGTACACGCTAGGACTACTCTTGAGCTTGCTTGAAATCGATAAAAAAAACGAATACACATTATTTTTTAGTGCTTGGAAAGAGCCTAGTTTTGATTTTGCAATCTTTTCTAATTACCCTAATGTTAAATTAAAAAAAATTCGAATCCCCAATAAACTCCTAAATTTTTCTTTTTGGTATTTGGGTTGGCCAAAAATTGACAGATTAGTTGGTGGAGCAGATGTAGTTTTTTTCCCCAATATTATTTTTGGAGCGGTAAGTGAAGATATTCAAACAATTCTGACTATTCACGATTTATCTTTTGAAAGATATCCGGAATATTTCTCTTGGAAACGTCGTTTTTGGCATATTTTTATTAATTCCAAGAAAATTTGCCAACGTGCAAATGAAATAATCACAGTTTCTGATTCTTCTGCGACTGACATCTCCAGCTTATATGAAATAGACTGTAAAAAGATAACCACTATCCCAAGTGCCATCACAAATAATTTTCGCGTATTTAGTCGCAATGATGAAAAGTTAATCAAAATCAAAGAAAAATATCAATTACCCTACAAATTTATTCTTCATCTTGGCACAATCGAACCAAGAAAAAACATCTTAGGCATAATAAGCGCCTATAATTTTTTGCAAAAAACAGCTACTGAAGAAAAAAATCAAGAGCTTTTAGAGTATAAATTGGTAATCGCCGGGTCTCCGGGTTGGCTGGGCGGAGAAATCTTCAAGGAAATCGAGAAATCTAACTTTAAGGAAAAAATAATTTTACCTGGATTTATTGCCGATGAAGACAAGGCCTACGTCTATAATCTCTCTTCACTTTTTGTTTATCCTTCTTTTTTTGAGGGATTTGGTTTTCCACCGCTTGAAGCAATGCGATGTGGCGTGCCAGTAATTATGTCCAACAACTCTTCTTTGCCGGAAATTTCCTCCAACGGTGCAATTTTAATTGACCCCAGTAGGCCGGAAGAAATCTTTGAAGCAATGCGACAGGTCTTATCTGATAGAAATATGCGCGAAGAGTTAATTAATCTTGGTCAAAGAAAAGCAAGTGAATTCACCTGGAAAAAAACTGCTGAGAAAACATTAAAAATATTCTTCAAATAGTTTGCCTATTTTTACGCGCAAAAATATGATACAATTTAACTATGAGAATTGGTATTGATGCGCGCTTTTTCGGACCAACAGGTAAGGGTTTGGGGCGCTATACTCAAAAATTAATCGAAAAAGCAGAAGAATTATCCGCCCAAGGAAAAGCTGAATCGGGCGAAGATTTTGGAAATGATTATTTTATTTTTCTCAAAAAAGAAAACTTTCATGAATATCAACCACAAAATCCAAAATTTAAAAAAATATTAGCAGACTATACTTGGTATTCATTTGCTGAGCAACTTCTTTTTCCGCAACTACTCAAAGAATATAATCTAGATTTGATGCATTTTACACATTTTAATGTGCCTTTGTTTTATCGCAAAAAATTCATTGTAACTATTCATGATTTAATTCTTCTTCATTTTCCAACTATTAAAAACACCACGCTTAATCCGTTTTTTTATTGGCTTAAGTTCTTGGCTTATCGATTGATAATTAACTCTGCCCTAAAGCGTTCGGAAAAAATCGTTACCGTCTCAGAATTTACTAAAAATGATATCCTGGAAAATTATAAAAAAATCCCTTCCGAGAAGATAACTATTACCTACGAAGCTTGCGAAAAATTATGTGCGCCAAGCTTAAACAAGGATGAGGACATTTTAAAATATTATGCTATAATAAAACCATATTTAATTTATATTGGCAATGCTTATCCGCATAAAAATTTGGAAAAATTGATAGGTGCATTCTCTTTGCTTAGCAAAAATTATCCCGACTTAAGCTTAGTTCTTGTGGGCAAAAATGATCACTTCTATTTTAGCTTAAAAAAATTAGTCAGGGATAAAAAAATTAAAAATATTATTTTTCTCGGCTACGTTCCAGATTGTGATTTAAATAGCTTGAACCGCAATGCCTCGGCCTATGTTTTTCCTTCACTTTATGAAGGCTTTGGTCTTCCGCCTCTCGAAGCAATGGCAGTAGGAACACCGGTAATATCTTCTGATCATCTGTGCATGCAAGAGATTTTAGGAAACAGTGCGTATTATTTCAACGGAAAAGTTGAGCTAGATATAGCCAGAGCAATTGAGAGAATCTTGACAGATAACGCTTTGAGAGAAAAACTTATAATCGCTGGTTATCAACAAATAAAAAAATACAGCTGGGAAAAAATGGCAAAAGAAACATTGGAAACATATAAAAACCTATCTTCAGTCTAGACACAAAAATGCATCCAAAAAATAAACCAAAAAATAATATCCTGCCTCAGATGTTTGATGTCAAACCGGTGGATTCTAATGGAA
>CAIMLT010000021.1 GCA_903842445.1 uncultured bacterium
CATGCCTTCCTCCTGGAGCAACCGTGCTTTCTTGAAGCATTATTTTGAATTGTGCCGTATTTCTTTTACCAGTTCTAGCGAGGCGTATGGTCAACATAGGATTTTATCTTTAATTAAAAACCAAAGCGAAAATACCGCTTGTTTTCATGTAATTTAGGTTACTGAGATAGTTTAGTAGTTTTTAAAATTTTTGTCAAGCTAGCGACTTCTCGCTTTCCTCACAATATACATCGGCCGATTGGTTACTTCGGCATGAATATTGGCAATGTATAGCGCGATAAGCCCGAGACACACAAGCACTACACCAATTAAAAATAAAATTACAACTGCCAGAATTACTGATCCGGAGAAATGTAATTCTTTTGTCATATAGCGATCAATCATAATAAAAATTCCCAACAATCCTGAGAAAAAAGTAATAATAACTCCCAAATAGCCTGCCAATTTCAAAGGAAAAAGACTAAAGGCAATCATACTATTAAAAGCTAGGCGCACTAATTTCCAAAAGCTATAAGCTGGAACACCATGAATTCTTTCATTTGCTTCAAAATAGATATACTCTCGCCTAAAACCAAGCCAATCGATTAAAGCCCTGGTCATACGATTTTTTTCCGTTAATTGATTAAAAGCATCAATCACAATACGATCAATCAAGCGATAGTCCGTGGCGCGAGTAACAATTTTCATATCTGAAATTCGATTTATCATCTTATAAAAAAAATAAGAACCGATTTTTTTCACAAAGCCTTCGCCTTTATTTTTTTTTCGCACACCTACGACCACTTCCGCTCCCGCTTCCCATTTTTTAATAAAATCAGGAATTTTTTCAATTGGATGTTGCAAGTCAGCATCCAAAATTATACATGCGACACCTTGACAATTGTTAATTCCGGCTGTTACGGCAATTTCCTTGCCGAAGTTACGAGAAAAATCAATCACTCGCACGCGCAAATCTTTCTGGGAAATTTTTTCCAACTCTAAAATGCTCTTGTCACAACTGCCATCATTAACAAAAACAATTTCCCATGCATAACTCAAGACGTTTAAAATCGCTTGAATTTTTTCATAAAAGAGTGGGATATTTTTTTCTTCATTATACACTGGCACGATAATTGAAAGTAACTTTTTTTCTGATTCCATAATTTTTAAGTCCTATTTTTGATGCTTAGAGAATGAATTGAAAATAAAAGGCAAGGCACTCGCCAAGGCTGCTATTTGAGCAACTATTCCTATAATTAGTATAGCAGAGATTGTGTGACCAAGAAAGAGAATCGCCATCGCAGCCAAAGCTGCTACTGCAAGCATTCCATAAACAACCTTGATTCTATGCAATGAGAGCAGATACTGCAAAGTTAAATTCACCATCGAATATAGCACAACCAAAACAGCAAACCAGCCAAGATAAGTTGAGACATCGTCATATTTTGCGCCAAAAAGAAAAGACAAAATAAGTTTTGGCGCGATGAAGTAAATTGCCGTAGCAATTAACGACACGCCAAGCATCAAAGAAAAAGCCTGAAAAAAAAGTTTTTTCGTATTAACCTTTTTATGATTATGCTCTGCTGACATTGAAAAAAGCACTGAGGCAATCACGCCCGTCGCAAAAAAAATAATTTTAGAGACAATTGTTAGCGCCCCGTATTGTCCAGCCTCAATGCTACTTAAGTTATGCTTTGCCAAAACCATGTCCAAATTACCCAAAGCATTGATTGCTAAGTTGCCCATAAAAAAAGTAATAATCGTGCTTTTGATTGGTCCAAAATCCAGCTTGGTTATTTCCTGATTGCCGTTTTTACCTTCCACGAAAATAAATTTAAGACAAATCAGCGCAATCACATAAGTGGAAACGGCAGAAAGAAAAAAACTCAACATCAATCCGTTCAATTTCATTCCCAAGGCAATAAAACCCAATGCGGAAATCAGTTTTAAGGCACCACCGCCAATCGCCGCCCAGCCAGATTCTTTAAATTTTTGCCAACCACTCAGTGTGCCAGAGACACCAGAAGAAAAAAGTGAAAGAAGCATCGATACCCAAACAATAATCAGCGGAATATTGCTTTTAATATTTAAAAATCGGCTGATATACGGCGTAAGTAGAATTGTTACTAAAAAAAGTGGCACGCCATAACGCATTATTTTTTTATTGAAATAACGCAAAAGCTCGTAACTTCTCTTTTTGTCATTGTGAGCCTTACACTCTGCGGCATATTTTGTCATCACCATAACCAATGTTCCAGCCGGAACAGCAATAATAGTCATGAGCGAAATCAACGATTCTGTTTCTCCATAGACAGTAACGCTAACCATTCTCCCAACGACTAAATGGAAAATGTAACTCAAAATATTATTCACCATGCTTCCGGAAAATAATATAAGACTGTTTCTCGCAAAAGCATTGTTTTTGATTCTCTGGATCATTTTTATTTGACTTTGTAATATTCGCGATACCACTCAACAAAGTTCTGAATTCCTTTATCAATTCCCGTTGTTGGTCTCCAACCCATTTTTCTTAATTTTTTAATATCTGCTACGGTTGAAGGCACATCGCCCGGCTGCATCGGCATTAGATTTTTCTTAGCTTTCTTTCCAAGGCATTTCTCCAAGACCTCAATATAACGCAAAAGCGTTTCTTCCTTGTCGCCACCGATATTCATAACACCATATGGCAAGTTCGCATCAAGCACGGAAATTGTTCCTGAAACAATATCATCAACATAAGTGAAATTACGACTCATTTTTCCTCTATTATAAACATCAATCGGAAGACCAGCTAAAATATTTTTAGTAAACTTAAAAAGAGCCATATCAGGTCTGCCCCACGGACCATAAACTGTGAAAAATCTAAGACCAGTCGTTGGAAGACCATGCACATGACTGAAAACATGCGCCATAAGCTCAGTTGCTTTTTTAGTCGCCGCATAAGGTGAAATTGGCGTATCGACTGAATCAGTTTCGGAAAATGGCATCTTCTTATTATTTCCATAAACTGAAGAAGAAGACGCATAAACAAAATTTTTAAGCTTGTATTTCGCCGAAAGTTGTAAGAGATTGGTTGTGCCAAGCACATTCACATCGGCATAAATCAAAGGATTTTCAATTGCATATCGCACACCGGCCATCGCAGCTAGATGCACAACTTTATCAATCTTTTCTTTTTTAAAAATTTTTTCTAGCAGTGCGACATCTCGTATATCACCTTTGTATAGCTTAAACTTATAACCCTTAAGGATAACCTTGATGCGATCTTGTTTTAATTTTGGATCATAGTAATCATTGAAATTATCAATGATCACCACCTCGTCTTTTCGCTCTAGTAATTTTTTGGCAAGATTTGATCCAATAAATCCGGCACCTCCCGTGATTAATACTTTGGTCATAGTTTTTTTCTTAAATGCTTAATAAAAAATTGGCTCTTCTTGTAACCAAAATTATTCTAGCATAAAATTTAAAACTTTCAAAACCAACTAAAGTCTTGTCTTATGCATGTTTTGTGCGTTAATTTAAGCCACATTTATTGCAATAATAGACCTGTCTGAATTTATCAGCCTGTTATAATGTGTCCCGCCAAAAACCCACCAAAGACATTGCTTTGGTGGGTTTTTGAATAAGATTTTCCATTTGAGGAAAATCGTTTTTACAAATTTCTCTCGCTCTCATTATTCTTTCCATGGCTAGCTCTCTTGAGCGCTCAATCGATTTATTTTTTCCCCCTGATGTCATTATGTCCCAATTATTTTCTTTTGCAAGAATAATCGGAAGCGACCAATACCCGTTTGAAACATCGTCATCAATTTCGCGCATATCGTCAAAAAGTTGACAAGTCGTTCCATAGCAATCAGCAAGTTCACGGACAAAACCATTAAGATCATTTCTATCTGCATAAATCATTGCCGCCTTTAATCCAATCATCGCCCAATACTTCGTATGGCTTATGGCTCGCATATAACCAGCTTCATCCGTTGATTCCTTCCAAATACTATTAACAATTAATGTCTGATAATAATGATTCATGCAAATGTCCTCAATTATTCCTGCCATAATATCAGCAAAGCCATTTTCAATTAATATTTTTGCGCCTTGAAGTGCGGCAATATCACCAGTATATGCCAAGCCAGCTACAACCATTCTTTCATGGGGAAATTCATCCACAAGATCATCATGAGTTGAAATAGGATACATGGAAAGGCCAATTCCAGTCAAAAGACTATCCGGGGCAGTTTTTCCAAGAAGATCTAAGCATAGCTTATCACAAAGAACCATTGGACAGATGTTGATAATTCTTTTTGGTATCCCGTTAAACATTGAATCTAAAATTACCTCATCGGGAAAATTTTTCCTAAGATTATCTTTTTCTTTTTCTAAAAGCTTCTGGTATTTAGAGATACCACCGAAAAGAACATCTGCCAATTCTGATGATGCTATTCTAGTTTGATCCTTTTCGTACATAGCCAATCTCCTTTTTTATTGTCTGTTATTTTCCAAAACGACGCTCAGTCTTACTATAAGCTGAAATTATTTTAAATAATTTTTCTTTTGAAAAATCTGGCCAAAAAACATCTGGAAAAGAAAGTTGCACATCTCCAATTAAAAATGTTAAGAAATCGGCACTTAAATGAGGATCATTCCATGACCCGGTTCTGATAAGAAGATCCACCTTTGGCAAATTTGCTGTCCATGAACATTTTCGTAATTCCATATTGGCATCTTTCTCTACAAGAGATGGTTTCAATAAATTAGAGGAAATCTTATCCATCAACCCAATCACCGCCAGCTCCCGTTCTCTTGCTCCATCATAGCCAATAAGAATTGTAAGGGTTTTTTTTTATTTTCTGCCGTTGCACTGACTACTTTCTTTATTGCAACAATAGCCTCATCATTCAAATTCTCCTTCCATTCACCAACGACTTGTATTTTCACATTTTGTTCATCAAATATCTTGCTCTTAGATAATTCATCGAACTTCTTAGCATAAAAACGATTTATCGCCTTATAAAACTTACCGGAACGCTCTTTTAAGTTATTAAGTGAGCTTGTCCAAAGCGTAAGAAATTCAATTTCACTTTCAACAACAGCCTCCATTATCTCCTTAATTCGCTGTGCGCCTTTTCGATAAATTTCCTCCTCATTGAAAATATTCATCTTTCTTGCCCATCTCCTATTCCCATCAGGAATAATCGCCAAATGGTTCAATCTCCCCATAATTAAGCCCCCTCCCTAGCCTAGCAACTCAAGCTATTAAATATTGTTAATGTACCATAAAAAATTCTTTTTACAAATCTAAAGCTTAGCAGTAAAAGATAATAAGTCAATAAGCAAAAACTTAATCAAAAAACACCTCTCCGTCTTGAACGAGAGCATCATTAACAATTTTTTTGACATATGGCAATAGATTAATTTTTTCTATTTCTCGTCTCGAGAACCATCTAGCATCAACAGACTCATTATTCATTTTAACCATATCGTTTTTAGCTTCACACAAAAAAGCTACAACAAAAATTTGCCAAACTTTAATATTACCTCTAACGTTCCATTCAAAAACACAATCAGGCGAAGTATAAACACCCGTTATTTTTTTTATTTTAATTTTTAAATTTAATTCTTCTTTAATTTCTCGCAAACAACACGCTGCTATCGATTCGCCTAGCTCCATAACGCCACCGGGAAGTGCCCATAATTCAGAATCATTTCTTTTGTGCAATAAAATTCGCCCTGTTCTACTTAAAATAACAGCACAAGATCCTGGCGCAATTGGTTGATTAGGTTTTGGTGCTCTATTATTTTTATTATAAACTTTGAGTTGCATTATCGGCTTATTATTTTAAGACTTAATAGCAAACTAATTTTTACAAAAAAATCAGCGTCTTTTTTCCATCTTCTCTCTTAAATAATTATAATATTCCTCACTATGGCTATTCTTGCTTGTATAATCTTCGAGTGTTTTTTCTCTGGCTTTTTCGCCCATCGTTTTTCGCAAATTTTCGTCTTCAATCAGTCGGCTCAACTTCTCGGTCCATTCTAGAATATTTCCCGCTAAAAATCCAGTCACGCCGTCTTCAATCGCACCGGAAAAAGTTTCATTTCTCATTGCCACAGTTGGAACACCCAAGGCACCAGCTTCAAAAAATTTCAACTCTGATTTAGCCTGACAAAAAGGCGTGCTTTCCAGCGGAACAATGTTGATATCCGCTTTGGCTATATTTTTATAATGCTCACCTCTTGGCACCAATTTTAAAATAATAATCCTGTCTGCAAATTCGCTAAGATTGCTTTCTCTTTCTAATGGTCCGGCTAAAATCAGTTTTACATTTTCATATTTTCGCATCACCTCAACCAGCGCGTCAGTGATTGTGGCAAAATCTTTGTTGTGACTCGGCGTTCCACTGAAATAGCCAAGATAGACAAAATCGTCTTTCGCTTTTTTTCCAGTTTTCCAAAGATCATTCGCAGTTTCCAACTCAACGTCACAAATTTTATTCTTAACCACAAAAACTTCTTTGCCTTTTTCTTCAAGGATTTTAGCCAAATAACTTGTTGTTGTCGTAGCAACTTTCACATACCCCTCTTCCAAAATTTCCCGCCCCAAACCTTTGGCCAGTTGTATTTTTTCCGCCTCACCGGCATTTTTATAATAATCCATTTGCATTAAATATTTCGGATCAAAATTCAAATCATCCGTATCAAAAATAATTTCTTTTTTTTGTACTTTTATTTTTTCAATAACTTTGGCAATTTTTTCCGTGTGAATGGTTTTGTGAAAAATAAACACCTTGAATTCATCTACTAATTTTAGCAGATTTGGATTATCGACAATTGTCACTGACGCACGAAAACCATGCAAACGCAACTCTTCCGCCACATTCCAAGTGCGAAAATGCGCACTGTCACCAACTCCAGAGGCGATGAAGAGGATATCTCCTGCCGGAACAAAAAAGGCACAAAAAAAATTCTTAGCATAACCAGAAAGCTTCTTGCAACTTTCCCAAAATCCATTATTCCGAAAAAGTGTCTGAATTTTGTCGATTTTTAGTAGCACTTTCATTGCCTCGTTTCATTCCTAACTTCAAAATTTAAGTCACTATTCATTATTTGCTCTTGATTAAACTCACCGTCTTTAGTTTTAACATGAACCCTAACCGGAATATCAGAGACACCGGATTGCTTTTGAATCAAAAGTTCATAATTATCTCTGGGAAAATCAGCTGGCAATTCATATTTTATTTTCACATCAGTCTGTCCACCAATAAGCACGTGCCCCATAAAACCGATCCAGGTTTTTCCGAAATCTTCTCCCGCGCTAATGTTATTCATCATCGTCCGCTCCAAAAGTGCCGCGCCCTTGGGCAGATATAAACGCATGTAGGTATGATAATCGCTGGTGCGCCAATCGCCGTATGGAGCTGTATTTTTATAAAGAATTCCTAGATTAACAATCGGCTTTTCAGTTGTGAGATCAATGTCATAGTTGATTTCTCGTTTTATATAGTAATCCGTTTTGAGCGCTCCCATGTTAGCATCCACCATCATCAAATAATCTCCATCCCAGTTCTTGACCATTTCTCCCGTCCAAGAAACACTGGCCGCAAGTTCTTGCAATTTTTCATCCGTAAAGTTAACCATCACATTTTTGGAACGAAACTCTTGATGGGCCAACTCAGTTAATTTGGAAATATTGCCAAAAGTAAAAAGCTTATCAATAATAACCGGCAACATTTTTTTCATAATCGCTTTTCTGTTCTGCGTATCGATTTCCGGATTCATAATATATTGTTTTTCCACAATCTCCTCTAGCTTAAGAAACGCGTTATCCGAGTTAAACTCAGTTGCATATCCTGGAATAGTTACCGGCCCAGTTAATTTCAAGATATCATTCAAAACTTGTGCGTTAATTGCGATTACACCGCTAAACTCACTGCTTCCTCGCCCACTCAAACGATAAAAATATTTAGCTTTATCAACATTAGTTGGAAAATCTGGAGAAAAATTTGAATCACGAAATTTCCAATTCTTGAGTTGCATCATCCGTTCAAATGGATAGGGCGTTGGAACCTTAGCTTTTATTCTTTGATCCAAAAGATTGGCATCTTCAAAATAAGAAGAAACCACTTCGCCATCTTTAATTTTAATCACCGCATATTGTCCCAGAAATCCCCCGCCTGGACGCAATTCCATATTGTTTTGCAAGAGCAACATGAATGTTTTAGTTTTTCCGTCTTTCTGGGTAAAATTCTCCACTAACGCATTCAGCACCGACAATTCCTTTTGTTCATTTTTAGTGATTGGCAAAAGACTAGAAATACTGTTCAAGGCTGATAATGACTTTAGTCCGATTACTTGCTTGTTGCTTCTAACAAAAGAGAATATGAAAAAACAGAACGCAACAAAAACAACAATAAAA
>CAIMLT010000022.1 GCA_903842445.1 uncultured bacterium
CGATCTATCATGTGCGCATGAGTTTTGGCAGAACGGAAAGAGATATTAATCGAGCGTTTGATCGGATGGAGAAACTATTTGGTATACAAAAGATATGAAATCAATTTTTAAACCAATTTTAAAATATTATTTGAAACTAATTGCTAAATTAGTTTTGGTGATTCATCGCCCTAAGATTATTGTCGTGGCGGGAAGCGTTAATAAAACTTTTGTGCGTGACGAAATTAAGCGCGTTTTGAAAAAAGCTGGCAAAAATGTGCGAACTAATCCGCGAAATTTTAACACAGACATTGGTTTGCCCTTGGCTGTTTTGAATATTCCTAGTGGTTATGGTTCTTATCGCGAGTGGCGTCCGGTAATCGGTAAGGCGTTTTTAGCTTTATTTCAAAAAAACTTTCCGGATTATTTAATTCTCGAATTGGGTGTCTCGCGCGTTTCGGATATGCGTTATTTATTAACAATCATAAAGCCGGAAATTTCTATCATAACAGATATCACGCAAAGATATTTGGAGTCTTTTTCTGATATGAATAAGCTGGTTAGTGAATATGTCTATCTAGTTCAAAAAACTCAAAAATCCGGAGCGGTTATTTTAAATCATGATAACTTGCGAGTTAAAGAGTTGGCGGAAAAATCCTACGCAGGAGTGTTTTATTTTGGTGAAACTTGCGAAGGAGAAAACGATTGGCAAATTAAAGAAATTGAAAAAACGAAAGTTGGTCAGGAGGTGAAAGTTAAGCACGCGGAAAAAGCCGAAAAGTTTATGCTTCCACGTTTTGGCAAGCACCATGCGTATGCCTTGGCAGTTGCCTTGGCAGTCGAAGATATTATTAGTAAAAATAAAAAATATGGCCAAGATTGAAGAAAAATTGATTAGTGAAATTGCCAAAGTGAGAAGTGAGGTGCGCAATCGAACAGTGAAATACATTGTTGCAGCCTTGGGGCTCGTTGCTGGCCTAGCTTGGAATGACACAATCAAATCATGCATTGAATATTTTTTCCCGCAGGATCAAAATAGCTTAAAAGCCAAGCTTACCTATGCAATCAGCATCACCTTGATTGTAGTTATTTTAAGTTTCTATTTATCGCAATTAGAGAAAAGAGAAGATAAAAAAGCGGAAATAGAAATTAAGAATTTAAAAGGCAAAGCCTAGTGAAAAATATAGATGACTGCTTTTTTAGAATTCTATCAATATTTCCCTGAACGTATAAATCCAGTTATTTTTTCTTTTGGTTTTTTTTCATTGGGTTGGTATAGCTTTATGTATCTTGTTGGTTTTCTTATTGTTTACTGGCTTTTGCATTATAGAGTTGAGAAAAAAGAAATATTTAACGACTTTAATAATTCCAAGCTAATAGATTTTTTGATTTATGCTTTTTTAGGATTGATTATCGGAGGAAGATTAGGTTATGTGGTTTTTTATAATTTCTCTTTTTACTTTTCTCATCCATTGACGATTATTTCACCTTTCGATTATTCAACTGGCAAATTTATTGGTATTTATGGCATGAGTTATCACGGAGGTTTTTTGGGGATTATTTTAGCTTCAGCCTTTTTTGTCAAAAAGTATAAATTAAATTTTTGGAAACTCGCGGACTTGGTTATTCCGGCTATACCTTTGGGTTATTTTTTTGGTCGAGTTGGTAACTTTCTCAATGGAGAACTTTACGGTAGAGTGACAAATGTTTGGTGGGGTATGTATTTTCCAAGTGATGCTTCCGGCCTTTTGCGTCATCCATCACAACTCTACGAAGCTTTTTTTGAAGGAGCTGTACTTTTTCTTATTTTCTGGAAAATCAGAAATTGGAAATTCTTTCAAGAAAAATTTTTAGCAGTATATTTTTTAGGCTATGCCATTGCTCGTTTTTTTGGAGAATTTTTTCGTCAACCGGATGAACAAATTGGTTTTCTCTTTGGCAATTTGACTTTAGGGCAATTGTTTTCTCTGGGGATGCTTGCCATCGGGTTGTTTTTGTTTTTCATAAAAAACAAAAAACGTGCTATAATAAAAAAATGCTAGATGGAATCTTGAGACAATCTAAAAAAACAAGAGAGTTGGATTATGCGTTAACTAGGTTTGTCTTAAAACACAAAAACTCTTCTGTTTTGTTTTCTAAAAAATACGGTCAGGTGCGTAGTTTTACAACCCGTGATTCCGGACTATATTTTTCCCAGCAAGAGCTTTTAAAAGTCAGACAAGGAGCTAAGATTGATTTTACCACAGGCAGACTTGACTGTGCTTTTTCTCGACAAAAAGAAAAAACATGTCTTATCTTTTCTAGGAAAAAAGAGGATAAGTTATACCTTGATTTAAAAGAGCGCTATTCTAATTTGGGATTATTTTTTAAAGATGTTCTGAAAAATTATACCAATGGAGTGAGCATGTTGCGAATGTGGAATTTATCATTGATTGGCTCATTGATTTTTGGCATGTTTTTGATGACGATGATTTATCGGTATTTAGGCCCAGGAGCGCGAGCCGCCGTAGAGGAATCCAGGATACAAAATGAGATGGTGGAGTTAGCTAAAAAACAAGAAGCTGAGAAAGTTTTGGGTGAGAGCATCGCCAAAGCTCAAGCTGATAGAGAATCTCAAATTAAAGCTAGTGTTGAAATTGAGAAAAAACAGGCTGAAGAAGCCATATTTAAACAACAAAAAGAATTTGAATTAAAAATAAGAGAGTTGGTTAAGGGATACCCAATCGAAAAAATGGCACCCTACATTGCCAAGGAAGATCCACTTGTGGCTGCCTTTTTTATTGCCATTGCCAAAAAGGAGAGTTCTTGGGGTGAGCATGTTCCGGTTAGCGGAGGTGCTGATTGCTATAATTATGTCGGCTTTCGTTTGAAGACAAAAGAGATGGGTTCGGGTGGACATTCTTGTTTCTCTAGTCCGAAAGAAGGATTCGAGGTGACTGTTAAAAGAATCAAATCTCTTATTTATAATGAAGATATGACTACAGCTAAAAAAATGGTCAATCCCTGGAAGTGCGGTTACGATTGTTCTTGGGATAGTAAAGAAGCGGTGCAAAAATGGGTTAGCGATGTTGATTATTATTTGAAACAAGTTTTGGCTTGGAAAATTAAAATGGAAAAGTAATTAAAAAACTTGTGCCTTTTTTGTTTTTTTTGTATAATTAAAGACAGTTAAAATAATTTTTTATTTTTAAAAGTAAGAATATGGAAATGCGATCAAATAGATTTAGTGGTAACGTTAATAATGATCAAAGTAATGTTTTTTCTCGAAAAACTGAAAAAACAAATCAGAATAGCGAAGGAAAAAATAGTGTTGAACAAAAATCAGAAAAAAGCAAAGATTCAAAGCTTATTTTACGAATACTGGACAAGATAATTGGTGCTAGTTTATTTATGCTAGTTTTTGGTTTGCCACTTTTTTTCACTGGGGTAGCTTCGCAGGGGATTTTTTTCGAAAAACAGATCTACTTTTATTTTTGGTTGCTTATTGCTCTCATTTCGTGGGCAGCTAAAGGGGTAATAAATGAAGAGATGAATATCCGACGCACGCCATTGGATATTCCGCTTGTTATTTTTTGGTTTGTTTATTTGATTTCCGCTTTTTTCTCTGTTGATCGTTGGCACAGTTTTTGGGGCGCTTTCGGTGATCCGTCCAGAGGCTTTATGAGCATCACCGCCATGATAATTACATATTATTTGGTTGTCAGTAATTTCAGCGAAAAACGTTTTAAACTTATCTTGACTGCTTTCATCAGTTCTGGCGCGATCTTATCTTTTTGGTCATTACTTATATTTTTTAAGGTGCCGTTTACTAATTTTTCTTTTGGCTCATTAATTCCCAATGGTGTTGCTCAATTTATTCCACTCAGTCTTATTGGCAGCGTCGGAGGACTCGGGGTGTTTTTTTCTGCCATGATTATTTTAGTTTCAATGGTAATTTTAAGGGTGGCGGATAATGATGACTTAAAAACAGTTAAAAGGAAGATTTTCCTGGGTGGATTGCTGTTGCTTTTGGTGGTGGACTTGTTTTTAGTGCTTAATCTTGGAGGATATGTTATTTGGTCTGGGTTTTTCATTGGAGTTGTCTTATTTTTAGTCTATATTCTTTCTAAGATAGTTCGACCACATCGTAATTGGATTTGGTTGCCGATGGTTTTGTTTGTGTTGGTTATGATTCTATATATGATCAGATCGGTTTCTTTCGTTTCTGATGGGGTTAACTTGCCCATGGAAGTTAGCGCTGACTCATTTGCCAATAATCACGAAGTCTCAATGGATATCGCTAAAGACTCTTTAAAGAATAATTTTCTAATTGGTTCTGGTCCAGCAACTTATTCCTATGATTTTTCTCTTTATAGGCCTAAATCATTTAATGACTCAATGTTTTATAACTTGCGTTTCTCACAAGGATCTGGAATTTTTTTCGAAGCCATTTCTACGATTGGAGGCCTAGGCACCGTTGCTCTTGTAATTCTAGTGCTGTCTTATCTTAGTGTCAGTTTTTATTTAATTTCTCGAGAAAAGGAAAAAAATAAATTGTATTCTCTGGGAATTTTTTCTGCTGCCGTGGTAGTAATTATTGCCGTGGCAACAACTAAAATGGAAGGCAGCGTTCTCTTTTTGGCGGTTTTGTTGGGAATTTTTTCTTTTGCCATTATTCTTCTGGAAAGTGAAACAAGACCAAGATATTTGGCGCTATCATTGAAGGCATCTCCAAAATTTGCACTAGCATTAGCCTTTATTTTTATGCTCATTAGCGCCGGAGTCGCTTTTCTCTTCGTTTTCTTGGGTAAGGTTTATGTGGCGGATATTTATGCTGGGATTGCGATGAAAGAAGCTAGCCAGAATCAGGAGAAGGCTATTTCTGAAATGGGAAAAACTGTCGGACTGAACAATCGAGAGAGTTCATACTATACAAAAGCTAGCGTCTATTACATGATGCTTGCAAACAAAGAAGCACTGAAGCCAGAAACAGAAAGAGACGTTGAAAGTATCAGGCAGTTTATTAATTATTCAGTTTCAGCTGCTAATAGAGGACGTGAAATGAACAAAAATAGTGTCGAAACGGTCGAAGCCTTGGCTCAGATTTATGAAAATTCAGGTGCATATTTGGCCGATTCTTTGAAATTATCAGCAGAAACTTATGAAAAAGCTTTAGCGCTTGAGCCTCATAACCCGAATTTCTTTTTGAAATTGGGACAAATCAAGATTGCTGAAGGTGCTGGCAAAAAAGATGAAGCAGAAAGGAAGCAGTTTTTCAATGAAGCAAAAGATTTTTTTCAAAAATCCGTTAACAAAAAAAACAACTTTGCCCCAGGTCATTATCAACTAGCTTTAATTCAGGATGCGCTTGGCGAAACTGATTTTGCAATTGAAAGTGCCACCAAGGCAGTCCAGCTGGATCAAAAAAATCAAGACTATTTACTTAGCTTAGCCAATATGTATCGTCTAAGGGCAAAAGGTGATGATTTGAAAATAGCCCAAGAGATTTTCAAAATCGTGCTTAAGCTAGATGATAAGAATATCAATGCTCACTTTTATCTTGGTCTAGTTTATGAAAAAGATAAAAACAAAAATGGTGCTAAGGATGAATATAAAAAAGTGACTAGCTTACTTTCCGGTGATAGTTCAATTGAAACTAAAAAGCAACTAGATAAAATGATAAGCAATATTGATAAGGGAATTGAGAATACCCCAGAAAGTCTAGGGTTGGTTAGGGATAGCGAGGAAAAAGCATTGCTGGATAGTTCTGCTGCCGGAGAAGATTCTTTGCAATCGAATTCTGCTTCACCGTCAGATTCAGTTCCGGAAAATAACTCTCAATCTGAATTGATGCAATAAGCTTGTTACTTTAAGAGTAAAAAATAAAAACTAATATCTTTTTATGTTTCTGTTTTTTTCATAAAGCACTCAAAGTGAAATGTTTAAAGCAAGAAAGATAAAAGTCAAAAAAAATGGACGACATGAAAACTTGGGGAGAGGCGATTACTTTTTCGCTTATTAATGTTGGTCAAAGAATGGTTGATTTCCTGCCTACTTTACTTGGCGCTCTTCTTGTTCTGACTGTTGGTTGGATTATGGCGGTTACACTTGGAAGATTGGTGGAAAAAATGATCAAAGAGTTGGGTGTTGATAACTCGATGAAGAAAATGGGATTGAGTGGCAAAAATTCAAAAAGTGGGATTAATTTCGATGTTGCCAGTTTTACCGGAGGAATGTTTAAATGGTTTTTGGCTTTAGTTTTTTTGATGGCAGCAACAGATATTTTGAACCTCAGTCAAGTAACGGTTTTTCTCAATAAGATAATTTTTTATTTGCCGAATGTGCTCGTCTCGGTTGTGATTCTGGCTTCAGTATTTCTTTTGGGAAATTTTGTCTATCACATTGTTAAGGGTAGCACTAGAGCAGCTGGGGTAATGTCGGCAACGTTTCTTGCCACAATTTCCAAATGGGCAATTATAATCTTTGGTTTTTTTGCAGCTCTCATCCAACTGGGAGTGGCCGATTCTCTCGTGAACACAATGTTCATTGGCTTCATCGCAATGCTCTCTCTCGCCGGAGGACTTGCTTTCGGTCTCGGCGGGCGGGATGAGGCACAACTGATTCTCAAAAAACTGCGGGAAGAATTAATGGAAGGGAGGAAGTAGAAATAAATAAGTAGCGTTTCACGTGGCGTTTTTTAGAAATAGGAGCCTCACTTATTTGGTCTACTGGTCATATCAGAAAGGTGGCTTTGGGGTTTGAATTTGCCGTCTTGTACAAAAGCTTGACAAACTTTTTCAGTTTGCTATGATGATTAAGCGTTAAAAACAGATAAGTAATTCTTGGCTTTCTGGTCAGAAATTCCAAGGGTGCAATAGATGATACATTTTGTGATTTTTTTCCAAAGAATAAGCGGGTGAGTCGTTTTTTGTTTTTGCTCAAACCCGTTTAGTTGCGGGTCTTTTTTATTTCCGAGAAAATTTTCATTAGTTCGAAAATCAGTCTGAATGGCGAAGGTTTCGTCAGGCATACAAATTTCCGCGTTAGTGCGAACTTTAAAAATTAAATACAGGTCTTGATCAAGTATCGGGTTTTTATGTCTGGCGGGAAAAGAGTCCGGTATGGTGATCGATTCGTCTTAATATTTTAAGAGGTAAAATATTAAGAAAAAGTAGGTAAATAAATGCAAACCCACAAAATTCCAGCGCTGCGTTGGAATATGTGGAAAAACAGTTAGCGATTGCTAACTGCTAACCGATAGATTCTCGTGCAAGCGAGAATAGGATTTAAGAGCGGTAATACTAATGCATATGGTGAATGCCTTGACACTAAAAAGCGATGAAGGACGTAGCTAGCTGCGATAAGCTTCGGTGAGGTGCTGAGCAACCTTTGACC
>CAIMLT010000023.1 GCA_903842445.1 uncultured bacterium
ATTGGCATTTCGCAGAACTCGTTTATATGCGAACTTATTGTTGAATAATTGCTAAAATTTGCATGTTATGCGAAGTTTTAGTATAATTCAATCGTCGCTAGCTTATGAATCAAATATAGCATATTTTTTGTGAATCTCCAATGAATTTCACAAAAATTTTACCGCAAAACAAAAACCAGAATAATAATTGCTGCGAAAATCAATCGGTACCAAAAAAATATTTTGTAGCTAGTTTTTTCAATGAATTTAAGAAGGCCGGCAATTGCAAATAGTCCGGAAGTTCCAGCAGAAAGAATGGCGATAAGGGCAACAGGACTAAAATCATATAGAAGCTCAGGAAACTTCAAAATAGTGGCGCCAAAAATTATTGGTGCGGATAAGAGAAAAGAAAAACGCGCGGCGCTCGTGCGATCAAATCCAAGGGCGAGAGCGGTGGAGATGGTTGCGCCAGAACGGGAAATTCCGGGAATAATAGCAATAGCCTGGGACAAACCGACAAGGAGCGCGCTTTTAGGAGAAATCTCACTAAAAGCTTTGTTTTTTTTACCAAATTCATCAATCCAATATAAAAATAATCCGGCAAGAATCAGTGTGCTGGCAATAAGAAGAGGGGAGCGAAAAATTGTTTCCGCTTGTTTTTCAAATATGTATCCGATGAGTGCTCCGGGAATTGTGGCAAGTGCTAAAAGCCAGAGGGTTTTTTTGGGGTAATTAATTTTTGAAACTATTTTTATTTTTTCAGAAAAGCCAAAAGCGAGAGCAATAATTTGCAGCCAGTCTTTCCAAAAAAAGGCAATAACGGCGATCAGTGTGCCGAAATGCAGGGCGACATCAAAAGCGAGACCGGGGTCAGGAAAACTAAAAAGCCAAGGGAAAATAACCAGATGGGCGGAGGATGAGATAGGTAGAAATTCTCCCAAGCCTTGGATAATGCCGAAAATTATTGCGTGGGCGGTTGTCATATTTTTTTTGTGATTTTATTCTAAAGATTTATTACTTTATAGAGAGCGCATCTCTTTTTATTATACAGCGCCCAGTCAATTGTTCCAAAGCTCATATTTAAGCCATTAGAACCTATGCATTATTATTTCCTCAAAACCACTCCGGGTTATTTTTAGATAGCCAGTTTTTCGATCTGTGGATCTTTGATCGATTGCTCCCAGGGAAAGAGTTGTTAGGTGCTTTATGTAAATCGGATTATTTTTTTCACTATTCAACTCATTCAGAGTAACTTCCTTTGCGATGAGACTCTCCTTATGGATCAGAAAGTATTTTGCATTATGTATATGGGATGCGACGATGCTGAAATTGTTTTTTCGATGATTTTTGTCTGTGAGCATTCTTATAAATTCTCCGCTGCCGTTCAGGGCTATTTCATGGGCGACGTTCTGTTTGGTGATGGAGTTAAAGAAATCATCAATTTCTAGCTTATATTTTCCACCTATGTAGCTAGTTCTGGGGTTGATTATTGGAGTGTGCATGAAAAAGCATATATCTTTAGCATTCTTCTTTAATTTTTCTTTGATGAATTTTAAGGCTTCGTCTTTCAGCCCATCATTATCGCAAGTAATGCTGCCACGCCATTTCTTGCGGCATAGCGCTTTTATAAAATCTCGATCGAGTATTAGCTTTTTAAGATATTTATATAAATTTCCCGATCTCACAAATGCGTTGCTGCCGGTGTTGAGAAATATGCAATGCAAATATCCGAAATCTTTTTCTGCTGGAGCTTTAAATCCATGGAACTTTTTTAATGGATTGAATTTGGTTTCATTTACGCTTATCGAAGAAAATTCTTTTAGCCATCTGAATTTATGGTGGCCTAGTATATTTTCAAATTTTTTTCTAATCGCATCTGAAATATTCAAATGTTCAAGTCCCCAAAAGTTCAGATTATAGGCCAGTTTCCGATAATCATGATTGCCAGGAATTTCGAAATATGGTTTTTTTATGTGACTCACGACCCGATTGAATGCATCCCAGTTATTTTGATGATTGTCAGTGGGATTAAGCACATGGGCCTTATTCCCAATGAGATTGTCAATATCATTCCAGATTGCAGCATAATGGACATCGCTGAAAACAATTATCCCGTCCATCTTATCTTTTGGCGTTTTCCTTTCTTGCATTTTTTCGTAATCGCACTAAATCTTAAACTCAATAACATCGCCATCGGCAACGACATATTCCTTGCCTTCAAGGCGGAGGGTGCCGAGATCTTTAGCTTTCGACCATGAGCCGGCGTCCAAAAGTTTTTGCCAGTTAATCACTTCGGCGCGAATGAATTTGTCCTTAAAATCATTGTGGATAGCAGTTCCCGCGAGTGGCGCAGTCCAACCTTTTTTGATTGTCCAAGCGCGAGTTTCATCTTTGCCGGTTGTAAGAAAGGTGATGAGGCCGAGCAGCTTATAAGCTTCAATAATTAATTCATCTAAATTTGATTTAATTTCAAGCTCCTCAGCTTCTTCTTTGGACATTTCAATTAACTCCTCTTCGATTTTTATATCCAATTTGACATGTGGCAATTCTTCCAAATCTTCTGGTAACTTTTCGTTCATTCCAGAAATATTATAGACATACAAAAACGGCTTCATTGTCAGAAGTGACAGTTCGCGGACGATAATTTTGGTGGCTTCATCTTCGATGTCCAAACTTGTCGAATTGGCAACTTTTCCAGCTTCTAAATTTTCTTTAATTTTATTTAGAACAGCGAGTTGCTCCGTCGCGCCTTTTTTATTACCGCGCATTTCTTTTTCCAGGCGAATTTTTACTTTTCCGATAGTTTCTAGATCTGCGAGAATCAGTTCGGTGTTTATGGTTTCAATGTCGCTTGCCGGATCAATTTTACTATTGACATGAATTATATTTGAATTATTGAAAACTCGCACAACTTGGCAGATGGCATCAACTTCACGAATGTTTGACAAGAATTTGTTACCCAAGCCTTCGCCGGTTGAGGCACCTTTCACGATGCCGGCAATATCAACAAACTCAACAACTGCCGGAATAAATTTTTCCGATTTTGACATCTCGGCCAGCTTGGAAAGTCGATCATCTGGAACCTTCACAATTCCGACATTGGGCTCAATTGTGCAGAATGGATAGTTGTTGATATCAACTTGAGTTTTAGTTAGGGCCTTAAAGAGGGTTGATTTTCCCACATTTGGCAATCCGACAATCCCGATTTTCATAAATTTATTTAGCTTAAAGTATCTTAAGCATATAACAGTAAAGGTGATTAGTAAATGCAGGGGGTGTTGCAGGCTATTGACATTCTCTTTGATTCGTGTATAATAGTATGATATAATTCTTGCAGTGGAAAGAAAACCTTTTTTCAGTTAGTATATTCTATTTCTTTTTTTATTAATTAATTTCTTTAAATAAAAAAGCGAGAGTCGCTTTTTGTTAGAGATGGCCAATTTTTTTGGTATCTTTAATTTTTTAAAAAGTATGTTTAAGAAAACAACCAATGTATCTCCAGCTGGCTTGGTGCTTCCAAACAGCTTCACGATACCCAAAAACCTCGATGGTTTGGCAAGATTAAAGCCAAAGCCAAATCGAAATCAAAATTTAGGTCGAAATCTAAATCGGAATCCGATACCGGTTCAAGTAAGCCTAGGAAGCACAAAAGGTGCTTTGCGCATCATTCCTATCGGAGGCCAAGAAGAAGTTGGTCGCAATATGACTATCTTCGAATATGGTGGAGATATCGTTATTTTGGATATGGGAATGATGTTTCCGGAAGAAGATATGCCTGGAATCGACTATATCATACCAAATATCAGTTATCTCAAAGGCAAAGAAAAAAATATTCGCGGAGTAGTTTTGAGTCATGGACATCTTGATCATATCGGGGCTGCGCCGATTCTTCTGCGTCAGCTTGGTTACCCACCAATCATTGGGCGTGACATGACCATCGCTATGGTTAAGAAAAGACTGGAAGATTTTGAAAAAGGTTCAGCGCAAAATTTAAAAACAATTAGTGTCAAAAATACAACCGATAAATTAAGCCTTGGAAAATTTATAGTTGAATTTTTTGAAATAGAGCATTCAATTATGGATGCCGTCGGTGTGATTCTTAAAACTCCGGATGGAACCGTGATTCATCCCGGCGACTGGACAATGGAGAAAACTCCAACAGGCGGAAGCCTTGTAAACTACAACCATCTTTCCGAGTTGCCGAGCCCACGCATTCTTATGCTCGAAAGTTTAGGCGCAATCGTAACCAATCCAAGTCGTACGACAGAAGATGAAATGTATCACAACTTGGAAAAGCTAATCAGTGAAGCAACTGGCAAAATTATTATTGGCACTTTTTCTTCACAAATCAGAAGAATTGGTCATATCCTGGAATATGCTGAAAAGATCGGCAAGAAAGTAGCACTCGACGGCTATAGCATGAAAATGAATGTGGATATAGCCAAAGAACTAGGATACATTAAAATGCACAAAGAAACTCTAATTACAGTTAATGATTTGCATAAATATCCGGAAAATAAGGTGGTAATTGTTTGTACTGGCGCGCAAGGCGAGGGGAATGCCGTGCTTTCTCGGATCATTACCGATAATCATAGACACATTAAAATTAAGAAAAATGATACAGTCATTTTTTCCTCTTCGGTTATTCCTGGTAATGAAAGAACTGTGCAACGCTTAAAAGATAACCTTTATCGAAAATGTGATAATGTCATTCACAGCGATATTATGGATGTCCACACTAGCGGACATTGTAGCGCGAGCGACATCCAAGAATTACTCCGTCAAGTGCGACCAGATTTTTTTCTGCCGGTCTATGCTAATCACTTTATGCTCAAAGAAGCGGAAAAATTAGCTGTGCGGATTGGATTTCGTAAGGAAAATATTTTTGTTTTGGATAATGGCAATGTGCTTGAAGTGCAAAGAGGTCAAGCCAAAATTTTGCCGAAAAAAATTGACACTAGCTATGTGATGGTGGACGGGCTCGGTGTTGGCGATGTCGGGCAAGTGGTTATTCGTGACCGTCAGGTTCTCAGTGCGGATGGAATGTTTGTCATCACTGTTATTCTTGACAGCAAGAAAAAAGAAGTAGTGGGGAATATTCAAATCACTTCGCGCGGTTTCATCTATGTCAAAGATAATTTTGATTTGATCAATGAAACCAAGAGGCGCGTACAAAAAGCCATCAAAGACACGACTTCCAAAAAAACTTCGCCGGAAAAGAAATTTATTGAAGACAATATTCGTGAAGTTGTCGGACTCTATCTTTTTCAACAAACCCAAAGGCGACCAATGGTTCTGCCAGTGATTATTGAAGTTTAGAGTTTGTGCAATACGATATATAAAGTTTGTAATATTTGCAAAAACTACGATTGTTCGTAGTTTTTGTTTTATTTGATGGGAATTGCTTGAAACAGGAAAACAGGCTAAAATGGATTTATTAACTTTATCAAACGATAAGTCTTATGAAAAAACGCATCTTTTCTGGCATCAAGCCATCGGGCGATCTGCATATTGGAAATTATTTGGGCGCAATTCAAAATTGGGTTGCGTTGCAAGAAGAGTATGATTCTATCTTTTGCGTCGTGGATATGCACGCGATCACTGTTCCACAAGATCCGGCAACACTAAGAAAGCGTACACTTGAAATTGCTAAAATTTATTTGGCAGCGGGAATAGATCCGAAAAAATGTTCAATTTTTATTCAATCGTATGTTTCGGAGCATGCAGAATTAGCCTGGATACTGAATACGATTGCAAAAATACCGGAACTTGAAAAGATGACACAATTTAAGGATAAAAGTGTAAAGGACGGAAAGGAAAGTGTGTTGGTTGGCCTTTTTGATTACCCAGTTCTGATGGCAGCCGACATTATTCTTTATGATACGCAATTGGTGCCGGTTGGCAAAGATCAAAAACAACATATCGAGCTAGCGAGAGAGTTGGCGCAAAGATTTAATTATAAATTCGGTGAAACTTTTGTCATTCCAGAGGCCTACACAAAAAAAGAAAGCGAAAACATCATGGGTCTTGATGACCCGACAAAGAAAATGTCGAAATCCGCTAAATCGGAATACAACTATATCGCGCTTTCAGATGACGCCGAAACGGTGAGAAAGAAAATTAAAAAAGCCGTTACGGACAGCGGTAGTGAAATTGTCTATTCTGACGACAAACCGGCGCTCAAAAATTTAATTAATATCTATAGTCTTTTGGATAATAAAACACCCAAAGAAGTAGAGACGCTTTTTGTTGGCAAAGGCTACGCTGATTTCAAATCAGCATTAGCGGAAGTAATCATTCAATTCCTTGAACCATTCCAAAAAAGAATGGCGGAATTGTCTGACGAAAAAGTTTTAAAAATCCTTGAAGACGGGGCTAAAAAGGTTCAGTCGATTGCTAAGAAAAAATTAGAGGAAGTTAAAAAGAAGATTGGGTTTATTGTTTAGACTTTTTGTTTTTGATAAGTCGATTTTTATTAGCAGAAGGCAAGACGCAATGGTTTACGCAAACAAGTTGTTTCCATATTTCCTTATACCACAATCCATATCCTTTTGAGCTCGGATGGATTAAGTCCTTAGCGAAGTATTCTCTCCGGCAGAAAGACAGTGGATCAATTCTGAAACTTTCCTCTCCACTCTAAAAAAATAACGAAAATACCAAGACGTCGTTAGGTAGACCATAATCTGGACAAGGGCGATGCTCAGAGCCGACGCTTTTAATAGAATAGTTTTCTTGAAAGTTTTCATTTTAATAGTAGCAAGAATCAATTTTTCAGAAAGAACTTTAAAAATATCTTTTTCTTTAATAGCATTATAGGATTTTTGCCGCCGAAGAGCAAGTAGCCCTTTTTGTGAGTATTTTCATGGGCATCAAATTGGAAATAATGTGGAGCAGCTTTCACGCCTTTCTTTTTTAGTAAAATTTTAGTTGCCATGGTCGTTGCCAGGGCGCTACACAAATAGCAGGCCGGAGAAACAGACGGGCCTTTCCCATTTTTCAAATCAACTTTTTCTAAATTCAAGTAGCGTAAATGAATTCCGAACGGAGCAACGCCCAAAAGGAAAGAGGCGATTTTTTCAACATAGCTCATCTGATCGTTTATTCCAAAATAAACATCAAAGCTCATGCCCCGTGGGGAAAAAACAAGCATAGCGCAGCTAAACCCCAAAGGTGCTGCTGTTATAGCAAAAATTCCTTTTTCGCGGGCTTTCTTGAAAATCAACCGTCTAGTTTCTATATCAAAAGCGTCCATGCCATCAACATATACATCCACTCCCGACAAAAAGTCATCTACATTTTTTTCATTAACGCCTTCCTTGAAATAGTTTATCTTAATATACGGATTAATCTTCTTAGCCATTTCACCCATGGTTTCGCATTTCTTTTTGCCGAAAGTGTCTATGGTTGCTCCAGCTTGGCGGTTTATATTGACTTCTTCAAAAGAATCAAAGTCGGCGATGGAAAAATGTTTAATTCCAAGGCGAGCAAAATTTAAGATATAGTGTCCGCCAACCCCACCCATCCCTGCAATCGCTATCTTGGAGTGCTTAATTTTTTCTTGCTCTTTTTCAGTTAAGATACCAATATTTCTAGAAAAGGCTTTTTCATAAAAATTATTTTCCGAAAGGTTATTGTCAGTCATGGTTTTTTATTATTCTTTCAGCTTATTATTTCAAGAATTTCATCTCTCTTTTCTTCCATAAGTTCTTTGTTTTTGGCTTCCAAATTCAACCTCAATTTTGGTTCAGTGTTTGAAGCGCGCACATTGAACCACCAATCTGGGAAATCGATGCGAATTCCATCAAGCTCATCAATTTTTCCATCTTTATAAATCTCCTTAAGTTTTTCCATAACAGCATTTTTGTCAGCAACTTCGGAGTTGATTTCTCCGCTATGAAAATATCTTTTCAGATCTTTGATTAATTCTGACATCTTGAGGCCAGTCTCATTCATTAGATTGAGAAGAGTGATAACAGCGAAAGTGGTCATTTCGGCTTTGCTATTTTCGGAAAAGAAGTAGTGCCCGGAAAGCTCGCCAGCAAAAATCGCACCTTCTTCCCGCATTTGTTTTTTGATGAGCGAATGTCCCACGCGGCAACGGTTGACTTTTCCGCCAGCTTCTTCAATCATTTCGCGCACCGCATTGGAACTGCGCAAATCCATTAAGATTAATTGTTCGGGATTTTTTTTCAAAATTTCTTTGGCGAGAATTGCGATTAGATAATCCATTGGAACAATTTCTCCAGTTTCAGTCACGAAACCAACTCGATCCGCGTCTCCGTCATAGGCAATTCCCAGATCGGCTTTTTCTGATAGAACTTTTGCTTGCAAAGCTTCCAGTGTTTCCAATTTCAATGGATTGGCCTCATGATTGGGAAAGTTTCCGTCTAGCGTGTCATAGAGATAGGTTGCCTCAAGGTCAGTGGGAAATTTTTCAAAAACAGGTTTATCCACAATGCCCATGCCATTGGCAAAATCAATCACAACTTTCTTTTTTGCTTTTCCTGCTTTGAAGAATTGCATCATATATTCCAAATATGTTTCTTTGAAATTTGGTAATTCTTCGATTTTTCCTTTTTCGGTTGGCATTTCAAATTTTCCTTGGCAAGCAAAATCGCGAATTTCTTCCATGCCAGAGCCTTCGCCAATTGGCACAGCGTCTTTGAGACAAAATTTCATGCCATTGTATTCTGCTGGATTATGTGAAGCAGTGATCATGACGGCCGAGTCAATATTTTCAATTTGCCAAGAAGCAAAATAGACCATCGGTGTTGAGGAAAGCCCAATCTTGATTGCGTCTGCACCTTGATCGGTGATGCCAGAAATCAAAGCCTCTTCCAATTCAATTGATGATTCGCGCATATCAAATCCCACAACAACTCTCTTGGATTTGGTGTGAGAAACTAGCGCACGACCAATCGCGTAGGCAGCTTCTTTATTTATTTCTGTTGGATAAATTCCACGTACGTCATAGGCTTTGAAAATTTTTTGTTCCATAAATTTAGTTTTAAAAAATTAAAGTTCTTGCTTTCATTATATCATAAACTAAAACAAAAACCGCACATTCAAGTGCGGTTTTGAGTGGATTAGGCTAGATTTTTTTTCAAATCCTCAACCATATCAACGGGTGTTGGATTTTGTCCATAGGCGAGTGCGAGATAATAGGATGTCCAATCTCCAATGAATAATATTTCAAACATTTTTGTGAAAGTGTCTGCTTTTGGCATTTCAAAAAAAGTTGTATCAATGTCTTTGGCTTTCAAAAGCTTGGCGGTGATTTTCATGCGTTTCAAAATTTGTGAGTGATCAGTTGGATCAGCTAGCGTGATGACATGAAATTTTCCTTGGGGGAGAGTGTAGCCAACCATTTCATTGTGATTGAGTTCTGGATAGACATTATAGAAACAAGGCGTCTTGGAATTTTCATTGGTTTTGATTTTCCAAACCATAGCAACTGATTTGAATTTATCAGTTGTATAAATCAACGGAGTTTTGCCAACTAATTTTTTAGCTAAATTTTTTCCAGCAGTTTCTGATTTCAAAACAGAACTTTCCATTTTCTTGGCAGACTCAACGATTTTTTTAGTCTTATCTTCAACGAGTTTTAGGTTAATTAAAACTTGGAGTATTGTCGCAAAGAAATAACCAGTGGCATAACGTGGCTGGCTGACAGCAGGCAGAATGATGTAGGGGATATTATTTTTTTTACAAAGCTCTTTCAGTTTCCCTCCGTGCATAATTCCAATTGCGGGAAGTTTCAACTTGACCACTTCATTGAGAGCGGAAATTGTTTCTTCAGTATTTCCTGAATATGATGAGAGAATGTGCAGACAATTTGTTTTAGTTTTTTCTGGAAAAGTGTAGGAGCGATTCTGGATGATTTCCAATGCTTGATTATTTTTAGGATTTTTTTCAAAGAGATCATCGAGATAGGTTCGCAACAAATCAACAGGAAGAGAAGATCCGCCCATGCCAGAGATGCAAATAGAGGTGATTTTTTGTTTTTTTAGCTGGATATTTTTGGCTAAGGCGAAACCTTTGGCGAACTGTTTTGGAGAATCAATAATAACCTGGCGTAAATTTTCTTTGTCAAGCTTGTTTGTTTTTGACATATTGTTTATTTTAAAAA
>CAIMLT010000024.1 GCA_903842445.1 uncultured bacterium
AGCAAAGAAAAAAGCAGCAAAAAAAGCTGTAAAGAAGACTGTAAAAAAAACTACAAAGAAAAAAGCTACAAAGAAGAAGAAGTAGTCTTTTGGCATAGTAAGTTTTCCCGATTTTTTCGGGTCGCATTCTATGTTTGTAGTTTAAAATGTAGAATTTGTATCTCAACGTTGAATATAAAACAAAAACCGCTAACATGCGGTTTTTGTTTTAGGGTAGTTTCCATATTCTTTTATTCAAGTTGGAATAATTACACAAATGCGCCATTTATCGAATAGATCTTTCTGAAATTGAATTTCAGATAAAGGCAGATTTTTCTTAATCAAGATGGCTAATTCTTTTTTTTGTTCAGGACTGAATTCCAGGATAGCGAACCGGATCTTGCATCTCTTGCTTAGTTCTTTTATTTGCTCAAGTAATTTTTTGTAGTGGCTAAGTCCAGCCATTGAGCTGTATAGCGCTAATTTAGGTTCAAAGTTTTTTACATTTGGAAGAGAAGCGGAATAAATTTTATTTGATAAATATGGAAGATTGGCCAGTATGATGTGTTCGTGATTTGGTAAAAAGTTTTTTGTATTTTCTAAAAATGAATTTAATAAGTTGCTTTGAATAAACTTAATTTTTTTTTGATTATGTTTTCTTGCATTGTATTTTGCGACTTCCAGGGCTTCTTTGGAAATATCTATGCCAAAATAGTTTATTTTTTTAGATTCTAATTTTTTGGCGATGGAAATGATAATATTTCCACTGCCCGTTCCAACATCAAAAATACTCAAGGCGGAATTTTTGGCCGTGGTTAAAATTTCGATGGTTTTTTCAACGAGCAACTCAGTTTCTGGTCGAGGAATCAGCGTATTAGCGGTAACTTTGAAATCCAGTCCATAAAATTCTTTATGATTCAAGATATAAGCCAAAGGCTCGTCGTGTTTTCGGCGTGAAATCTTAAGTTCTAAGTCTTTAATTTTTAGTTGAGAGATGCAAAATTCTGGGTGAGCCAAAACAAACTCACGAGTCTTTTTAAGCTCATTGGCAATGATCAACTCTAAATCGATATCGTCTATCTCTGGCCTATATCTGGATAAGATGGTTTGAATTGTGGCCACAAAGTTAAAGATTAGCTAGCTTCATTTTAACATCTTCTTCTTGGAGAGCGCAAATTATCGACTCAATGTTGCCTTCAAGAATGCCGTTTAAATTGCTCCAATTTTGCTTAATGCGGTGATCAGTGATACGGTCCTGCGGAAAGTTGTAGGTTCTGATTTTTTCCGAGCGATCTCCGGTGCCGATTTGAGATTTCCGTTGATCTCCAAGCTCTTTGTCTCTTTTTTCTTCTTCAGCTTGGAGGAGTCGTGAACGAAGCACTGTCATCGCCTTGTCTTTATTTTTCAGTTGTGATTTTTCATCTTGGCAAGAAACAATCATTCCGGTGGGGATGTAGGTGATGCGTACAGCTGACTTTGTAGTATTTACTGATTGTCCGCCTGGTCCAGATGAACAAAAAGTGTCAATGCGAATATCTTTTTCCTCAATCTTAAAATCAAATTCTTCCGCCTCAGGAAGAACTGCAACTGTTGCAGTTGACGTGTGGATGCGACCGTTTTTTTCTGTTTCTGGGATGCGTTGAACACGATGAACACCAGATTCATATTTCATTTTGCCATAAACGCCGATTCCGTTTATTTCAAAAACTACTTCTTTAAATCCGCCGACTCCGTTTTGATGTGAGTTGAGTAAAGCTAATTGCCAACGATTTTTTTCGGCATAGTGAGAATACATTCGAAAAAGACTGGCGGCAAAAAGAGCTGACTCATCGCCACCGGCTCCAGCGCGAATTTCAACAATGATATTTTTTGTATCATTTGGATCTTTGGGCAGAAGCAGTGCTTCTAGCTCTTTTTCTAATAAAACTTTTTTTTCGGATAGAGTAACGTTTTCATCCATCGCCAACTGTTTCATTTCGCCATCCTCATCACCATTGATGATTTCGGCATTTTCACGCATGGTTTTTTCCAGAAGCTCTAATTCTTCGATTTTATGCACGACTTCATTGAGTTCGGCTTGTTTTTTGGAAAGCCTGGTCATTTTTTGGGTATCAAAAATAACATCAGGAGAGCTGAGTTCTTTGGCAATTTCGGCATATTCGGCTTTAACTTGGTTTATTTGTTCTCGCATAATTTTGTGTATTTGCTTTTTGTATTGTATAATCAATTGAAAGAATAAGCAATATGACTAGGCACTCAACTTTATGCTTTATAAAAATATCATAGAAACCATCGGAAACACGCCATTGGTCAAAATCAATAGGATTAATTCAAATCAGTATTTGGAAATTTTTGCCAAGCTGGAGGGGCAAAATCCAGGCGGGAGCATCAAAGATAGGGTTGCTTTAAAAATGATCGAAAAGGCAATTGAAAATGGAGAATTCACAAAAAATAAAATTATTATTGAACCTACCTCAGGCAATACTGGCATTGGGATTGCGATGATTGGGGCTGTTTTTGGTTATCGCGTTGAAATTGTGATGAGCTCGGCGGTTTCGATTGAAAGAAGAAAGATGCTTGAGGCTTTTGGGGCAAAAATAACTTTGACGGATGCAGACAAGGGAACTGATGGTGCGATTGTGAAAGCGCGTGAGCTTGTCAGGGATAATCCGGAAAAATATTTTATGCCTGATCAATTTTCCAATGCGTATAATAAAATTGCTCATTACGAAACAACAGCCAAAGAAATCTGGAATGATATGGAGGGAAAGATTGATTATTTTGTTTCTTCAATTGGCACCTCAGGCACAATCATGGGAGTGGGAAAATATTTAAAAGAATATAGTCCAAACATCAAGATTATATGCGCCTATCCAGAAAAAGGTCACTACATTCAGGGGTTGAAAAATATGGAAGAAGCGATTGTACCAGCTATCTATGACAAAAATCAAATTGATGAATTTGTGAACATTGAAAGCGAAAAAGCATTTGCGATGGCGAGAAAGATTGCCAAGGAAGAGGGGATTTTTGTGGGCATGTCAAGTGGAGCGGCAATGCTTGCGGCAATTAAGTTGGCACAGAGAAAAATTTCTGGTCGAATGTGCGTTATTTTTCCAGATCGCGGAGAGAAGTATTTGAGCACAAAGCTTTGGAATGGATGATGGAAAATTTGATTTTTTTCATAAAGTAGCTATAATATAAGATAAGGAGGGTTTGATTATAGGGCATACGCATGCTGGTTTTTAATACTTAAAATTTTAGATATGACAAAAATTCTCATTGCCGAAGACGACTTGATGATTTCTGAAATCTATCAAAGAAAGTTTTTGGAAAAAGGTTACGAGGTGTTGACTGCTTTTTCCGGCGATCAAGTTGTGGAGATAGTTAAGAAACAAGCGGTGGATATTGTTCTTTTGGATTTGCTTATTCCCAAGATGGATGGTTTTTCGGTGATTGAAAATTTGAGAAAAGGAAATCATGATCAGAACATAAAGATTATTGTTTCTAGTAATTTAAGTCAAAAAGAAGACAGAGATAAGGTGATGGCGCTTGGTGCTAATGGCTTTATTACGAAATCGCAATATACTCCAAGTGAAATGGTTGAAGAAATTAAAAGATTAACCGGCGAATAAGCTTATGGAAAGAACATTGATCTCTGATGCGCCAAGAATGATTGGGCAATATATTAAGCTATCTGGCTGGGTTAACTCTCGACGCGATCATGGCAAGTTGATTTTTATTGATCTTCGTGATCGCACTGGTGTGGTGCAAGTTGTTGTTATTCCCGATAAAGAAAGCGCTTATCAAAATGCGAAAGATGTCCGGAGTGAATTTGTGGTTGAAATCGAAGGATTGGTTAAGGAGCGCCCAGGTGGACTTGAAAAAAATGTTAAAACAGGAAAAATTGAGTTGGAAGCTGTAAAAATAATAATTATCTCCAAAGTGGAAACGGAATTGCCTTTTGATGTGGCAAAAAATGAACTCGATGTTAATCTTAATACACTTTTGGATAATCGTAATTTGGTTTTGCGCAATAAAAAAATCAACGATATTTTTAAGGTATATGCAGAACTTGTCAAATCTTATGGCGATGTAATGCGGGAAAATTCCTTTTTGGAAATAAAATCACCAAAGATATTAGCTTCTGCCACAGAAGGTGGTGCCAACTTCTTTAAAATAAAATATTTTAATCGTGATGCCTATCTGGCTCAAAGTCCGCAGTTCTATAAGCAGGCTGGGGTTGGTGCCTTTGAGCGAGTATTTGAAATTGGCACGGTTTTTCGGGCAGAGCCACATTTCACAACCAGGCATGTGAATGAATATACAGGGCTTGATGCCGAATTTGGTTTTATTGATAATTTCTCTGACGTAATGGATAAATTGGAGAAGGTGATGCGACGGATGCTTTCTGATATTTCAAAAAATTGCCAAGCTGAGCTGGAAGAATATGGAATTGAGGAACTTTTGTTTTCAGAAAAATTCCCTCGTTTGCGACTTACCGAAGCTCTGGAAATCTTGGAAAAAGAATATGGCAAGAAATCGGAAGATGTGGATATTGATCCAGAGGGGGAGCGTTTAATTTGTGAATGGGCAAAAAAAAATCACAACTGCGATTTTGTTTTTCTCACGCACTATCCAGTCAGTGTGCGTCCGTTTTATTCAATGCCAAGCGCTGATGGACAATATACGGAAACGTTTGATTTAATTTTTCGCGGAGTGGAAATCGCTAGTGGCGGACAAAGAATCCACAGCTACGAACAGTTGAAAAATAGTATTATAAGACATGGACTAAAGCCAGAAGATTTTGAAGCTTATCTGGATATTTTCAAATTAGGTATGCCGGCACATGGTGGCTGGGGGTTGGGTTCGGAACGGATTGTGCAAAAAATTCTTAATCTTGGCAGTATCAAAGAAGCAATTCTTTTTCCTCGTGATGTGAAGAGGATTACGCCCTAAAATTGCGTAAAAAATAAAAATAATAATGCAAAAACATAAAGAACATCTGAATCGGAAAAAAACAGAAGTTGTTAGTCTGATTTCTTTTTTTCTGGGCTTCTCTCAGGCTGTTTTGATTTATGTCATGTCCACTTACTTCAAAGAAGCTTCCGGAACAGAAAACATCGGCGGTTTTTATTTTGTTGCTTATTTGGTTTTGCTTTTAATTCTTTTGAATATGCATAAATTAACGCAAAAATTAGGAAAAACAAGCGTTTTTCTGCTTGTGCTGGCTTTTAAAATCATTAGTCTGATTTTTTTGGTTAATTCTCATCCGTCTGGTTGGGGTATTTTTGTCTTAATGCTTTATGTTATTTTTTCTGGATTGGAGTGGGTCAGTTTGGATACAATTCTGGAATCATTTTCTTGCGATAAGGAATCGGGACGAATTCGCGGAATGCATCTTACTATTCTCAATTCCGGCTTTCTTTTGGGGCCATTTATTTCAACATGGCTACTCGGAAAGTTTGATTTTTTCGGTATTTTTGTTTTTCTTTTACTTTTTAATATATTGGTTTTTTTCTATGCGCTTATTAGACTTAGAGATACAAACGGGAGTCCAAAGGTAAATATTTCTGTTGTTGGTTTGCTCAAGAAAGTTTTTAAACAGAAAAAAGTTGTTTCAATTTATTATATTTCTTTTGCTTTGGAATTTTTTTTCGCGCTGATGATTATTTATATGCCACTCTATTTGATAGACGCGGGTCTTAATTGGAGTCAAATTGGAATAATTTTTTCCGTGATGCTTTTGCCGTTTGTGTTTTTGCCATATCCGATGGGATTTTTGGCCGATAAGAAAATGGGAGAAAGGAAGCTTTTAATTCTCGCGCTGTTTATCATGGCTTTTTCTTCTATTGTTGTTTATCTGATTAATTCACCAAGTGTTCTAATCTGGTCATTGGTTATGCTTGGAACCAGAGTGGGAGCTGCGATGGTGGAAATTTTGCGTGATTCTTATTTTTATAAGCAAATTGATGGCGATGATGTTGATCTCATTGGTTTTTTTCGCACTGCAATGCCGGTCGGATATATAATTGCTGCTAGTCTTTCCTTCGTTATCTTATTGTTTCTGCCTCTTTCTGCAATTTTCATTCTTTCTGCCGCAGTGGTATTCTCCGCTCTGGTGCCAGTCTATTATTTAGCAGAAGATAGGTTATCGAAAAAAAAACAAGTTGTCATTAGCAGTTTTGAAAGAAAAATGCTAAAATAGAAAAGTTAAGAATGTTAGTATATAATTTTTGTGTATCAAGTTAAGCTGGAAAAATTTGAAGGACCATTGGAATTATTGCTTGAACTTATTGAGAAGGAAAAGCTGAGTATTACTGAGCTAAACCTAGCTCATGTGGCTGACCAATATTTGGAACATATTAAAGATAACCAAAATATTCATTTGGAAAATTTGGCGGATTTTTTGTCTGTAGCGGCAAAATTAATTCTCATTAAATCTCGCGCTCTTTTACCGATTTTAAAATTCAGCGAAGAGGAAGAGGAAGAAATTGAAGATTTGGCGGCTCAACTGGCGGAGTATAAGAAGTTCAAAGAAATTTCAGCAAAAATTGGAAAATTGGCTATGGCAAACCAAGTTTGCCATTCTAAAACTCCTTATAATGGCATTAAGTCAGTTTTTTATCCTCCGGATGGTGTCAATGCCTATGATTTGAAAAAGTATTTTCAAAAAGTGCTTTCGGAGATTCCAATGGTTGTGGCTTTGCAAGAAGAAATTGTGGGTGAAATTGTTACGCTGGAAGAGCGCATTAGCGATTTGGAAATAGCCTTGCGAAATAAGGTGGAAACTTGTTTTTCGGAATTAGTTTCTGAGGCGAAAGACAAGATTGATGTAATTATTTCCTTTTTGGCGATGCTGGAGATGGTGAAGCAAAGAATGATTAAAGTGGAACAAGGGGAATTATTTCAAGATATTAAGTTAAGTATGCAAAGCGGAGGGGAATAATTTAAATTATGCGAAACGGTCTATGGGCCAATTTCTGCGCGTAGATAATTATATGGAACCAGAAAAATTAAAATCAATTGTCGAGAGTATTATTTTTGTTAGCGGAGAGCCAATAAAATTAATCAAGATTGCAGAGGTTACTGATGCGACTGAAGCAGAGGTTGAAGGGGCTATTGCAGGGTTAAATGAAGACTATATATTAAATCGCGGGTTGCGAATTGTTAGAATTAAAGATACAATCCAAATGGTCACGAATCCTGATAATGCAGGTTTTGTGGCAGAACTTGTGAAGAGTGAAATTCAGGAAAATTTGAGCCAAGCAGCACTGGAAGTTCTGTCGATTGTGGCTTATCGTGGACCAATATCGCGCGCTGAAATTGAAGCAATCAGGGGAGTGAATTGCAGTTTCACTTTGCGAGCGCTCCTAATTCGCGGACTGCTCGACAGAACGGAAAATATCAAAGATAATCGAAGATATCTTTATAATATCTCTTTTGATTTTTTAAAAAAATTGGGAATGGATAGCGTGGAAAAGTTACCGGATTGGAAAGCTCTGAGTAAACGAGAAGATCTTGAGGCTGACAAGGTTCTAGAGGAGGGTAGTGTTAAAGGTTCAATTGATGAAGCACCAGTAGTATAATTTTTTTCATGTTTAATATAATTTATACAATTTTATTTTTTATGGTATTGCCTGGAATTTTCTTCGGAAATTTTTCTGGTGATTTAATTAAAATAAAAAATAAATTATTTGTTGCTGAAAGAAAACAAGAAGTTTTGGGAGAGGAAAAAGTTGCCATGGGCAATAGTGAAACGGGCTCTTTGAATAACTTTGAAACAATGCAAAAAAAGGATGTTTCCAATTTTGATTTAGCGGGTAGTGGCTTAGTTCCAAAGAGAAAACAAAATTGCACTGACTTGAAGTTGTGGGCAGGGTCATCTGTCGCTATTGATGTGGAGAGTGGGGTTATTTTGCATTATGACGAAGGCAGAAAGCAAACTCAAATTGCTTCACTGACAAAAATTATGACGGCAATCTTGGCAGTTGAAAATATTGAGGATTTTAATGAAGAAGTAATAATCAAGAAGGAAGCCTTAAACGTTCCAGGAACAGTAGTGGGTTGTCCGACAAGCGTTTTTTGCAATGGCAATCGGATGTATGTTGGAGAAAAAGTGCATGCCATAGATCTCTTTAAAGCTATGCTTTTAAATAGCGCTAATGATGCGGCAACAGCGTTGGCAATTCATATTTCCGGATCAGAGGATAAGTTTGTCGAAAAAATGAATAAGAAGGTCAAGGATCTTGGCCTTATTGATACAAATTTTTGCACATCTTCTGGACTAGAAAAGGATGGCAAAGAAAATGAGTGCTATTCGTCTGCCTATGATATTGCCAGGATCGGAGCTGCCTCTTTAAAATATGATTTGATTTGGGATACGATGAAGATAACGGAAGGTCAGTTTTATTCCACTGATGGAAAATTTGTGCATCTTTTAAAAAATACTGATTTGCTTTTGGGAAATATTCCCAATTGCTTGGGTGGAAAAACCGGCTTTACTCCTCTAGCAGGAAAAGCTCTCCTTATGGGTTCAGTTGATCCAACTGGCAAGCACAAGGTAATTACGGTGCTTCTCAATGATGAAAAACGTTGGGATGACATGAAGCTGCTTTTAAATTGGGTATATAATAATTATGAATGGAAATAAAAAATTATGGAACTAGCTCAAATTCAGACAATTCCTGATGTAATCAATGTGCTCAAAGTTCTATGCACGGGTTTTTTGGCTTTTCTTTTGGCTTTTTTTCTGACACCAATGCTCACTCATTTTTTGTATAAATATAAAATTGGGGTAAAAATAAAAACTAATGCAGTGGATGGAGAAAAATTGACCTATGTCAGCGAAATACATAAACATAAAAATGGGACGCCAGTGATGGGTGGAATATTGGTGTGGCTTTCTGTTTTAATTTTGGTTTATGCTTCACATTATCTTTTTCCGTTGTTTTCACAGTGGTTGGGGATAAATTTTTTTGCCAGGCTGGATTTTTTAAGTCGAAAGCAGGTTTGGCTTCCACTTTTTGCTTTGATTTCAGCGGGAATTCTAGGACTATTTGATGATTGGGCAAGCGTGCGTGGAATCGGAAAGAATAAAGGCGGAGGTGTTCGTTTCATCTATCGATTTGGTTGGCTAATCTTAATTTCCGCCTTAGGCGCTTGGTGGTTTTACTATAAGCTAGGTTGGCAGCACATCCATGTTCCGGCGATGGGCGATTTCAATATCGGCCTTTGGTATATCCCACTGTTTATGTTTGTCATTTTATTTGCGGCTATTTCTTCCAATGAAACAGACGGACTGGATGGACTTAACGGGGGTGTGCTTTTGGTTGCGTTCAGTTCTTTTGGCTTAATTTCTTTCTTTCAAAATAAGATGGATTTGGCAGCTTTTTGTGTGGCAATTGCTGGGGCGCTTTTGGCTTTTCTCTGGTTTAATATTCATCCAGCTAGATTTTTCATGGGCGACACCGGTGCGATTTCTTTGGGGGCGACATTAGGTGTTGTGGCAATGCTCACCAATTCAACCCTGGTTTTATTTATAATTGTTTTTATTTATGTTCTTGAATCTGGATCGGCAGTGATTCAGTTGACTTCTAAAAGATTTTTTAAACGCAAGGTTTTTCTGGCGGCTCCAATTCACCATCATTTTGAGGCTAAGGGCTGGCCGGAAACCAAGGTTACAATGCGAATTTGGATTTTCACCGCTGTTACAGCTCTCATTGGGATAATCATTGGAATCTTAGGAATGGGTAAATATAATTAAAGATTATCAATCTCTTTTGTGCTAGGAAAAGAAGCATCAATTTTTTTGGTTGGTGTTTTTTTATTTGACAGGATGTTTAAGAGGAGTATATTATACCTAGGGGGGAGGTATTGTAAGGGTAAAATGCAAAAATTAAAATAGAAAAGCTTAGAAGGCAAAGGTGAATAATTTCTAATCCCATATAATTATGCAAAAAGAAGATGAAAAAATTTTGATTGGCTTGAAAAAGGCGCGGACGCATTTAGCTAAAGTGCTTGCCATGGTGGAAGCAGGGGAATATTGCGTTTCTATTATGCAACAGAATTTGGCGGTCATTGGACTTCTGAAGTCAGCTAACGATAAGCTTTTGGCGCGTCATCTCAATAGCTGTTTTATAAACGCGATGAAGGGGAC
>CAIMLT010000025.1 GCA_903842445.1 uncultured bacterium
AAGCGAAGTTTCTTTTCACCGCATTTTCTAATTTAAAAAAAATAAAAGAAAAAGAAAATCTAAAATCCAAATTCTAAATCATAAAACCCTCGCGGACGAACGCGCGCCATCGGCCCCAGACTGACGACCAGGAAAATCCCCGTACAAGCCGGCCCGCTGAGAGTCGCGGAACCAGCAGGCGCCCGGAACATTGCCAGAAAATGGAAAATACGCACCTAACTGAAAAGAAGCTTTGCCGTTTCCTTCATAATTATCGATTACTTGATTGTGTTTTTCCAATGTAGTCAGAAATTTAGCAATCCATTCTTCTGGAACTTGACCTTGTTCATTTTTATACTCTTCCTTATTTTGAAGCATTTTCAAGTAATCATTGGATGATTTGTTGGCTTCTAATCTTTTTCTTCCGCCAATAATTTCATTTTGGTTTTTTTTGGGGATATTGAGTTTTTCTTCATTAAGGGTAATAAAAAAACCTTTTTTATTTTTTTCTAATATTTCTTTTTTAGTTTGACCTTGATGATTGTCTTTGCTGAATTCTTTGGGATAATAGACTATTTTCCCTTCCGTGTCGGCATTATCATAGCCGTCCCATTTAAAAAGAGGCTCACTCTCATTCAATTCCAGTTTTTGCAGTGGCTCATTCTTGTCATCAATGTTTTTCTTAGCCGTAAAGAGTGTTCCTTCTTTGTGATGTTTCAAAATACATTTTTCCATAATTTGAATAAGTTTTTGAAGAGGTACTCCAAAAGGAACAATATTTAAATCAGTAAATCCTTGTTTCATCTTGGTTTCAAACATTTCTTTGTTTTTTAATATTTCTTTTTTAATTTCTTCCATTTCTGGAAGTGGGTATTCTTTCCCATCAATTCCTACAATCCCACTATCTTTGGCTTCAGGTAATACTTCCAGAATTCCAAGTTTATTTAAAATCTTCACATTCTCTTCATATTGTTTAGGCAATTCCAATCCTAACCATTTTTCAAAATTGAATGGTTTTGGGTTTTGGATTTCTATTTTGGGTGGTTTTTCGAACATAGTTTTTTATTAATTTCGGATTCTTTTTTGATATTATTATCTTACCATAAAAAATATTTATTCAAAAGTTTCCTACTGGACAGGAAGGTCTTGGAAAAAAGTTCGAGCTTGAGCGTAAAAGCAGCTCAAAAACACAAAAAGCTTCAAAATTATTGGAGTTTTTTGTGTTTTATGGTATAATATCAGCCAAATTTTGATCTTATCTTTTTTTGTGCTATGGTGAAAAAGCAACGGGGGTGAGTATCTCCAAAATTAATCAAGAAGCGATTGGGAGATATGAGAAAATATTCTATTGGGTATTATTTCAAAGAAGTTTTTTTGGGAGCTATGAGTGCTTTTCTTATGGTTTTTTTTGGCGCAGCGATTGCTGTTTTTTTTATTTATAAAAATCACACGCCAAGTGTCTCTGAGCTTTCTGGTTTTCGTCCGCCACAGACTTCAGTTATTTACGATCGCACAGGAAAAATTGCGCTTTATGAAATTCATGGTGAGGAAAATCGCAAAATTTTAGCGCACAATGAAATTCCAGAGGTGGTGCGTGTCGCAACAATAGCAACAGAGGATAAAAACTTTTATACTCATTTTGGAATTGATTTTTTGTCAATTTTGCGCGCATTGAAAGTCAACGCCAAAAATGGTGAGATTTCTCAAGGCGGTTCAACGATAACACAGCAATTAGCGCGAAATGTCTATTTGTCACGAGAAAAAACATTACGTCGAAAAATCATGGAAACGCTGATTGCGCTTAAGATTGAGAAGAACTTTACCAAAGAACAAATTTTAGATCGTTATTTAAACCAAGTGCCCTATGGTTCAAACGCCTATGGCATAGAAGCCGCAGCCGAAGTTTTTTTTGGGAAAGAAGCAAAGAACCTTGATCTTTCTGAAGCAGTATTTCTCGCCGCACTTCCCAAAGCCCCGACCTATTTTTCTCCTTATGGAAATAACGTAGAAAAAATTACTCCACGCTATCTGAGTATTTTGGATAAAATGGAAAAATTAAAATTAGCCAATTCTCTTGAGATCGAGAAGGCAAAAAAAACAAATATTTTAGCTAAGGTTGAGCCTTTTCGCGAATCAATCCTAGCGCCCCATTTTGTTTTCTATGTAACTCAGCAACTCGAAGAAAAATATGGGCGAGATTTTTTGGAAAAAGGTGGACTAAGGATTATTACGACTTTGGATTTTGAACTCCAGAAAATTGGCGAAAAAGTTGTGGCGGATGGCGGAACGAGAAATTTGAGATATGGAGCCAAGAATGCGGCGCTTGTTGCCGTTGATCCGAAAAGCGGAGAAATATTAACGATGGTTGGTAGTCGTGATTATTTCGATCAAACAATTGATGGTCAAGTAAATGTGTCTGTGCGCTTGCGTCAGCCCGGATCTTCTTTTAAGCCAATTGTATATGCCACAGCTTTTGAAAAAGGCTATCAGCCGGAAACATTAATCGCCGATGAAGAAACTAATTTTGGACCAGATGGCGGAGGCATAAGTTATATTCCACAAAACTATGACGGGAAATTTCACGGCGTTCTTCCGATGCGAAAAACATTGGCAATGTCACTAAATATTCCAGCGATTAAAACTCTTTCGCTTGTTGGGATTGATAGTGCGATTGATATGGCGCATCGCTTGGGAATAACAACCTTAAATGACAGAAACCGCTATGGACTTTCCTTGGCAATTGGTGGCGCTGAAGTTAAGCTTCTGGATATGGCTGCTGCTTTTTCGGTTTTTGCAGCTGAAGGGAAAAAAAATGAGCAGCATTCAATCTTAGAAATTGTGGATAATAACGAAGAGTCTTATTTTGAAAAAAAACAATGCAATCAAGTGCTTGATGTCGAAGTGGCCAGAAGAATCAATTCAATTCTTTCTGATAATAACGCGCGTTCGGCAGTTTTTGGAGCAAGAAACCCGCTCTATATCCCAGGCAGAAGCGTTGCGGCCAAAACTGGAACATCGCAAGAATTTCGCGATGCTTGGACAATGGGCTATACTCCTTCAATCACAGTTGGCGTTTGGGCGGGGAATAATGATTCGCGTCCAATGAATGCTGGATCCGACGGGGTCTTTGTGGCTGCTCCGATTTGGCGAAGTTTTATGGATGCAGTCCTTTCCCGCTATTCTTACGAAAGTTTTACCAACTATACAGTTACCGTTAGTGATGAAAAAACAATCCTAAATGAAGATGAAATCAAAAAATTAGAAGAACAAAGAAAGAAAGAAGAAAAGGAGCGGAAAAAAGAAGAAAAGAAGAAAAAGAAATAAACCAAGGAAGTAGGGGCGGGTTTGTAACCCGCCCCTACCCCGTACAGAGCCCATAGTCGGGCTTTTTTGATTTTTATGGCTTGCTTTAGGTAAATTAGCTCGGAGACTAAAAATAAAATGGCTTATTTAAGCTAAAAAAAGCTGGAACGCTTGACTTCCTGGCGATTATTTGCTAAACTGTTTGGTCAATCTGAAAATGGGCGCTAGAGCCTTGATTGACGCTTAACAATTAAAGTTTATGTATGCGTATTAGCACGAAGTTGGCTGTAATTGCCAGTTTCTCTGTTATTCTAAGTCTAGGAATGATAGCGGGAACAGCGAGCGCCGATGAGTCTAATCAAACAAAAATAAACTTAAATATCGTCGAAAATATACTCTCTCTAGGCCAAACCAATGTTTGTATGGCAGAGGAAATCACTTCTGAAAATAAAAATATCGAAGAAAAAAAAGAAGAAGTGAAAAAAGAGGAAAAAATTATAATTGAAACTAAAAAAGTACTTAAAAATAGTGACTTGCCGAAAGGAAAGTTTGTAATCAATGCTTCTGCCTACACAGCTGCGGCTGACGAATGTGGCAAGAGCGATGGAATTACTGCTTCGGGGAAAAAGGTCAAAGAAAATGAAACGATCGCTTGTCCCAAGGGTTTTGCCTTTGGAACAAAGGTGAATATCGAAGGTTATGGAACATATATTTGCCAAGATCGCGGAGGCGCAATCAAAGGGAATAAAATCGATATCTATATGGAAACAAAAGCGCAAGCCTTTGCTTTCGGTAGACGAAATTTAGTAGCTGAGATTGTGACTGAGTAAAAGAAAAAGCACTCTGAGTAATTGGGGTGTTTTTTTGACATTTGCACAACTTACGCGTTTGCCAAAAAATTATTCCTAAGAGCGAAGTTTCCTAGCCGTGACTGATCCTCTCTTTATTTATGAAAGAATTTTTGTGCTAATAAAGATAATCGTGCGGAACAACTTTTTGGCAAACGCGTAAATCCTAACTTGATTGACTTTGAGGCTATGGCTTGATAGTATTTATCTATGGTCAATTTTAGCTAATTGGTCCGGTGGCCGAGCAGTTAGGCAAGGGTCTGCAAAACCCTGTACAGCAGTGCGAGTCTGCTCCGGACCTCAAAAATAATATTGGGCGAGTGGTGAAATGGTATACACTCGACACTTAAAATGTCGCGGAGCTTGCTCCATGAGGGTTCGAGTCCCTCCTCGCCCACGAAAAATGGTATTTAGTATGCGGTATCAAATATTTTGTATTTAGTTTGAAAACATTTCTTTGTGGTCTTGTTTTTTATCATTATTTTTTTTCAACAATCTTGAATGAAAGAAAGAGAAAAAAGAAGAAGAAAAAAGGACAGTTTGGGTTGCCTGTAAGTAGATATTATTTTTTGTGTCGTCTTTTGGGGCGGTCGGAATCTTCCGGGCGCCCCGCTTATTATTTTAGGGATATTTTTTCCAAGACTTTGGGGATGCGCTGGAAATCCTTGATGAGGGTTTCGCGCATCGAGCCGTTATATAGCGCGGCGGCGGGGTGATAGAGGGTATAGAAATTTTGTTTGCCGATTTCCGGGATAGTTTTTAAAACCAATGTTCCGTGCAGTTCGGAAATTTTTTTGCCAGTGAGAAATCTTTCCATCGAATGTCGGCCAAGCGTTACGATCAGTTTTGGTTGTATTATTTTTATCTGTGCAAGGAGCCATGGCCAGCAAGTGGCAGCTTCATCAGGCAGTGGATCGCGGTTCTGCGGCGGGCGGCATTTGACAACGTTCGCGATATAAACCCCGCACCAATTATTTTGCTCAGACGGTTTTATTTTTTTATTATTGCTTAGAGAATTTAATTTAGATGAAATTGATGCGGGGCAAGCTTCTCCGCGTGATAAATTAATCATTCCGAGCATTTCGTCCAGAAATTTTCCGGCCGCGCCGACAAATGGCACGCCGAGTTCATCTTCTTTTTGTCCAGGCCCTTCGCCGATAAATATAATTTCTGCGTCAGCCGATCCGGCGCCGGGAACGACTTGCTTGCAACCGGCTCTTAGGACGCATTTGGAACAAGCGAGCATTTCCTTATTTAATTCGTCTAGCAAATTAATTTTAGATTCCATTATGTTGTCATTCCCGTGAAGACGGGAATCTAGTCACTGAATTATATTAAAATATAAATCGTTCCAATTAGGATTATCTTTTTCAATTAAATTTATTTTCCATTGGCGATGCCACTTCTTTAGCGATTTTTCTCTAGATAAAGCTGAATAAATATCATCAGTTTGTTCATAATAGACTAATTTAGTTACATTGTATTTTTTTGTAAAGCCTTTTGTTTCTTTAGTTTTATGCTCCTGAATTCTTTTTATTAAATCTGATGTCACACCAATATACAGAGTGCCATTCCTTTTGCTAGATAGAATATATACATAGTAGTTTCTCATTTAGATTGCATACTAGATTCCCGCCGGAGTTTATCCTCGCAAAGGTGGGGGCGGGAATGACATTGTTATCGAAGTTCGTGAATCCTAATCAGCTGGAAATCATCATTCTCATTGTTCCAGACGGCGAAAGTCGGTGGATAAATTTCTCCGGCAGTCGTTCCCGGATTTAACAATGTGTATTCTTTCTGGTTCGCGTCAGCTCGGGCTTTATTGATCCAAGGCTTATGCGTGTGGCCATAAAAGATGAAATCATATTTGCCAGTCCGCGCCAAGCTCTTGGCCTTATCCGGAAAATGCACAAAGGCCACATTCTTTTTCTCGACAATGGCTTCACCGAAGTTTTCGAACAGATGGGCGTTCCTGTATTTTTTTTGCGGGACCAGTTCTCGCAGGTCGTCATAGTCAGCGTTGCCGAAAGTATAAAGGATGATTTCAGAAAAATTATCACAGAGAAAATCTAGTGTTTCTTTGGAAGCCAGATCGCCGCAACAGACAATCGTTTTGATGCCTTCGCGCATGCAAAAATCCAAAACCTTTTTCAGATTGACTTCGTTATTGTGGACGTCGGAAATTATAGCTGTTTTCATAGATTAATTTTTGCCAAATTCCAAGAAGAAAAGTGCGATTATCCCAAGAATTATGCCAGTTATTTCGTAAGCAGTAATATTTTCTTTGAAGATGAAATAACCAACCAGTGTTAGGGTTATGACATTGAAAATTACCATAAGCAGCGAGGCAACTGCGATGTTTTCATAGCGATAGCTCTGAGCTAAAAAGTTCATATTGATGAAATATAAGATAAGTCCGACGATGTAATAAACAGTAAAAGAGGATGTGACCCATTTTTTGAGGATGATATCCCCGGCAGTTAGGATTAATCCGCTGGAAATGGCAAGGATTAGAGGCAAGTTCATAAGCGTATTTTAAAATATAGTTCATTCTTACTAGGTTATTTCAAGTCAATCCTAGTTTGTCTTTATGATAAGCTTTCCTACAAGAAAAACTTTTGGTCATTGTCATTCCCGTGAAAACGGGAATCTAGTCTCGTTGTAATTCAGCTTGTTCACTGGATTCCCGCCGGAGTTTATCCTCGTGAATATGGGGGCGGGAATGACAGAGAAGAAAAACTTAATATGAGTTCTATTTACAGCTAATTATATCATGAAGGCTGGTTTTTCAGTAAATCCGGATATTCGATCGCCATCTGGGTGAATTTGTCCATCTGGTACATTTCGTTTATTTCGACTCTTTGGATGATATCTTTGAATTGATTTTTGAGTTCGCGGATGATGTCGCGCAGGGTTTCGCGGTTTTCAACTTCGATGTCGAGCATGAGTTGCCAATTGCCCATGCCTTTGACGTAATTAATAATATTAGGATGGAGGCAACAGAATCTATATAGCTCATCGATCCGCGCCTCATCGAATTGCACAATCTTAAAACAAACGCGATAGAGCAGAAGACCGATGTTTTCGTATCCGAGCGTAAAGGTGATTTTAGTGATGACGCCGTTTTTTTCGAGTTTATTATAATGTTTATGGACAAGCCCGGTGCCAACGCCGAGAACTTTGGCGATTTTGGTAAATTCCATCCGGCCGTCGATGAGAAGCAGTGAAATAATTTTTCGATCAATTTCGGCGAGCTTTATTTTTTCAGTCGTGCCGCCGGAAACCGCGAATTTTTGGAATTCGTTTTTTTGGCCGACGAGATAGGTGCGGGGGAATTTGATGAAGCCCAAACCGACAAAAATGTCAGACAGAGTGATATATTGTCCATATTTGGAAAAAATATCTTGCAAAATTTCATTGTGATGGAAAAGGTCGCGGCTGATGATGCCGATGAATGCGTCGGCATAGCCATCGGCGCGCTGGACGATGGGGATGAACATATTTTGATCGAAGTTGGCATACATCTCAGTTTCTTTTTCTTTCGTGAAGCCGGCGAATTTCAGCCAATAGCCCCAAAAGAAAGAATAGTCAGCTTTGTCATAGTCGATAAAAGCCCAGAAGTGCTTAATGATGCCTTTTTCCAACATTTGTTCGAAATGGTATTTGACGACTTGCGGAGTTGAGCCGATAATCCGGGCAATTTCCGAAAAACTGGCCCGGCCGTCACGGTCGAGTTCGAAAAGGATTTTTTTGTCGAGTTCGGTGAGGTTCATTTTTTAAACTTTATCATTATAGTCATATTTTAGCACATTATTACTAAAATATCAACTAAACTATTGAAAAAATGTCCATATGGTGCTATAGTGCTTTGTTACAATGAATTGAGAGTTATTTAAAAATTGATAAACCAACAACCGCCTGTCTCGGCGGTATAGAAATGGAACAGGGGAAATATTATGAAAAAATATATTATCGAGATTGATCGCGAAGCAACTCTTCCTTGTAAAGAAGGAGGAGAATTTCTTTTTCCCGAATTGGAGAAAAACGTCGTGGCGGATGTGATAGAAAGTCAAAATTTAGCTTTCTATTACGTGCTGGCCAGAGGATATAGACAAACTTCTTCAGTCCTCTATGAACTTAAGGAGAGAAATCTTCTTGAGTATGCTCTAGGCCTCATCGAGGGAAGCGCCATCAAAAGTATGGGCGAAGAGTTTTTTATTCGTGAATTTGGATACAACAATGGGGTATATTTGTGGAGGTCCGCAGCCAGATTTGAAGATAAAGTTTTAGTTCCTGCGCTTATCACGAGGGGTGGGCGTTGCCATTGCGACACCGGTGGCACAAAGTTGATTTGGAGAGATGTGGCGGATGATCGCTATACTTGGAATGATTTCCATTATTTGTATAATAAGGAAAAAAAATACAAAAGGCCGTCAAACCATGATCTTCTCCAATAAATAAACTGGCAAGGAAGTTGAATCTAACTTTCTTGCCAGAATCAGCCGCAAACATTTGGCTAAGTTTATCATCACATAAACTTGGCCATTTTTATTTCCCGGAATTCAAAAATATTCTCACGAGGCGAATCGTCGCGTAATCGTATTTGCCTTTGAGGGCTTCGAAGATCGGATTCAGGGCTCCAGTTCCGAATTTTTGGAAGGATGATTTTATTTCTTCAAATATTTTTTCTTCCGGTTTCAAATATGTGAAATCTATTTTATCATTGATAAGTGTGATTTTTTCCAGATGGGAAACTAGTGTGCCTTCGGTTAAATTGCGCGCTTTGGCGATTTCCGTGAGCGGTGTTTTTTTCTCAATAAATTCCAGAGTTACCTGGTAGGTTCCGCGGATATTTCCGGATTTTATTTCTGGGGATTTTCTTCTTTGTTGAACTTTGGGAAATTCTTTCGGAGTGAGATTATTTTCCTTCACATATTTGTTAATTTCAGCGAGAAAAGTTTTGCCAAAATTTTTGAGCTTGAGTTCTCCGACGCCGGTGATGTTCAGGAAATCATTTTCAGAGGCTGGAAAATAGTAGGCCATTTCACGGAGCGAGACATCGGAGAAAACTACGAATGGTGGAACGTTTAATTCTGTCGCGAGCTTACGGCGAAGTTCGCGTAGGATTTCAAACATATTTTCATCATAATCATGATCTTCGCTAATCTTGAATTTGTTTTCCGTTTCTTCTTTTTTTGGTCTTGGTAGAAATAGCGTTTCTTTATTCTTCAAAAAATCTTTGCCTATCTTGGTGAGTTCCAAGATCGGATATTCGCCGTCGGCTTTTCTGATGAGACCAGAATGGAAAAGCGATCGGATAATTTCTCGCAGGGCGTCGTCGGAAAAATCTTTGACGATGCCATAGACCGAAAGTCCGGCGTGATTCCTTTCGCGGATCTGTTTGGTATTTTTGCCGCGGAGAATGTCGATGATATAGCCGGCGCCAAAACGCGAATCAGTGCGCACAATGGCAGAAAGAATTTTTTGCGTGATGATTGTCGCATCGAATAAGTCTTCCGGTTCGTCCTGCTTCAAGCATTGGTCGCAGCTGCCGCAATTATCCTGCACATAGTTCTCGCCGAAATAGGAAAGCAAATGGTGCCGGCGACAAGTTCGCAGATCAGCATAATCCATAACTTCTTGCAGTTTTCTCTCGGTCTGTTTTTTGATATTTTCGTCAGTAATATCCGTGAGAAAATATTGATGTTTTCTGGCGTCGGCATAGGTATAGAACATCACGCATTCAGCTTTGAGGCCATCGCGTCCGGCGCGGCCAATTTCTTGATAATAGCCTTCCAGGGATTTCGGGAAAGTATAATGTACCACGAGGCGGACATCCGGTTTGTCGATGCCCATTCCGAAAGCGATAGTTGCGACGATGATATTCACTTCATCGCGGATAAAAGCTTCTTGGGATTTTTTGCGTTCATCAGGGTTTAATCCTGCGTGATATGATCTGGCGGAAAAACCAGCAGAGCGCAGATCAGCCGCCAGATTTTCCGTGTCTTTTCTTGAGAAACAATAAATGATCACCGAATCCTTTTTGTGGTTTTCCAATAATTTCAGCAATTTGGCGTAAGCATTCTTTTTTTCGATGACGCGGAAAAAAAGATTTTCGCGGTTGAAGCTGGAGATGAAAACCTTTGGCTTATCCAAATTCAGCTGATTCAAAATATCTTGGCGGACTTTTTCTGTTGCAGTCGCCGTGAGTGCAACGATTGGAGTATTGGGAAAATTATTTTTGAGAGTTTTGAGATTGCGATAATCCGGACGGAAATCGTGTCCCCATTCGGAAATACAATGCGCTTCGTCAACCGCGATGAGGCTAGGTTTCAATTCTTTCAAGAAATTTTCAAAGTGAGGAAGTGCCATCCGTTCTGGCGCGACGTATAATAATTTTATTTTTCCACTTCTGGCTTCATGCAAGATCTTATTAATTTCACTGGCATTAAGAGATGAGTTCACAAACTCAGCTGCAATTCCGCTGGCTTGCAAGGAATCAACTTGATCTTTCATAAGCGCGATAAGCGGAGAAATGACGAGGGTGATTCCGGCAAATTTGAGCGCCGGCAATTGATAGCAAAGCGATTTCCCGCCGCCGGTCGGCATGAGGACAAAAGAATCACGGCCGGAAAGGATATGCTCGATAATTTCTTTTTGCAACGGCCGAAATTCATCAAAGCCGAAATATTTTTTGAGGATGGTTTGCATAAATAGAATAGTTAATATGACAATCCTAATTCTAGCACAAACAGGGAAATGAAAAAGCCTTTCTTTTTAAGGAAAGACTTTGATTGTATAATGCGTGCCAGTTTTGATCTTAGTTCATCTTGTCTAAATTCTCCCAAATCCCGCGGAACATTTCGCGGAGATTGTGGGTGAGTTCTGGGTTGTAAATTTCGAATAAATAGAAGGGATGTTCATTGGTCTGGATTATTATTGCGTAGTTGCCGGCTGCCCACAGAGTAGAAGTGAAATTCAGATCTTTTTTCCAAAAGCGGATTTTTCTTCTTGGTTCGTTCCAGTTTTCCATTATTTTCTCAATTTCCGACTCAGTGGAAAGAAGCTGGATTTTAATCCCTTCGGTCGATTTCAGCTTATAATAGTCTTTGAGCCATTTTTGATAATTTGCCACGAATGTCGGATCTTGAAAGCCCCACCAGATTCCGTCGGTGCTTCTTATGCTTTCATTCCATTTGTCAGATTCTTTTTCCAAATATTCTTCGATGTCTGATTCTTCCACGAAGCGGATTTTTGGCAATGAAAATTTTATGCCAGAAGGCAGCTTATTGAGTTCATTAATCGCCTTATCTACTAAATTATCGTATTTTTTGAGTTCTCTTTTTTTCTGATCCAGAATTTTTTCCAAGCTGTCTGGCGGCAAGGCGACTACATAATCATATTTACCGCCGATATCTTCAGCTATGACGCCCTTTTTGACCAAATTGCCAATAACGCCATAGACAGTTGAACGGTTTATTCCGGTGTTTTTGGCGATTCTGGCCGGGGTTGTTCGGCCAAGCTTCAAGGCCTCAAGATAAACTTGAGCTTCTTTCTCATTAAAACCGATTTCTTTCAAAATTTCTTCAATCATATAGCTTAATTATAGCAATTTGTCGAAATATAGTCAACAGATAATAATCCTTATAATAAAGCATAAAATAATTAAAATATAGCAATTTATTCAAAATAAATGGACAATTATCGGATTTTGGTGTATGATGGTTTGTTGGGGTTGTTATTGAGTGGATCTTAAAAACTTAAAAAAGGAGATGAGATATGAATAAGCAAGAAGAGATAGCGAAAGAAGTCGAGGATAATTATAATCGGGGAAGATTTTTCTGCGATTCTATCT
>CAIMLT010000026.1 GCA_903842445.1 uncultured bacterium
CGAAAACTCGGATACCTGACTTTTTCAAGAGAAACTCCGATTATTCCGCTCTGTTTCAAATTGAAGGAGACAGCTGAGGAGTTATCGGAATTTTTAAAGTGGAGGCTTTTGGATAAAAGCCGTAACCGGATACTCGTTGTTAGCTGATGTATTCCTTTTCTTTTTTGCGACAGCAGTCGGAATTGTTTTAAAAAATTTTAAAATTTCTTTTTCCGTTTTGGATTTTGGGCAGAGGGGTTAGGGGTGAATGCCCAAAATCCAAAACTCCTTATTTTTTTCTTTTCAAACAAACAGTCAAAAAGGAAGGGGTTTGAGGGGAGGGAATTTTTGACTGTTTGTTTGTGGTTTGCTCACAAAACTTTTCGGCGGGACGGCGGGACTTTTAATAATTCTTCTTTAAACTTATTTTGTCATTTTCTTTGCTTGCCGTCCAGTTTTTGAATAGTTTAACAAATGATTCGTCTACCGGATTGTCGGCAAATGGGTTATTAACAAAAATACAATCTTCTCCGATATTTTCAGGGTGGTTCAAAACCGATTTATCTGAAAACAAAACTCCGCTGACAAAACTAAAATCTTCGTTGATAAAATAATTGACTGGTACAGGTTCGTTGTTTGTTTTCTCAACTTTATCCCTGTGCGAAAAATTAGTTGCACCTGTTTTGATATTGATTTGCATAAACTGAAAACCAAACAACGCTTTCAGCACATTTGGCATACTCGGATCTTCAACATGTGACAAGTCGCCTGTATTTACAGCAATAATAAAGGGCGTTTTTGAATCAAACCATTTTTTACTTTTCCAATTTTCATATTGATCCAACGCCTTATCTTTTATGACTTGCGTGATTCGCAAAATCATTTTATCAACTGGTACATCTTGGACACGGATTTCTTCAGGTGTTGTGGCGACAAACATTTTGGGGACTGAATCGGGCTTGGTGGGGTCGCCTTTTGTTGGTGCGACGCACTCAATATAGGCGATGTTATCAATTACAAAATCCGGTCCTTCATTTTGTGATTGTATTGTCAGTTTCTTTTCTAAAAGAACATTTCCAACATACATTTCCCAAGTCCTTTGGTGAAAGTTTGTTTTGGCCTGACTTCTAAAGTGCCGGTCTGCGTAAGGCATGAAATTTTTCCATAGCACATCAAATTTTCGTTTTCGCTCTTCTGTGCAAGCGCTTGCTAGATAATATGGGGCAATGGCTGGATAGTGCGCTTTTACAATATCAAGCATTTGATTCGTTGATACAATGGGCAACTCCTCAAAAAACAATGAATCATTCGAATAAGTTTCTTTTTTTACATTAAATTGTTTGAGATATGTTGCTTTGATCATTTCAGCGTCAAAATTAAACTGTGTCAGTAGATATTCAGCAAGTTGAATCCACTGGGTTGGAGATGGTCTTTCAGATTCAAGGAGTATTCGTGCCACCTCCGCCAAATCGTTTTTATCTAAAGAATGGCTTGAAAGCAATGATTCCAATAACTGAGAAATATCATCCTCGATTGTTATCTCGCTTAATAAGTTTTCTGCTATTTGCTGATTCATGAAATAAAAATTACTTCGAATATTTTGTAATGCCTCAATATATAATGCAATCTTTTCATCTGGTTCTTGTTCTATTCCACCCTTTGCGTGAGCTAGTCGCTCAACTATCAGGCTTATGTGATGAATGGGTTTAATGGTTATTCTGCGGGTAAAGCACTATTGGGTGGAAAAAATGCATTTAGAGATGGTCGTCAAAAAGGTGCTGAATCGTATATTAGTTCGCCTAATTTTACTGGAAAAGTTCAGTATTATGGTATTCGGGGGTTAAATCTTGGATTGTCGGC
>CAIMLT010000027.1 GCA_903842445.1 uncultured bacterium
AACTATATTAGCGAGTTTTCCATTTCTTGTCAATAGATACAATTTTTGAGTAATTCCCGCTGGATTTTCAACTTCTCTTGATATTCCTTCAATTTCACCTTATTCGCTACAATAACCTCTTTTGGTGCACTTTTTACGAAATTGCTATTTTTAAAAAGCGCCTCAATTTTTGTGATTAATCCATCAAAATTGGTTATTTCTTTTTCCAGTCTCGCTTTTTCCTTCTCTACATCGATAAGATCTGAGATTGCCAAAGTTAGTTTAATATTTTTTCCCACAATCGCAATCCCCTTTGCGCTGCTCTTTAGCACAATTTCAATTTTTATTCGAGCCATTTTCTCAAGTATTTCCTTATTTTCAATTTTTTTGGCAAAAACTTGGATCGTTTTGCCCGGATCGATATGATAGCTGGTTCTGATGTTTCTGATTTTTGTAACAACTTGTTTTAAATTATCAAACTCCAGCTTGGCCTTTTTATCAAGAAGATCATTGTCTGCCACCGGCCATTTTTCAACCATCAAAATTTTTCTACCTTGAAAAAAATCCTGCCAAATTTTTTCAGTCACAAAGGGCGCAAAAGGATGAGATAACTTTAGGATTTTATCCAAAACATATCCTAAAATTTTTGAATTCTTTTCTGCCTTATTTATTTCAAGGTACCAATCCGCAAAATCATTCCAAACAAATTTTTGTAATTTTTCTCCAGCCATCGAAAATCTATAATTCTCAAGGTCTTTGGTTATTTCACCTGAGACATTGTTCAGGTTAGAAACTATCCAACGATCTGCCAAGGATTTTATGTCTTTTTTGTTTATTTTTTCAATAAAATTAAAATCCGCGTAAGCCATCGCCGAGTAACGATAGATGTTCCAAATTTTTGTAACATAATTTCGAAAAGATTCAATTTTTTCTTCTGAAATCCGAACATCATTTCCGGGAGTGGAACCGAGAAGAATGGCCATGCGAACGGCGTCAGCTCCATAAATGCTTATCATATCCAAAGGATCGATTCCATTGCCTTTGGATTTTGACATCTTCTTGCCAAATTTATCCAGAACCAAGCCATGCAGATATACCTTCTCAAAAGGAATTTCTTTCATCGCAAAAGAAGACATAAGGATCATCCGAGAAACCCAGAGAGTTAAGATATCATAGCCGGTTTCCAAAACTTGCATCGGGTGAAACCTTGCTAAATCCCCAGTTTTTATTATTCTATCAGATTTACCCGCCGAAGCTTTGGCGAAGGAGTGCCAACCCAGCGTAGAAAATGTCCACATTCCAGAAGAAAACCAAGTGTCCAGAGAATCTGGGTCTTGCTTCCAGCCCTTACCTTTTGGCGCAATTTCTCCAACATAAATATCTTTACTCTTATACCAAACTGGAATTTTATGTCCAAACCAAATCTGACGCGAGATGCACCAGTCGTGCAAATTATTCATCCAATCAAGATAGGATTTCGTAAAGCGAAAAGGGATAAATTCGATTTTTTTCTTTTTAACCACTTCAATCGCTTTATCTTTTAGCGATTTATTCCCTAGCTTTTTTAAGGGTTTATTAACATTAACAAACCATTGTTTGGACGGAAGCGGTTCAATGGTCGTCGCGCAACGGTAACAAACAGATAAATTATTTTCTATATCATCTTCTTTTTCAATTAAGCTATCTTCTTTTAGTCTGCTAACCACTAGCTCACGAGTGCGCAGGGCCGTCTTTCCGGAAAATTCGCCAAAATCTTTTTTGATATTTCCGTCTTCATCTATTACTTTTACTTTTTCCAACTTATTATCCTCAGCCATTTTCCAATCTATCATTGAATGTGCTGGCGTAACTCCTAGCGCACCCGTTCCAAAATTAGCATCAACATTTCGATCGGAAATAATTTTTATCTTGAGAGCGATGCCACAAAAAAATCCTTCAAATTCTTGCCCGATATATTTTTTATAGCGCGCATCTTTTGGATTAACGGCGACCGCCGTGTCTCCCAATTTAGTTTCCGGACGAGTAGTTGAAATGCTGATTGGAAAATTTTTCCAATAACGAAAAGTATATAATTTTGTTTTTTGCTCCTTATATTCAACTTCGTCGTCAGCTAGAGTTGATTTGCACCTTGGACACCAGTTAACAATTCGCTCCCCCCGATAAATCGCACCGGCTTCATGCATTTCCACAAACATCCTCGTAACAGCTTTTTGTCTTTCGTCGTCCAGAGTAAATGCCTCTCGCGACCAATCAAGAGATGCTCCCATTTTTCTGGTTTGGTTCAGAATTGTTTTTTGCGTAACGCGCAAAAATTTCCAAACTTCTTTCAAAAATTTATCCCGACCGAGATCATGACGGGTAATATTTTTTTCTTTTAGGAGTTTTTTTTCAACTACGTTTTGCGTTGCAATCGCGGCGTGATCAGTGCCTGGAATCCAAAGCGCGCGATAACCTTTCATTCGATGAAAACGAATAAGCAAATCTTCAATGGCGAGCATTGAAGAGTGTCCAAGATGAAGTTTGTCCGTGATATTTGGCGGCGGAAGAACAATCGAATACGCCTTAGCATTTTTGGGCAATTTTAAATTATCCGGATTAAAAAATCCGCTTTTTTCCCAAAGCGCATAAATTTTATCTTCGTATTTTTGGGGTTCGTAGGTTTTTGGGATTTCTGGCATATTATTTTCTCACTTCCACTTTCAAATCATTTTCCAGTTTCGAAACTATTTTTTTCATCACCGCGTCAATTTCCACGCTTTCGAGTGTTTTGTCTTTGGCGCCAAGTTCAATTCTGATTGCTAAACTTTTTTTGGCTTCGAAATAATCAAAAAGCGAAACGGAATAAATCAGTTCTCCACCGGCTTTCCTGACTGTGCCTTCAATTTCGGCATAACTCACATTTTCCGGAATAATCATCGAGATGTCTCTGGTCACAATCGGGAACTTGCCGATAGATTTATATTCAAGAATATTTTCCTTCGGCCCGCCGACTTGTCCGCCGAAGTTCTGACGAAGGAGGAAGCCTTGGCGAAGGAGGCGCAGTGTTTCCAAATTTATTTCTGCCACCGCCAATCGTTTGTTAATTTTATAACTCGAAAGCACGGACTGATTAACTTCTCCAATAAAACCAATAACTTTTCCATCCGCGGTAATTTTTGCAGTTCTATTTGGATTCATAAACGTGCCAGGGGTTTTTATTTCTAAAAATTCTGCATTTTTCACATTCAGCACTTCAAGTGCATCTTCCACTGCGCCTTTAAGATCATAAAAAGTTTCTGAATTTTGGTCTTTTTCCAAAACTTTCGCCAAAATTAAGTTTCGCTCCTCAATAAGATTGTTGTTTTTTATAGAGTAGCACTTGCCGATTTCAAAAATTCCAAAATTAGAATAATTTCTTAGATTATCTTTTATGTTTTTTAAAATATTTGGCAGCATACTGAGTCGCGCATAAGCTTGCTCGGGATTCATGGGATTTAGAAGTTCAAAATGATTTTCCGCACCTATTCCCAATTTTTTAAGATCATCTTCTCCATAAAAAGAATAATTATACACCTCGTCAAAACCAAGTCCAACAAGAATGTCTTGCAATTTTCGCTCAAAGAAAACCTGCTTATTTATTTTAGCTGGCAAAACCTCCGCTAAAATCGGTCGTGGAGAGATCTTTTCATAACCCCAGATGCGTCCAATGTCTTCAATCAAATCTTCTTGAGTTTTAAGGTCTAGGCGATAAGTTGGAATTTCGCATTCAATTAGCTTACCATTTTTTGTTTTAATCCCTAATAAACTTAGAATATTTATAATTTCTTTTTCTGATACTTTTTCGCCCAAAAGACTTTTAACATATTCTAGGTCAAGTTTAATTGTCAATGGTTTTATTTTCTTTGGATAGACATCAATGATTCCTTCCAGCTTGCCATCGGCAGTATGTTCCAAAATTTCAATCACTCGAACCATTGCCTTTTCCGTGAGATTCGGGTCAAGATCTTTCTCAAAACGATCAGACGAATCAGTCCTCAGATTAAGCGCTGCTCTGGTTCTTCTGATATTAATCGCCTCAAAACTCGCTGCTTCAAGCACAATTGTTTTGGTGTTTTCTGAAATTCCAGAATCTTTCCCGCCCATAATCCCAGCCAGTGCCAGTGGAGTTTTTCCATTTGTAATTAGCAAATTATTTTTAGTAAGTTTTATTTTGTTTCCATCAAGCAATATCAATTTTTCATTTTTCGTCGCTCTTCTAACTACGATTTGACTCTTAGTTTGATTTTCTCTAATTACATTAAAATCAAAAGCATGGAGGGGTTGTCCAAGTTCCAGCATCACATAATTGGTTGCGTCCACTACATTATTAATTGGCCGCAAACCGCAAGTTTCCAGCCTTTCTTTCAGCCATTTTGGAGATTCTTTGATCGTGATATTTTCCATAACTGCCCCAATATACCTTTTGCATAAATCATTGTCTTTAATTTCCACTTTCAATTTCTGACTTTTTTTCGTCGGCAAGATTAATTCATCAAAAGCATATGAGAATTTCTTTTTTTCCAAAACAGAAAGTTCTCTTGCGACGCCGACATGGCTCAAAATATCATGTGCGCGATCAGGCAAAACTTTAATTTCTAAGGTTGTATCGCTTGAGCCTAAATATTTTATAACCGGTTCGCCGACTTTTGCCTTCTTATCTAGAATTAAAATTCCATCATGATTTTTCCCGAGTCCCAGCTCGTCTTCTGCGCAAAGCATTCCAAAAGATTTTTCGCCCCTAATTTCAGCTTCTTTTATCTCTAGTCCATTTGGTAAATTCGTCCCAACTGTCGCCACTGGAACTTTTTGACCGACCGCAATATTTTTTGCGCCACAGACAATTTGCAGTTTTTTATCACCAATATTGACTTTAGTAACTTGCAATCTGTCGGCATCAGGATGTTTTTCAATTTCCAAAATTTCCCCGACAACCACACCGTCCAATTTCTTTCCATTTTTCTCCAAACTCTCAATCTCAAACGAATGCATCGTCAAAAGCTCCGCCGCTTTTTCCGGCGATAATTTTGTGCCTGATAATTCTTTGAGCCAACTAAATGAATATTTCATAATTTAAAATTGTCTAATAAATCGCAAATCACCTGAATGAAAAAGCCGACAATCATCGATCTTGTATTTCATCATTGCCAAGCGTTCCAAACCAAAACCCCATGCAAAGCCTGTGTATTCATTCCTTTTATATCCAACAGCTTCAAACACATTTTGATTAACCATTCCTGCGCCGCCAAGTTCCAGCCATTTATTATATTTGCAAGCACGACAACCAGTGCCACCGCAAACTGTGCAAGAAATATCAAACTCAAAACTTGGCTCAGTAAAAGGAAAATAACTTGGGCGTAATCTGACTTTAATTTCTTGTCCAAAAAATTGCGAGAAAAAATCTTGAGCCACTTGTTTCAGATGTCCGACATTGATATTTTTTCCAACAACTAAAGCCTCGAATTGATAGAAAGTATGATCGTGCGTCGTATCGGTTGCTTCACGGCGAAAACATTTCCCTGGAACAATAATCCGAAAAGGTGGCGTATGCGTTTGCATATATCTTGCTTGCACCGCCGAAGTTTGACTTCGCATTGATAATTTTTCTTTTCCTGCTTCTTGCTTTAACCAAAAAGTGTCCTGCATATCACGTGCTGAGTGATCTTTCGGCATATTTAATGCATCGAAATTATAGAACTCGGTTTCAATCTCCGGGCCATCGGCAATTTCATATCCCATGCTGGTAAAAATATCTTCAATGTCTCGCCGGACAATGGAAATTGGGTTTAGATGTCCTATGTCTTTTTTCTTTCCAGGAATTGTCACGTCGATTTTTTCTTTTTCTGTGCTTGGTCCAGTTTTCGACAAATCAACTTTTTTTCCATTGATGATTGCTAAAATTTCCAACTTTGTTTTATTGGCCAAATCTCCGATTTGCTTTCTCTCTTCCGGCGCCAAATTTTTCAGATTTTTCAAGAATCCCACAAACTCACTTTTTCGCCCTAAATACTTTTTCTCCAAATCAAAAAGCATGTCGCTATTTTTGACTTTCTCAATTTCCTCCAAAACTTGCTTTTTTATCTCTTCGATTTTAGTTTTTAACATAGTTTCATTCTAGCTTCAAAACCTTGAAAAGTCAAAAGCGGCGAAACGTAATACGCTTCGCCGCGTAACCCTAGCGACGAGGTTTTTTTCTAACTACCACCCAGCCTCTCCCTCGACAGGAGAGACAACCCTTGCCTCCGCACTTAGCGCATTCGCGCGCATGCGGTTTCCTCATGGATTCACCACCAAGAGGACTTTCTTTTTTTTCCTTCCGCATTTCTTCCCCCTCCTTTTTTAAATATCCAACCTATCTCACAACATCATTCTTTTTTTCGCTATATCATACTGCTCCTGCGAAATCTGTCCGCTTTTTCGCATCATTTCCATTGCTGAGAGCAATTTATCTTTATTTTCCGGTTTCAAAAATTCCTGCATCATTTTGGCTTTTTCTTGCAGACTCATCCTCTCCATTCTTTTCATTGCCAAACGTTGAAGCATATTCATCTTTGGCGAGTCATCATCTTTTTTCTTGTCATCAGCTTTCACGGAATCATCTTTTGCAACTGCGCCATTTTGATCATCGCTTTGTTGACTATTTTTTTTAAACGGATTCCACATAACTTTATTTTTTAATTTGTGAATTATAACTTGTTACTAAGAGTGCTGAAGCAATAAAAATCGAAGAATACGTTCCAAAAGTGATTCCAACTAAAAGCGCCAAGGAAAAATATTTAATTGATTCCCCTCCAAAAATATAAATAGCAAGAAGTGTGATGATCACCGTAAGCGAAGTATTAATTGAGCGCACCAATGTTTCATTAAGACTGCGATTGACGATTTCTGGAAATTTTTCCTTGGATGAACTGCGTTGCAGATTTTCTCTTGTCCGGTCATAAACCACAATCGTGTCGTGTACTGAAAAACCCAAAATTGTGAGAAGGGCTGCGACAAATGGCACGCCAACTTCCACGCCCCAAAAATGTCCGAGGATTGAAAAAACTCCGACTGTAATGAGAACATCGTGAATAAGCGCAATCACAGCGCCAGCGCCATATTTCCAAGAAGCCACCGGATGAGAAACGCGCCGAAAAGCCCAAGCAACATAGGCCATAATCCCAAGAATGGCCCAAAAAATCGCCATTAGTGATTTAGTTTTTAATTCATTAGAAACAGAAGCATTGGCATAGTCTGTTCTGAGATTTTTTGAATCTGGATATTTTTCCGCCAAAGTAGCGAGAACAGTTTGATTAATATTATCATCCTCAGAGGCATAACGGATAAGCACAGAATTATTTCCTGTCGATTGCAATGTGAGACTCTTGAGGTTTAAATCCTTCAAAACATTTTCTAATTCTTGATTGGCCGGAAGATTGTTTTCAAATTTCACTTCCATTAAAGTTCCACCAGTAAAATCAATGCCGTATTTTAGTCCCCAAGTAAAAAGCGCCACAACACAAAGCACTGTCAGTGTTATGGAAAAAATATAAGCATATTTAGTTTTAGAAATAATATTAAACATAATATGTGTCATTCCCGCGAAGGCGGGAATCCAGTTTCTAGGCAAGATTGATATAACGCATTCACGATTTAAGCAAGCCTTATAAAAAAATATTTAACTTAAAAAAATTACTTTGAATCTTCTATTTTTTTCACACCCACCAGCCACATCTTATTTTCAATCCAACTTCCCAAAACAAATCGTAAAATTGTTCTAGTGATGACCACCGCCGTGAACATTGAAGCCAGCACTCCAATAATTAGCGTAACAGCAAAACCTTTCACAAATCCAGTTCCCATTTCAACCAAAATTAACGCCGTAATAATTGATGACATATTTCCATCCAGAATTGACGTCCAAGCTCTTTTAAACCCTTCCTCAATCGCACTTAAAATATTGCGCCCTTTACGCACCTCTTCTTTAGTTCTCTCAAAAATCAAAATATTTGCATCCACCGCCATTCCGATTGAAAGAACAAAGCCAGCGATTCCTGGAAGAGTCAGTGTGATTTGCCAAGGCGTGAATCCAGATAATTTAAAAATAGTTATCATAAGAGCAGAATAAATCAAAAGAGAGAATGAAGCAATCAGTCCCAGGAAGCGATAATAAAGCAACATAAAAATAATCACCAGAAGTAACCCAATCATTCCCGCTTTCAAGCTTTTTTCAAGAGACACTTGCCCTAGCGTTGCTTCCACTGATTGTTGACCAACCAAACTGATTGGCACTGGTAGAGCGCCTTCGTTTAATCTTTTGACTAGATCTTTTGCTTCTTCGATAGTATAATTCCCCGTTACTACCGCTTCCCCATTTAAAATTTCGCTTTGCACGGTTGGCGCAGTAATGATTTCTCCATCCAAATATATCGCCACTCGCTTCCCTATATTTTTCTTGGTAACTTCAGCAAATAATTTCGTACCTTCATCATCAAATTTCAAAGACACTTCTGGTTCGGACAATCCCTGACTCTTAAATTGCACACTAGCACTTTCAAGATTTTTACCGGAAAGTCCCGTTGAAACAAAATCCATCTTGGGTTGTGGCTGAGTCATCTTGGAAAACAAAATATGCGCGCTTTTAAATTCTTGTTCATCCCCCTCGCCTCTGACTTCAATTCTTTTGATTATATGCCAACCAAAAGAAGTTTCGACAAGATTAGGAAAAACCTCGCCATCTTTCAAATCTTTATTAAAAATTACATCTTCATATTCGGCCACAAAAGAACCTTTTTTTTGAAAATCATATTCTCCGCCATTATCTTTTGATCCAGGATCTTGGCTATTATCTTTAGCCAGTTGCGCGAAATCCTCACCTGCCAAAACTTTTTTTAAAACTTCTTCCGCTTTAGCTTTATTTTTTTCATTTGTGCTAGTGATAAGTTCCTCCGGGATTTTTTCTGCTTCAGCTTGTTTTTCTTCTTTGAACTCCAAGAATGGCGTTTCGCTGATCATTTTTTTGGCCTCATTGATATCTTTGACACCAGCCAACTCAACAACCAATCGCTGCTCTCCGCCGGATTTTGTAGTGTAAACTACCGGTTCAGCTACACCAAAAGCATTCACGCGCCGTTCAATCACATCTTGCACGGCCTGCATCGCTTCGGCTGTTTTCGCGCCATCTACTTGGCTCGTGTCAGCTTTATACTCAAGATGGATTCCACCTTGCAAATCCAGACCAAGGTTTATTTTCGGCTTATTCAGAAAATCAAAAAGACGCGGTACTTTCGAAACCGCCTGCGGATAAGCAATAAGTCCAGCGAAAATCGCCAAAACGATCACTAGGCTAAATTTTAATCTAAGTTTTTGCCTGTTACTCATAAATTCTATTCTACCCGAAACTCAAAGTTTGGCAATAGACCAGTGTCATTCCCGCAAAGGCGGGAATCCAGGTTCCACCAATTTTGAACTCTAAAAAATCGAACTGCGAGTTTGACAAACTCTCTATTTTAGTGGGTCTTGAATTTTAATAATTCATTTTTTCTCTATTTTAAGACCGAGGTACCCAGATCTCCACCGGAGCTTATCCTCGTGAAAACTGTGGCGAGGATGACACAAAAAATAATTCCTTACTTTTAAATTTCCATTAAAAACTTATTTGCTCTTTCCAAAACTTTTTTTGAATTCAAATTACTTACGCGATTATACGCTTGATTATATTCCATCCAGACATAATCTCTGTGTTCGTCAGATAAAACAATCTCATGCGTATTTGTTTCTGTTAGATAATAATAAACTTTTTTGAAAATCCACCAACCACGTCCGACCTTCCTTCTTTTTTCTTTTTCTTCATTTTTTGCTACATAAAAATATTTTTCTTGACCGAAAAAACCCGGTTTAATTTTCAAATCAGTTATTCCGGTTTCCTCTTTGGCTTCTCGAAAAAGCGTTTCTTCATCTGTTTCATCATTTTCGCCATGCCCTTTAATAAAACCCCAATGCCCACCAAGATAACGCAAAAGCAGGAACTTAATTTTCCCATTTTCTCTTCTAAATGCCACCGCTCCAATTGATTTCTCAAAACTTAAAATTGTATTCATTCTCATTTGCCACAACACTTTTTATACTTTTTACCACTCCCGCACAGGCATGGATCATTTCTTCCAATTTTATCAGTGTTAGTAATTGGTTTTTGCTTTGGCGCTTCACGCACTTCTCCGTCTTGAATTTCTCGCGCCGAACCAAATGATTCAACTTCTCCTGCTCCGCTAAAATTAAGATTCTTTTCTGGAATAGCCGATTTCGTCTCAACCACCGGAGCAGCGGAAACACGAAAAATCGTATGTGTGATCGTTGATTTGATATTTTCCATTAGATAAGAAAACATTGAAAACGCTTCCCTTTTATATTCAACCAATGGATCTCTTTGTCCATAACCGCGAAGACCAATACCTTCCCGCAGATAATCGATTTCATCAAGATGACTCATCCACATCACATCAATTGTTTGCAACGCGATACTTCTTTCTAGCGAACGCATATTAACCTCGCCCAATTCCTGCTCCTTGTGATTATAGGCTTCCTTGGCAATACCAGCCAAATACTCAGTTGCTCCACCAATCAGCTCTGCCGTATTTTTATTTCGATCCGTCGCAATTTCTTTTAATTTATTCTGCGCTTCATTAGAAAGCAGAACCATGCTTTGGATATTCTCCACAATCTTCTCCGCTTCCAGATTTCCATTTTCCGCAGTAAGACTTCCCGAAACGGCTCTTTCAATTTCTTCGCGAATATTGTCCATAATTTCCGGCTTAATATTTGTCGCTTCGAGAACTACGCGTCTTTTTTTATAAAGAATCTCACGTTGCTTGTTCATCACGTCATCATAATCCAAAATATGCTTTCTAATATCAAAATTGAAGCCTTCGATTTTTGATTGAGCGTTTTCAATTGTGCGAGAAATAATCGGATTTTGAATTGGCTGATCCTCTGGAAGTCCCAGCCTTGTCATAAGGCTAATAAGATTATCACCTCCAAAACGACGCATAAGTTCGTCTTCCAGAGAAACAAAAAATTGTGAGGCTCCAGGATCGCCCTGTCGTCCAGCGCGACCGCGAAGCTGATTATCAATTCTCCGTGCTTCGTGCCGTTCTGTTCCCAAAATAAATAATCCACCAAGTTCGCGCGCACCTTCACCAAGCTTAATGTCCGTTCCGCGACCCGCCATATTCGTCGCGATCGTCACTGAACCAACGTGTCCGGCTTTCGCCACAATTTGCGCCTCCCTTTCATGGTTTTTAGCATTAAGAACTTCATGCGGAACACCTGATTTCAAAAGCAAGGCACTCAGATATTCTGATTTTTCAACTGCAATCGTTCCCACAAGAATCGGCTGACCAAACTTATTCACTTCTTTAATTTTTTCCACAATCGCATTAAATTTACCTTTCTCTGATTTATAAACCACATCGGAAATATCTTTGCGCACCGCTGGTTTGTTGGTCGGAATTTCCATCACATCCATTTTATATACTTTAAAAAATTCTTCCGCTGATGTTGAAGCTGTTCCGGTCATCCCAGAAATTTTTTGATACATACGAAAATAATTTTGGAAAGTAATTGTCGCAAGAGTTTTTGATTCTTTTTGCACACGCACACCTTCTTTTGCTTCAATCGCTTGATGCAAACCTTCGCTATATCTTCTTCCGGGCATCAATCGTCCAGTAAAATCATCAACAATAATCACTTCCCCATCCTTGACAACATAATCACGATCAAGTTGAAAAATTACCTGTGCCTTGAGTGCTTGTTCAAGATGATGAACGTAGGTGATTTTTCCGGCTTCATAAATATTACCAACGTTGAGCCACGACTCGATTTTAGCCACGCCACTTTCAGTAATCGTTACGGATTTTGTTTTTTCTTCAACGGTATAGTCTTCTTCTATCTTTAATCTCGGAACAAGCATAGCAAATTGCTCATACATTTTGGTTGATTCGCTATCAGCCGCCGAAATAATAAGTGGTGTTCTAGCTTCATCGATAAGAATCGAATCGACTTCATCAACGATTACATAATTCAATTCACGCTGGGCCATATGCTCTAAAGATGGCACCATATTGTCGCGTAAATAGTCAAAACCAAATTCATTGTTCGTGCCATAAGTAATGTCCGCCACATAGGCTTCGCGTCGTAAGATCGGCACCAAATTTTCCATCTCAACGCTCACTTCATCATCATCTTCTATTTTCGGCTGATACATATATGACGCGTCGTGGATAATGCAAGCGGTTGAGATTCCTAAAAAATACAAAATTCCACCCATCCAATTGCAATCGCGCTTGGCCAGATAGTCATTAACGGTTACCAAATGCACACCCTTGCCAGTGAGTGCATTGAGATACATCGGCAAAAGAGAAGTATGCGTCTTGCCTTCGCCGGTTTTCATTTCCGCAATCTTGCCTTGATGAAGCACGATTCCACCCATTAACTGAACATCAAACAACCTTTTCCCATCAACACGCTTAACTGTTTCCCGCATAACCGCAAAAGCTTCCGGAAGAAGTTCATCAAGCGTCTCTTTTTTGGCAATTCGTTTTTTAAATTCGCTGGTTTTGGCCCGCAACTCATCGTCAGAAAGTTTAACCATCTGACTCTCGAGCGCATTAATTTTTTCAATAAGCGGCTTCAACTTTCCAACCTCCTTTTCATTGGAACCGAATAATTTTTTGAAAATTGACATATGTAATTTTTCTAATTTTATATAGCTGTTATTAACATGAGCTATTGACTAATTTTAATCCTCCTAAACTCCCGCTTCCCCGCCTTCAAAATCTTTCCATTAAAACTTTTATCCAATTTTAACTGCCAATCATGTATTATCTCATTATCCACTTTTATTCCGCCTTGGTCAATCTTTCTTCTGGCATCAGTTTTACTTGTCGCTAATTTATTTTTTACCAGCACATTAATGAGTTCTTCCCCGCTTGAAACCTTAATTTCAGAAATTTCCGTCGGCAATTCTTTTTTGGAAAAAACTTGCTCAAAATGTTTTTGCGCCATCTCCGCCGCATTTTCACCTTTTATAGTTTTCACGATTTCAAAGGCCATTTTCTTTTTAAAAATCATCGGATTTTCACCTTTTTCCATTGCCATTTTTATTTTTTCAATCTCTTTCATCGACACCATAGTCAGAAGTTCAAATCCAGAAAGAATATGCTGGTCAGAATAGGACATTGCTTTTCCAAACATATCCGCTGGACTATCCGCCAGATTAATTCCATTGCCTTTGGTTTTGCTCATCGTCCGCCCATCCGGCGCATCCATCATTTTATTGGTGCGCACAAACTTTTCTTTGCCCAAATAACTCCCAATCAAATCGCGTCCAACCAGCATATTGAAAGTTTGGTCTGTTCCGCCAATCTCCATATCAACTTCCATCGCCACTCCGTCATAACCTTGCATAAGCGGATAGATAAATTCATGAAGGCGAATCGGATCGCCCTCTTTTATTCTCCGTTCAAACATATCACGCTCGAGCATTCTTTGCACTGTGATACTCGACATTAATTTTATGAGATCATTTAGTTTCAATTTGGAGAGCCACTTATAGTTTCGTTCAAATCGCACTGGATTTTCTCCCCCAAAATCAATAAGCTGTGAAGCTTGTTTTTTCCAGCCAGACATATTTTTTTCAATATCTTCGTCCGTGAGCATTTTTCTGGTTGTGTCCTTGTCCGGATCGCCAACTTTGGCCGTATAATCTCCAATCAAGAAGATAACCTCGTGTCCCAGTTTTTGAAGAATTCCAAGCGCACGAATTCCCATCGCATGACCGACATGAAGATATGGTCCAGTCGGATCAAAACCCTGATAGATTTTGAGTCGCTCTCCTGACATCAGTTTTTTGCGAAAAGCTTCCTTGGAAGGATAAATCGCTTCAACTCCACGCTCCAAAAATTCATCAATTAGTTTTTTGTCTTTTAGTACTTTTGACATAAAATTGCTCTAATATAAATTAGCTTACCACCTAAATTTAGCACTAAAACAAGCTGATTGCAAGAAAAAAGACAGGGCTAGCGCGTCTTTGACGTTCTAGCCCTGTTAATGCAAACGATAATCAATGAATGTATATTTCAATTTTTTCACCTGATAGCACCGGCTCAATCGCCTTGAGCAATTTTTTTTGTAAGCCATCCGAAGAAAGTCGATTAGGATCATTTGCTTGACGAGCAATCTCACTTTTCAACTCTGGACTTTGTAAGAGTTGCATAATCAAACTTTTAGTTCCATTTGCTCCGGAAATGACTACCCAGCAGATTTCGCGTGTAATATGGATTATCATTTTTACCCTCCCAAATTTTATGGTTAGCTTAATAAAAGAACAAAAATAAAAAAAACCGCCACGTTGGCGGTTTTTGGTTTATTTCGAAGGATTTTATTTCACTATCTCATCTTCGCTTCAAGCCAAAATTCGCCAACATAAAGTCGAGACCCGGATCCGGAACATGAATACCAAAGATTGGTTTTAACTTGAAAATTTAGGCTCATAAAACTGTCCGCATTATTTACACTAAGATTTTAGCACGATTCTATTTTTTGGCAAGCGCGTATTATTCCACCACCGCCTTGATTCTTCTCACTCCAGCAGAAGAACTTTCTTCTTTCTTGATTTTAAATACACCTTTAATATCACCAGTATTTTCCACATGCGGACCGCCGCAAATTTCCTTCGAATATCCTTCAATAGAATAGACTTTAACTTTGTCGCCATATTTATGCCCGAACTCGCCTTCCGCGCCAGCATTTTTTGCCTCTTCCGGTGTCATCTCCTCCATCACTACTTCTGTTTTTGATTCAATCGCACCGTTCACAAAATCCTCAACCGCCTTTTTCTGCTCCTCAGTCATTTTGTCCGGATGCGAAAAATCAAACCTAAGCCTTTCGCCATTGATGTTAGATCCTTTTTGATGGACATGATTGCCAAGAATTTTTCTGAGTCCAGCCAACATCAAATGCGCGACAGTATGCAATTGCGTTGTTTCTTCTTTATTGTCAGCTAGTCCGCCTTTGAACATTCCGACTGAAGCCGTGCGAGAAAGTTCTTGATGCTGCTTTAATTTTTCATTAAATTTACTTTCAATTTTCGTTCTTTTATCATTGTCTATACCAATGTTTGCTTTTTCTAATTCTTCAAAAACCATTTCTATTGGAAACCCATAAGTCTGATATAAATTAAACATCATGTTAGCTGTATCATCATTTGGATATAAATTCGCTTGTTGTAATTCGTCGCCAACTTTTCTATTTATATAATTTCCTTCTGGGTTGCTTAAATATTTCTCAAATTCCTTCAATCCATTTTCCAAAGTCTTTCTAAATTTATTTTCCTCTTCTTCCAAAATATTAAAAACTTTTTCACCTAGAATTTCTGGATAAATTTCACCATAAATTTTTTGAACGACTTTCGCGATTTCAATCGTAAAATTGTTTTTAATCCCAAGAAGATGTCCTTGGCGAATCGCACGACGAATGAGGCGACGCAAGATGTAACCGCGCTCCGTATTTGATGGGCTGACGCCATCGGCAATAATAAAAGCGCTGGCTTTGATATGATCGGAAATAATCCGCATCGCTTTTTTAATCTCCGGACTTTCATCATATTTCTTACCGGATAATTCTTCAATTTTTTGGATTATCGGCCAAAAAAGTTCGGTTCGATAATTGTCAGAAAATCCATTTAGTGCAGCCAAAACTCGCTCCAGTCCCATTCCTGTGTCCACGTTTTGTTTCTCCAGCTTCTCATATTTACCTTCGGCGTTCTTATTGAATTCCATAAAAACATCATTCCAAATTTCCACCCACAAATCATTGTCATCATTGAAACTTTCCGGAACCTTATCTAAATCTCCAACCCAATAGAACATTTCTGTGTCGCCACCACAAGGCCCGGTAATTCCAGCCGGTCCCCACCAATTATTTTTCTTCGGCAATTTCGCGATTTTCTTTTCCGGCATTCCCAAATTTTTCCAAATATTATATGCCTCTTCATCGAAAGAAGCGTCCACGTCTCCTTCGAAAACTGAACAGGCTAGCCTTTTTTTATCAAGCCCGAGCCATTCAGGTGAAGTCAAAAATTCGAAGCTCCAAGAAATCGCTTCTTTTTTGAAATAATCACCAAGCGACCAATTTCCGAGCATCTCAAAAAAAGTGTGATGAGTTGTATCGCCCACTTCGTCAATATCGCCAGTTCGAATGCACTTTTGGGCGTCCGTTAGTCTTTTTCCAAGTGGATGCTTTTCACCCATCAGATATGGCACCAGCGGATGCATTCCGGAATTAATAAAAAGCGTTGTTGGATCGTTTTCCGGAACTAAAGGAGACGACGGAATAATGGCATGTTCCTTGCTTTTAAAAAAATCCAGATATTTTTGTCTAAGTTCTTTGGCTATCATATGTTTATCATCCCCACAAAAACGGGAACTTTAGTCTTTTTAAATTAGCTTCACACAACCATAATAACCACAAAAAGACAAAAGATCAACCGTTGTTGATCACTGCCTCATTGCATGTATTCGTAACCTTCTTAATCACTTCTTTAAAGTTAATGACTATTCTGGCTTTTTTAAATTCCCGTATATTCTGAACGTGCGATATTTTCTCCAACTTTTTTTACAATGCCATCCTTATCGGAAGAGCTAAATCTATTACTAACGCTGTCTAAATGTCCCCTTAGCCCACGCAAAATTCTTGAAATATCCCCGTCAAGATCTTTTTCCAATGAATGCAATCCTTCAGAAATTTTTCTCTTCTCATCTTCGTCTATAATCTTATCACCCAAGACCTTAAACACTATTTCTTCTAATTTTGATTCAAGCATATTATTTAATTTTAAAAATTAAAGCAAATTCAACTTTTTTTTGAGACGCTTAGCTTCTTCTTCTTTTGTTGAAATCTCTCTCAAAACAATCTCGTACCGACCGTTCTTGCTGTTCAAATAAAGCCTGATCCTTTCGCCATCTTGTTTCAATTTTCTGATTTCTGCATCCAGTTGATTTTTTTCATTAGTCAATTTTCGCGTATCAGAATCCAAAATCAAAAGTTCCATTTGTACTCGTCTTTTCTGACTTTCTTTGGCGGCATCATCCGCACTAGCATTGCCATTACCAGAATAATTTCCCATATGCATATATTTTTCTCAAAACTATTTAATTATCCCGCCACCTAAAATTCTCTTATTTTTTCCATAAAAAACCACGGACTGCCCCGGTGAAACTGCTTTTTGCGGAACTGCAAATTCCAACAAGCAAATTCTCTGGTTTTTGCTGTCTTTAATTATAGCACGGACAAGCAGATTGTGATAACGCGTTCGCACAAAAACAGCAAGAGGTAACTTTGGCGAAACACCATCAACCCAGACCACATCTTCCACTTCAATTTTTTTTTGAGTGCTTGCCGGATGACTTAAATCATTCGTAACTATGAGTGTATTTTTTTCCAAATCCTTGGAAATTACAAAATATGGTCCTTTTCCTCCAATTTCAATCCCCTTTCTTTGTCCAATCGTGTAAAGAGAAAGACCTCTGTGTTCGCCAAGCACCCTACCATCCATGTCAACAGTTTTGCCTTTTTTTAATTTTATCTTTCTCCTTAAAAATTCTTCCAATTTTCCATTCGCCATAAAACAAACATCTTGCGAATCATCCTTGTCAAACACCGGTAGCTGGAACTTTTCTGCTAATCTCCGCACATCCACTTTTTGATATTCCCCAAGCGGAAAGATAGTCCGAGACAACTGTTCTTGTCCAAGACGATAAAGAAAATAGGCTTGATCTTTTTTTTCGTCACTGCCGGGAAATAATCGATAATTCATTTTCCCACCAATCTTGCTTTTCTTGATTCTGGCATAATGCCCGGTCGCCATCAATTCAATTCCCCTTTTCTTGGCCGTTTCAAAGAGTAATTTGAATTTCATTTTTTCATTGCAAAAGACACAAGGGTTAGGAGTTTTCCCTTGCGCATAATCGTCAAAAAAATATCCAATAACAGTTTTTTCAAACTCAGTTCGTGCATCAATAACTATTAGTGGGATATCCAAAATATTACAGATGACCCTTGCATCATTCAAGGCTTTTTTGTTTTTTTCCACACCCTTTAAAAAGCGTAAAAAAACTGCGCTGACCGCGTAGCCCTTATCTTTAAGCAAGGCACAAGAAACTGAAGAATCCACCCCACCGGATATTCCAACCAATACTTTTTTTTGTTCCATGATTATTGCTAAAATCTTTGCTCCGGATTAAACGCCTTAGATTCTAGAGAATTTTTTATGACTTTATCTCCCACGGCCAAAGCAAACCAAGCCACCAGAAAACTCAAGAGAAAAATTAAAATCAACGCCAAACTAGAAGAAATTTTTTGCTTTAAATCCATTTTTATGGTTTATAACTTTTATTATTCTTGCTTGTGCTTAATAAGCTCCTGATTTCCTCCTTGTTTAGATTTAGATCTTTTCTTGATCCCTTAAATTTTTTGGGCGCCATATAGGCTATCTGCTTAAGGCTAACTTTTCCATCATCCGCGATAAGACCCACTGAAGTCGAATTCTGAATTTCTGCTCGAATTGTTGGTTGCGTTTGAATATTGCTTCTAACTTCACTGTTTAAGGAAGGATTATTTTGTATCTGCGCTTTCGCTCTAGCTCTTTGATAATCACGCAAACATTCTCTGCAAAAAGTTTTTCGGTTTGGATCGGGACGAAATGGCACGGTTATTTTTTCCTCACAAGTCGAGCAAGAAGCTTCAAACAACTCCAATGGTTGTTTGGTTTTCTCCATCGCAACTTCTTCTCTTTTTTGTTCTCTGTCTTGAGATGCTAAAGTTTGTCCCCGCTTTTCTTCTGTTGGCTCAGCTGTTCGCCTATTTTTTTCAACTACTGATTGATTTAGATCTGGGAAACTCTTTTCTGGTTTTGGCTGTTTTTCATTTTTTACGTAGCTATCTTCCTTCTGATCCCCAGCTGGAGCAAATTCATCAAACTCCAAGCCAACATCCATGCCACTCCAACGTGCAATCTTTTCCACCACTTCCTGACGTGATTTACCATAGCGTTCTCGAGAAACCGCAATAACTTTTTCTTCTCCGGAAATTGTGTCCGAAATATCTGCAGGTGGTAAGGTTCGCGCGGAAAAAGCATCACCCGAAATGCCATCAATCATCAGTTTTAAATAAATATCATATTTGGAAAGATTGACAATATCATTCATAAGAAATATCGGATCAAATTCTTTTTCCAAATGCTCCGCATCTTCCGCCCCCACTCTAAAAGAAAGAAGCGTTCCAACATTGCCAAAAATCGCATCCTTAACCGTAGCGTTACCATCGAAAACCAATTGATTGATATATTGATGCGCTAAAATAAGACACAAGCGATATTTCCTGGCTTCAGAAAGAATATTCGCGAAAGATTCTGTGGCAAAATTTTGAAATTCATCCACATAGAGATAAAAATCTTTGCGTTCTTGTTCGGGAATATCCACGCGACTCATTGCCGCCAATTGAATCTTGGTAATAATCATCCCGCCGAGAAGCCGCATCGCATCTTCACCAATCCTTCCTTTCGAAAGATTAACAATCAAAATTTTCTGATTATCCATAATCTCGCGCATATCAATCGTTGATTTTGGTTGTCCGATAATGTGTCGAACGAGTGTATAGGACAAAAATTGCCCAACCTTATTTTGAATCGCCGCCACCGCTTCTTTGCGAAATTTGTCTTCCCATTTATCAAACTCATTGATCCAAAAAGCCTTTACCACAGGATCTTTGATTTTAGTATAAACCCGCTTGCGATAATCTTTATCCGACATCATCCTATTCACACCGAGAAGCGTCGATCCCGGATAATCCAAAAGTGCCAAAATTGCATTATTTAAAATATATTCCATCCGCGAGCTCCAAACATCAGGCCAAATCTTTTTAAAAACTCCCATCATACCGGAAGCCACTAAATTCTTTTTATCTTCATCCACCGCCTCCAAAATATTAAACGCGACCGGAAATTCAATATCAGCCGGATTGAAATAGACCACGTCATTAATCCGGCTTGGTGGAATGACTCGAAGCATTTTTTCCGCAAACTCACCGTGCGGATCAACCACGCAAACTCCTTTGCCATTGCGAACATCCTGAATCGCCATATTTTCCAGAAGATTGGATTTGCCCATACCGGTTTTTCCAATGATATACATATGGCGGCGGCGATCATCTTCTTTGATTCCAAAAATTCGTTCTTGATTGCGAAAATTTGTTTTGGCAAAAAAATTTATATTAGACATTTTGTAAAGTATTAATTATTCAATGGGCAAATTAGACGGAGCCACTCCAAGTTTTGAAGTGGTCTGAGTGAGCGCATGAGATTTGACAGAAATATCCGGAAAGTGAAACATTGTGGCCAGCTCTTTTGTTGACAGCAAAATATTAACGCCATCCGTATTTCTCTTGCGATATCTGTCATAAATTTTTCTTTTACGAAAAGCGGCGATTTTTTCCGTAAAAAATATTATCCCATAAGTTTTACTAATATCTTCTGGTTTAATTTGATTCATATTTAAATCATTGAACTGCTTGAGTGCGCCAATAAAAGTTCCCACGAAAGATTTATCAAAACCCTCTCTTTTTCCCAAATAAATCATTCGCATTTTAGTTTTGAAAAAATTCTTGCCCAAATTTTCTTCCACTGCTTTCAAAACATCTCTTTCCATTGGAGAAAGTCGTGTGTCGAGTGGTTGCTCATCTTTTTTAGCAGCTACAGTTTTAAATTCAGGCGGTTTAAATAATCCGGCAAAAATATTTGCAAAAACATCCATAATGTCTGTCAAAAATCTTCCGCCAGATTCCGCTGCCGGTTTGCCCTTTAATTTATCTGATAAAGCCTTTCCACCTTTAATTGATTCGCCCTCGAAGACTGGCACAAGAACATATTGCAACCAAATATGTTGCCCCGGACCCAATGTTCCCAAGGCTTCCACCATCGCCGCCATCGGATCAATCATTTCCCCCGTAATACTCTCTTCAAATTGATCATAAGTTTTGATTGGATAATACGGATCAGATTGAACAAATGTGAAATCCGCTCCCCAAAGATCCCAATCTTTATTAGGAATAACCTTAGGAAATTTATTGTAATAATCCTCCACTTCCAAAATTTGTGCCTCAGGATATTGAGCATAAATTTGTGACTCAACCATATTGCGATATTTTTTCAACAGCCGAATATAATAATGCACACGACCTTCTTCACTGACCAATTCCACGCCAAAAGTATCTTGCCGATATGCCCCTTTCACCCAAATGTCAAAAGTATTATGCGTTGACCAGACACCCGTCAAACCTGTATAAAAATTCTCCATCGGCTTTGGACCTCGTTCAACATCACGCGGAGGAATCACTTCAAGCATTGTCCATTTGTAACTTGCATTCCAAGAATTGTCTGAATAAAAAGCAACGTAATCCCCCCAAATAATCTTAAAAATATACCAAAAAGGTATGGGCAGAATTATCCACCAAAAAGAAGAGAAGATATTCCCAAAGCTACTCAAGATATCAAAAGTATTGGCAGAACTGCTCATTGTGCTTTTTATTTTAGAAAAATATAGAAAATTAATCAGAGCTTGCCCACATTGAGGCTATGTATTATTCTTCAATCTATATCCATTGCCCACTTTTTCAAAATCCTTACCGCTCAAGTTAATCATGATAGTGGTTCTTTTAACTTTTCGCACCTCAAAAACTTTTTTAATAATATCTTCTCGATCGAGTGGTTTTTCACTTTTTTCCAAAATGGTCCTCAAGACATCCTTAACGGCTCCACCTGAATAACCCCATTCGCTAAGCGCATAAATTCCCCTTCCAATAAGCACGAATCTCACATCCTTAATTAGCTCATTATGAATTGTCTGCGGATGAACTTTCTTAGTCCCTAATTTATATTTTTCGATTAACATTGCAATTTGGGTAAAATGTAAAGGTTTTTTTTCTTCCTTCAAAATCAAATAAATTTTTTCTCGACTGCCTTTTGGACTAACTTCCGGCCAATGTCGCATACCCCATTTTCCAAATTTATTCTTTTTAATATTGAAAAGAACACTCAAATAACTCAGGATTTCTTTTTTGGATAGTTCTCCGATGAGTAAGGCTAATTCATGTGAAATTTCATCATCACTGAGAAGATTCTTGTTTTTTAAAAATAATGCCTCTGCTTCCCCTGAGACTTTTCGAACTTTCCCCAAGACGTCTTGTGAATTCATCCAAGCCTTTTCAATTTTATTTTTTTCCGAAACCACCTTTATTTTGGTAGAATGATAGACCAAAAACCGAACAGCATTTTCTTCGTTTCGCAATCCGCACAAATTAAACTCTGTTAAAATGTTTTCCTCCTTGATTATACCATACTTTTTTTCAACTGCAAAAAATAGTTGGCTCTCAACTCTTTGAAAATCCGCTTCTTCACATTTCTTGCTAATAATCTTCTTAGCATCGGAAATAATCTGCCTTACACGTTCTCTGGTAATATTGTAATCAGAACCTATCTTTTCCAAGGTTTGTACGGAAAAATCATCAATCAATCCAAAGCGTTTCTTTAGGATAGTTTTTGCTCTCTCAGGCAAGTTGGAAAGAATTTTTTCCGCCACAATGAAAAAAGAGCCATTTTCTATTTCTCGTGGCACACTTTTTGAATTTACCCGTTGATTCATCTTTTTTATCCTTTAAATTAAGTTATTTTTGACTTCCAGAAATACTAGCACACATTCAATAAATTTGTCAAGATTGTAACCCCATGCTACTCTTTGAAAATGAAATATCTCCACGCACTAAATAAAATAGAAGGGGTTGGCTCGCAAAAAATAAAGATACTACTTGCCACCCTTGGAACGGCCGAAAACATCTGGCAAGCAGATTTAGCAACTCTCAGGAAAGTTTTGGGCGGAGACAAGCTACCAGAAAAAATTTTTTTTGAAAAACAAAACATCGATCCGGAAGCTGAATGGGAAAAGCTGAAAAAAGATGAAATTAATGTAATTGATTTCATGAGCCCAAATTATCCCAAACTCTTAAAGCAAATTCACAACCCGCCTTTCATCATTTATACTCGCGGAAAATTAATTTTTGACGAAATTCCAGCTATTGCCATTGTTGGTTCACGAAAATTTTCCACCTACGGAGAGCAATTAGCTAATACTTTTGCTCGCGACTTAGCCAGAGCTGGTTTTGCAATTGTAAGCGGATTGGCGCTTGGAATTGATGCTATCGCTCATTCAGGCACGCTTAAAGTTAAGGGCAAAACAATCTCAGTTTTGGGCAGCGGTATTGATGATGACAGTATTTATCCTCGTGCTAATTTTCATCTTGCAAAAGAAATTATTAAGAATGGCGGACTTCTTATGAGCGATTATGCACCAGGAACGCCTGCCACCAGACTAACTTTTCCAGCTAGAAACCGACTAATTGCAGGCCTATCCCTTGGCACGCTAGTAGTGGAAGCTAGCGAGAAAAGTGGCGCACTCATTACTGCTCGAATGGCGCTAGAAAGCAATCGCGAAGTTTTTGCCATTCCCGGATCAATTTTTTCTCCCACTTCCATCGGCACCAATAATTTAATTAAATCCGGTGCCAAAATAGCTGCTTGTGTCCAAGATATTCTGGAAGAGTTTAACTTCCCGCAAGCATCCGAAACAAAACAAGCCGTGCTTAAACTACCGGAGAATAAAGAAGAAGAAGCTCTTCTCGCCATCCTTTGTGATGTCCCCATTCATATTGACAATATCGCTAAGCGCTCAGACCTAACAGTCTCAACAATTTCAGCAACTCTTATGATGATGGAAATTAAAGGCTGGGTCAAAAATCTCGGTGGACAAAATTATATTCTCTTGTAATAAAGTTTGGAGAAAATTTAATTCTGGTTTATGATAGCAATGGATGCTTAATTCTTATTACTTCCACAAATTATGAAACTAATCATTGTTGAGTCACCAACTAAAGCTAAAACGATTACCAAATTTTTGGATAAAAGCTATGTGGTGAAATCTAGTTATGGCCACATCCGCGACTTGCCACAAAAAGAAATGGGCATTGATATTGAGCATGATTTTGCTCCGCAATATGTCATTCCCAATAAAGTTGCAGATCGCGTTTCTGAGCTGAAAAAATTAGCCAAAAAAGCCGATGGAGTAATTCTTGCAACTGACGAAGACCGTGAAGGAGAAGCCATCTCATGGCACCTTGCCACGGCGCTAGAATTAGACAAGCATTTCAAGGGCAAAAAAATTTCGCGCATTGTTTTTCATGAAATTACAAAAACCGCCATCGAAAAAGCCCTCGCCACCCCTCGTGAATTAGATCTGAATTTAGTTGATGCGCAACAAGCTAGACGCATCCTTGATCGCTTAGTTGGCTATGAACTCTCTCCTTTTCTTTGGAAAAAAATTCGTCGAGGCCTTAGCGCTGGACGCGTTCAGTCTATGGCGCTACGCATTATTGTCGAACGAGAAAAAGAAATTGAAAAATTTAAAGCGGAAAATTATTGGAGAATAAACCTAACCTTAAAAACTAAGACTGGCAATAAAGACTCGGCGTTCCCCGCCGAACTAGTCAAAAAGAATAACGAAAAAATCGACGCAATCACAACTCTAAAACTTTTTACCGGAGATTATAAAATTAAAAAAACCATTCTCTCAAAAGAAAAATCTGCCAAAGAAATAATTGCCGATCTGGAAAAATGTAGCTATGAAGTTACAACCATTTCCAAAAGAGAAACCACCAAGACTCCACCATCGCCGTTCACCACTTCAACTCTGCAACAATCTGCAATCAATAGCTTGGGCTTCAGCTCCAAGCAAACAATGGTTTTAGCCCAAAAGCTCTATGAGCAAGGTCACATAACCTACATGAGGACAGATAGTCTCAATCTTTCTCTTGAATCATTAATTTCCGCTCAAAAAACAATCCAAAAATTATTCGGAAAAAACTTTGCCCTTAAAAGTCCACGCTATTTTAAAAATAAATCCAAAGGAGCGCAAGAAGCCCACGAAGCCATACGACCAGCCTATCCGGAAAAAACACCAGAAGATTTAAAAGAAAAATTAGAAGCAGGACAATACAAACTTTACAAATTGATTTGGAATCGAATGATTGCATCTCAAATGGAATGCGCCATTTTTAATTCTGTGAAAGCCGATATTTCTGCGACAAGTAAAGCTGGAAAAAATATCTACGCACTTAGTGCGAGCGGATCAACCTTGACATTCGAAGGTTATCTGAAAGTTTACGCCGACAAAAAATCAACGCTAACCGACACGCTTTTGCCCTCAATGGAAACTGGCGACACACTGGAATTGGTCAGCGCCAACACCGAAGACAAAACAACCACTCAGCCTCCTCGCTATAATGAAGCGACTCTTGTGAAAGTCTTAGAAGAAAATGGCATAGGCCGCCCTTCAACTTATGCACCAACAATTTCCACAATTATCGAGAGAAAATATGTTGATAAGAATGAAGAAAAACGCATTTTTCCTCTGGAAATTGGCACACTTGTCAGTGATGTGCTTGTAGCGCATTTTCCTCAAATCGTCGATATCACTTTCACTGCAACACTGGAAAAAGATTTTGACGAAATCGCCGAGGGAACAAAAAAATGGGTGCCTATCATTAAAGATTTCTATGAACCTTTTCATGAAAACCTAAAAACTAAAACCAAAGAAGTTAAAAAAGAAGAATTCCAAGAAAAACTGGATAAGAATTGTCCTGACTGTGGCGGCGATCTGATCATGAAATTCGGACGTTTTGGAAAATTTATTGCTTGCTCAAATTATCCGAATTGTCGCTACACTGAAAAAACTGGAGCAGAGAAAAAGATTGAGGAAGAGTTTTCGGAAGAAACTTGTGATAAATGTGGCGCAAAAATGGCCGTAAAGCGTGGAAAATTTGGCATGTTCCTTGGTTGTTCCAAATACCCTGATTGCAAAAACATCAAACGCATTGAAAATAAAACAGGAATCAAATGTCCCAAATGCAAAACTGGCGATATTGTTGAAAGAAAATCCAAAAAAGGCCGACTATTCTTTGGTTGCAATACCTATCCAGCTTGTGATTTTTCTGTTTGGAATAAGCCCAATGGTGAAACTTGTCCAAACTGCAATTCGCTTTTGCTTTTTGCCGCCAAAGGAAAGATCAAATGCTCTAACAAAGAATGCGCTTTTGAAAAATAGTTATGAAAAAACTAAAAAACAAAAACTATGCCAATTGAAGAAAATATCACCATTGAAGATGTTTTAAAAAATGTTAAGTTTAATTTGGAATTCAAAAAAGAAGCATTTATTCGTAGTGCCTACGCTCTAGCAGAAAAGGCTCACTTGGGACAAAAAAGAAAATCCGGCAAAGATGATTACATACAACATCCACTCCATACAGCTCTTAACCTAGCCAGAATCGGACTAGGTCTAAAAACTATTACGGCTGGACTTTTGCACGATGTTCCAGAAGATACACCAGTAACTCTAAAGGAGCTCGAGCATAAATTTGGCAAAGAAATTGCCTACATGGTTGACGGCGTTACTAAGTTAGGAAAAATAAAACTCCGCGGAACGAAGGAAGATATCTACTTAGAAAATTTACGAAAAATGTTTCTGGCAATGGCATCAGACATTAGGGTTGTTCTCATAAAGCTAGCTGATCGTCTGCATAATATGGAGACGCTTCAGCACCTCCCACCAGACAAACAGCAGCGCATTGCGCTAGAAACAATGGAAGTTTTTGTTCCAATCGCCAATCGCTTGGGAATTGGAGAGATTAAAGTCAGTCTAGAAGATTTGTCTTTCAAATATCTCGACTCGAAAAACTTTTTCGCGACAGAAAGATTAGTCACGACTGAATATGGACAAAGAAAAAAATTCATTGACAAGATGGTTATTGAACTAAGAAAAGAGCTGACCAAAGAAGGTATCGACGTTCTGAACATTTTTGGTCGAACCAAACATATCCATAGCCTTTATCAGAAATTAAAGCGCCACGATATGGATATCAATAAGGTTTATGATCTTCTTGGCATTCGAATCATCGTGCCAGAAATGGCCAACTGCTATGAAACTCTGGGAATTGTGCACAAAAAATACCGCCCACTTGTCGGTCGCATCAAAGATTATATTTCACTTCCCAAACCTAATGGTTATCAATCAATCCATACTACCATTTTTGGTCCGGAAAGAATTTTTTTGGAAGTACAAATTCGCACCAAAAAAATGGATGATGAGGCCGAATATGGTATTGCTTCTCATTGGATTTATTCAGAGAAAAAAAGAAAAATGAAGAACTTTTTTCTCAAGAGCAAACACGCTGTTCCGGACGAAGAGTTAACTTGGGTTAAACAACTGCGCGAATGGCAAAACGAACTCGGCAAAGATGACGCCGAATTCGCAGAAGGCCTCAAAATTGATTTTTTTAAAAATCATATTTTCGCTTTCACTCCATTGGGAGATATTATCGATCTCCCTGAAGATGCTACGCCAATTGATTTTGCATATCAAGTGCATGGTGAAGTTGGCAATCGAGCTATTGGAGCCAAAGCCAATGGTAAAATGATAACATTGGATCATAAAATTCAAAATGGCGAAGTGATTGAAATCCTAACTACGCGCGACAGAAAAAACCCCAGCCGCGATTGGCTAAAATTTGTCCGCACATCACTGGCCAAAAGCCAGATTAGAAAGTATTTGAAAAAAGAAGGATTGCTCTAGCAATTATTTAAATATATCTAAGAATTTGAAAGTGGCAACAATTCCAGCTAAAGCTTATTTTTCAGACTTTTCAATATCAAAAATTTGTAAATAATATCGATAGCCATTCCTTTTTTCATAATTATTATTTTATAAGTTACTACTAATCTACCTCCCAATCCGTTCGATGTTCTCGGCGATACTGCGTAATTCTTCATTGGAATAAAACTCAATCACAATTTTTCCGCCAACGCCGGATTTTTGGAGTTTTACTTTTGTATTCAAGACTTGCGATAAATTATCTTCCAGCGCTTTTTGTTCAGGATCAACACTCACCACGCGCTTGTGTGTTCGCACCGAAATTTCTTTAGTTTTGTTTTCCGTCTGACGAACAGTGAGACCACTTTTTAGGATCAATTCATATAGAGCTTTTTGCTTTTCTGGATTTTCAATGGCAAGAATTGCCTTGGCATGACCCTCAGTAATTTTTCCTTCCATTAGCGCTTTTTGAATTTCCACCGGTAAATTTAAAAGTCTTAATTTATTTGCAACCGCAGAACGACTTTTGCCCATCTTTTGAGCCGTTTCCTCTTGTCCTAAATCAAAATCGTCCATCAGCTTCTGATATGATCTTGCCTCTTCCAAGGGATTTAAATCGTGCCGTTGAATATTTTCAATAATCGCTAGTTCCAATTTTTGCTGCTCGGTTACATCGCGCACAATCACCGGCACTTTCAAAAGTCCGGCGAGCTTTGCTGCCTGAAAGCGTCTTTCCCCAGCAATAATTTCATATTTTTCCCCATTAAGACTAACGACAATCGGCTGAATGATGCCATGCTCTTTAATCGAATTAGAGAGTTCTTGCAACTTTATTTCATCAAAATGAAAACGTGGCTGATGTGGATTGGGAGAAATTTTATTGATCTCAATTTCCCTATCCTCAAGAAGCTTTGGCACAGTTGCAATTAAACTATTCGCAGAGAGAACGTCTGAGACTTTTTCTGCCCGAGAACCGAAATAATTAAAATCCGCCTCTGGTTTAGTGATCTTATTCTCAGCCTCATCAGCATTAGTACTGATTGGCTTTCTTTGCGGGATGAGTGATGATAATCCCCTCCCAAGTCCATAGTTTTGTGCCATTTTTTTATTATTAAACTGAAAACTTTTTAATATCTTTTTTTTCTAAATTAATCACTTCTTTGGCAAAATTCTTATACGACCGCGCACCACGCGAAAAAGCATCAAAACCCAGAATTGACTTGCCAAAACCGGGAGCTTCGGCGAGACGCACACTACGCGGGATGACACTTTCAAAAACATGCCCCGGAAAATGATCTTGCACTTCTTTGACAACTTGTCTGGCTAGGCGATTTCGCCGATCATACATCGTGAGAAGCGCGCCCATAATTTTGAGATTTGGCTGCAAGTTTTCTCTGACTAGGGTAATCGTGTTTAAGAGTTGACTCAATCCTTCCAAAGCAAAATATTCCGTCTGCACTGGAATAATAATTTCATCACTGGCCACAAGTCCATTAATCGTAAGCAATCCAAGACTTGGCGGCGAATCTATGATGATATAATCATAATTTGTCCGAATTTCTCGCAGAACATTATACAGCCTAAATTCCCGATTATCCATATGCACGAGCTCAATCCCTGCGCCTGCCAGATCTTGTGAAGAAGGAATCAAATCGTGCCCCAATGTTTCCGTGTGTATAATGAGTTTAGATGGATGCTCACCCAAGATCATTGAGTGATAGAGACTTTTTTCAATTGTGCGGATATCAAAACCTAGACCTGACGAAGCATTGCCTTGCGGATCAAGATCAACAAGAAGCACAAATTTTCCCGCTGACGCCAAATAGGTTGCAAGGTTAATAGCTGAGGTGGTTTTTCCCACTCCGCCCTTTTGGTTGACTAATGAAATTATTTTTGCCATAATCAATAAGTGAATTATACTACAAGTTTAGTTTAAATCCAAATAATTGAATTATGCCTCGGTGGCGGAATTGGTATACGCGCGCGACTCAAAATCGCGTGGGAGTAATCCCATGAGAGTTCAAGTCTCTCCCGAGGCACCAATGTAGCAAAAAACTCCCTTCTGGGAGTTTTTTGTATATCATTTAAATTGATTACTTAATCTTCAAAATATCCAAAGCAAAGCTCTCTTGTATCTAAGATTGAGAAATTTCCTATTTCCCCAACTCCTCCTCAGCCAATTTCTTAACGAGATTGCCGTCAGCTTGGCCTTTCAGTTTTCCCATGGCTAGACCCATTACTTTCCCAATGTCAGCCATTCCAGTGGCGCCAACTTGGACAATCACCGCCTTCACGGTTTCACGCACAGTCGCCTCGTCAAGTTGGGCAGGAAGATAGGCTGCAAGAATTGCAATTTCTTGATTTTCTTTTTCCACGAGATCTTGCCGCCCTCCTGTTGCGTATTGCGCTGAGGCATCTTTTCTTTGTTTCACTGCTTTTCCAATCACTTCCAACACTTCTTCATCAGAAAGACCTGTTTCGCGTTTTTGCTTTTCGATTTCAACATTTTTCACCATCGAGTCAAGCATGCGAAGCGTATCTCTCTTTGCAGTATCCCCGGCTTTCATCGCCACTTTCAGATCATCAAGTATTGTTTGTTTTAACATAAATTTTATAAAATTATTTGATCAATTTCTTTTTGACATTTTTGAAGTTTTGATCATCAAATTTTCCCATTTTTTTGAGCTTGTTCACAACTTTGCGAACTTTAACTTTATACATCGCACCAGCACGAAGCTCTCTTTTGCTTTTTTCATCCTGTCGAAAACGAACTTTCCGCGCACGCATCAAAACTCCACTCTGTTGAATGCGACGACTAAAACGCCTAATTAGGCTTTCTGGCGATTCGCGTTCCTTCTTTTTTACTTCGATCATAATAAACCTCCTTTCTTGTTTTAATAAAAAATTACAAAACTAGAAATTGTCAATCTTAACAATCTGCCCAGGGACGAATATTCTCATAAAGTCGAACTCCACCGAGAAGATGCATATGCAGATGCGAAACCTCTTGTCCACCCCATTCTCCGACCCGAGTTAATAGTTTATACCCTTTTGGCGAAATGTCAAAGTCAATGGCAATTTTCTTAGCAACCAAAACCATCCTGCCAGCTAGTTCAACGTCCTTCTCGCCCAGATCATTCATGCTCTCAATATGTCTTTTTGGAATAATCAGAATATGCACTGGAGCAAGTGGTCGCACATCCTTGAAGGCTAAAATATCCTCATCCTCATAAACAACCCCCGCGGATATTTCTTTTTTGATAATTTTGCAAAATATGCATTCCATATTTTCTTCGTCCGCCATAGTCCGCCCCGGGCGGACGAAGGAGGATCTGAATTAAATTAGTTTTTATTATACAATCGGCTCATCGTGATCATGATTATGATATACAACAACATTGTCTGTTTTTAATTTTTTCTTGATTATATCAACCAACTTTTCCATACTAACTGTCTCTTGGACGCCAGTAGTCATATTCTTTATTATTACTGTTCCATCTAGCGTTTCTTTTTGTCCCAAAATTAAAGTCAATTCAACACCCAAACGGTTGGCAATTTTTAATTGTGATTTCAAGCTTCCTCGACCGAAACTTTCCGCCGTTAAAATTCCATTTTTTTCCAGTTCAGAAAATAAGCGCAAACTCTTTTTCTTGGCAAGACCTCCAAGTTGGGCCAAAAATACGCGTGGCTTCATCGGGCGATATGCTTTAGCTTGGACTCTTTTCATCTCAGCTATAACACGTTCCAGACCAATCGCGAAACCAATTGCGGGAGTATCTTCTCCTCCCATGATTTTCATTAATTTGTCATAACGTCCACCTCCGCCTAAGGAATATTTCTTACCTTCCTCCGAGCCAGACCAAATTTCAAAAACAGTTTTCGTATAATAGTCCAAACCACGAACCAGACGCGGATTTATGGTATAAGGTAAGTCAAGCTCATCCAAATATTCCAAAAGTGTTTTAAAATGCACGCGACAATCATCACAAAGATGATCAACTGCCTGAGGCGCAGTAGCCGCAACTTGAGCGCATTTATCTTCCTTGCAATCCAAGACACGCATCGGATTAATTTCCAATCTTCTCTTGCAATCTTGACAAAGCTTTGTCTTTTTTGATTCCAAATAATTTACCAAGAGATTGTTATAATCTTTTTTGCAAGCGCTACAGCCGATTGAATTAACTTGAATCTGAATTGATTTAAGCCCGAGACAATGAGTCAGGCGATGTGCCATCTGAATAATTTGGGCATCCAAAATTGGATCATCTTCTCCAAAAGCATCGAAGTTAGCTTGATGATGCTCGCGATATCTCCCTTCTTGCGGACGATCATAACGATAAACCGGACCTATGGAAAAAAGCTTTATTGGTTTTGCCAATGTGTACATTCCATGCTGGATAAAGCTGCGACAAATTCCAGCCGTCATTTCCGGACGAAGTGCCACCTTATCTCCACCGCGAGTGGTAAAGGCATACATCTCTTTTTCCACAATATCAGTACCCCCTCCGATGTTTCGCGTAAATAAGTTTGCGAATTCCAAAAGTGGCGTGTCTATTCGAGAAAATCCATAATCACGCGCCAGTCTTTCTGAAACTCTCCTTGCCTGTTCCCAGTAAGCCTGATCTTCTGGCAGAGAATCCCTCATCCCACGTAAACTTTGCAACACCAGTGGCTCATCTTTTGGCTTTTCTATTTTCTGCTTTTTGGAAAATTTTTTAATTGTTTCATTTTCCTTGACCGCGTTCTTCTTAGCTTTAAGCATATGGGAATTAGAAATAAAAAAATTAATACCCTCAAAATACCGAGATTTCATTTAATGGCCAAGCACGGAAAAGCACCTCGCCAATTATATCATCACTAGTTATTGCCCCCCAAACACGAGAATCGGAACTAAATGCTCGATTATCACCCATCACAAAATATTCATCTTCACCAAGCGCCATCACCAAATTCCCCGTAGTTTTTAATCCATTTTCAATATAGGTGCTTTCATCCGGAGAGAAACCGGCTGGATTTTCCTTGTTAAAAATCTTATATCCACCATCTTTTATTTCAATTCTTTCTCCCGGTAAGCCAATAATTCTTTTGATAAAAAATTTACTCGGATCTTTAGGATAACGAAAAACAACTACTTTTTGTCTGGTAATTTCACGAAATGCCCCCACTGAAAAAAATTTGATATTGCTAAGCGCCACTGTTGTTTTTTTATAACCAAACTCATTCACAATCAAATATTGTCCGTTTTCAAAATTCGGTTCCATCGATGCACCTTGAACAAAGAAAGGCTGAAAAAGAAACATCCGAATTGGCACAATAATAACGAAGGCAAGAAAAATAATTTTAATTATTTCCAGCACAAAACCACCAACACCAACATAATCTTCTTTTAGAGATTTTTGCATATTTTGATAAAATTCACCATCTCTCTCGTCATTTTTCATAAAAAGTTGATTTAAGCCCGTAATTCTCAACCCCGAACACTTTCAGCATAGCAGAAAATTATCCATTTGGCAAGTCAAATTTTGACCTCTGTAAAGCCAAAATTTGACGACAAAAGATTATACGATTATGATTAAATAAACTCGTATTGCTTTTCGAAAAAAATAATGCAACTAAAAAAGATATCAATAAAAATAATTCTCTGGTTACTAGTCATCATTTTTCTTGGCGCAATCGCCTATGGAGTCTTTTTCCTGTATAAATTAAATTCTTTTAGTAATAAAATCAATATCTACCAAAAGTCAGAAAGCCTTTTTGATACAATCGCTTCTGTTGCTCAAATTGCCAAAAACAATCCAGCAGAACTAAAAAATACCAACGACGAAAGAATCAATATTCTTCTCTTGGGTGTAGCTGGAAAAGGCAAGCCCGGACAAAACCTAACGGATACAATCATGATTGCCAATATTAACCTAAAAACGAATCAGGTTGCACTTCTTTCTCTGCCTCGTGATTTGCATGTTACCATCCCAGATTCCGATTGGCAAACAAAAATAAACGCTATCTATCAAGCTGGATTAAAAAATATAAAAAATGAAAACGAAGCTATTGAACCACTTCTAAAAACTGTAAAAAACATCACCTCCTTGGATATTCATTATTATGCTGTTCTCAATTTTGACGGATTTCAAAAGATAATTGATGCAATTGGGGGAATAAATATTGCCAACGAAAGAAACATTTATGACACACGCTATCCCGGACCAAATTATAGCTATGAAACGTTCGACCTCAAAAAGGGTTTTCAGCATCTAACCGGCGACCTCGCTCTCAAATATGCCCGGGAACGCCATGATGACCCAGAGGGAGACTTTGGCAGAGCAAAAAGACAGCAACAAATAATCCAAGCTACAAAAAATAAGATTTTTTCCACCAGCACCTTATTTGATGTCTTCTCTCTAAATAAACTTTTCGATGCTTTAGGCGAAAACATTAAAACCAATCTGACATCCAGGGAATTGGAAGGTTTTTTTGAGCTAAGTAAAAAGCTAGACACAGATAACATCATAAACGCCACAGTAGATGCCTGGAATAAGGATAGTCTCCTCAAGGTTTCCCATATTTTCTATGGTGAAACGCGAGCCTTTATTCTCATCCCTCGCGTGGGAAATTTCAGTGAAATTCATGATCTAGCCCAAAATATTTTTGATTTAAATAAACTGAAAAGACGCCGAGAAGAAATCACTAAAGAAAACGCCCTAGTTGCACTTATCAACAAAAGCGGTGATAATACTATTGTCGCCAAAATTCAAAAACTGCTCAGCGAAAATTTGGTCTATAAAAAAGTAATAATCATAAATGACCCGGCAACAAATTTAGAAGATATTACTAATGTCTATGATTCCAACTCCGGCACACAACCCTTCACGCTCGATGAAATTGCCACTCGCCTTCCAGCTAAAGTTTTTTATACTCTGCCGGATGAATATAAAAAGATAACTGAAAAAAAATCGCCAGATATTACCCTAGTCATTGGCAAAGATTTAATCGAAAAATACAATATGCCGGAAGATTCAATTGAAGATTTAAAAAAAGCTCAAGACGATCAGGACTATTTAAATATGCAAAATAAATAAAAAATTTATGAAACTAATAATTGGACTGGGAAATCCTGGTCAAAAGTATGAAACGACAAGGCACAATCTTGGCTTTATTTTTCTTGATAAATTGCGCGCGCTATGGTCTTTTCCTAGTTTTAGATTAGAAAAAAAATTTGACGCAGAAATCTCTCAAGGAGAATTTAATGGCAAAAAAATTATCCTCGCCAAACCGCAAAATTTCATGAATCTGTCCGGTGAAGCGGTCAAAAAAATTATGACTTTTTATAAAATCGATGCCGGAGATTTATTGATTATTCACGATGATATTGACATTTCTTGTGGAAAATTTAAACTCGCGAATGATTCAACTTCTGCCGGACACAACGGGGTGCAAAATATCATTGACCGCTTGGGCACAAAAAAATTCGCTCGCTTGCGAATTGGGGTTAAAAATGAAAATGCGGATGAAACCGAAAACCAGATAGAAGTCAGTGATTTTGTTTTGGGAAAATTGACAAGCGGAGAGCTCGAAAAAATAACCGCGACGGAAAGATTAGTTTTAGAAGAAGTAGAAAAAATTATTTCCTAGCTTTTGATTTCCAAGGTTTCGTACGCAAGATTGTATCCTTTTTAGAATTATCTAAGAAAAATACTTTTGACTTACTCGCGAAAACTAAGGAGGGTGTTTTCACTTTCAAACTTACGCACGAAACTTTGAAAAACAACTTGAAAAAATGACAAATTTTCAAAAATAACACTAACTGGATAGTATAGCATTAAACTTGATTTTTGTCAAACAAAAAAGCCAGGGTGGCTTAAAAAAGACCTACTTAGAATTCAAAAAACCACCCGGCTTTCGCAAGGTGGCTTTTTGCCATTTTTTTACAGTAAAGTTTATTTTGAAATCTTTTCCATCATATCATCAGTCTGTTTTTTTAGCTCTTCTGCTGTTCCATTATTGTTCATTGTGAACTCGGCATTTCTGCCAATTTCATGAATAGAAAGCTCCGTCAGCCTTCCTTCTTCTTCGAGGAATTGTTCAAGCGTTGCATCCGCCTCACCTTCTTTTTCTTTGCGCATCTTTGTTCTTTCATAACGAATCTTCAAATCGGCTGTTACATAGACAAGATAGAAATTCTCGCGATACTTCTTTTGGAATGGCTCGACATCTCCATGCATTCTGATTCCATCAGCAATGATCAAATCGGCATCACTCTTTTCCATGTCTTGAATCAAAGAATCAATAATCACCGAAGGGCCATAACCCTCCTTGAGCACCAAAGCTAACTTTACCAAATTATCACGCGTTACCGGAAGATGTAAATCCTCCAGTGTTCGGCGCAAAATCTTGGAAGTTCCAAAGTGCACTGCACCATACTTTTCCAATAAATAATCAGAAACAGTGCCTTTGCCAGCTCCTTTTTCGCCAATTAGACCAATAATTATTTTTCTTTTCATGCTAGTTTTTATTTACTATTAGAAACTAAAAGCAAAAAATCCCAGTATTAAACTGAAAGATTTTGCTAAAACAGATTTAGACTGCGATCTTAAAACCTACTCCCATTGTTGAACAAATGGAAACAGTTTTTATTAATTTTCCCTTAAGACTAGCTGGTTTCACCTTTTCTACGCTTTCCAAGAATGCTTTAATATTTTCCAAAAGCTTTTCGTCAGTAAAGGATAATTTACCGACAACTTGATGGATATTTCCAGAATTATCAGTTTTGTAGGCTGCGCGACCTTTTTTGAGCGCATCTACCGTTTCTTTGATTTTTGTCGTTACGGTTTCTGTTTTCGGATTTGGCATAAGCCCTTTAGGTCCGAGAATTTTTGCAACAACAGCCAATTTTGGCATCATTTCCGGCGTTGCAACCAGAACATCAAAACCACCATCGTCAGAAAAAATCTTACCGCTCTTAATTCTTTCAATGAGTTCTTCTCCGCCAAAAATTTCTGCTCCAGCTTTTTTTGCTTCATCAAGACTAGTAGAAGTGATAACCGCAACTTTCTTGTTTTTGCCCGTGCCATGCGGCAAAGAAACAGCGCTGCGAATTTGCTGATCAGTTTTTTTCGGATCAATTCCAGTTTTAACATGCACCTCAACTGATTCGTCAAACTTGGCAATTTTATTATCCCGAACAAGCTGCATTACTTCTTCCAAAGAATATATTTTTTCCCGATCTAGCTTCTCCACTAGGGCGCGATACTTTTTTCCGTGTGTCATATAATTTTTGTGGTAATAGCGACTTTTTAAATCTCCCACTAATTAAAAAATTAAACAAATATACTAATTATCCTTCAATCTTCACGCCCATGCTTCTTGCAGTTCCGGCAATAATTTTTTCTGCCGCTTCCACGTCATTCGCGTTAAGATCTGACATTTTTTTCTCAGCAATTTCTCGCAGCTTTGCTACAGTAATTTTGCCAACCTTATCTTTTAACGGATTGCCTGCTCCTTTTTCTACACCAGCCGCTTTTCTAAGCAAATCTGATGCTGGAGGAGTTTTCAAAACAAAGTCAAAACTTCTGTCTTCATAAATCGTAATTTCAGCCGGGATAATATCGCCCATCTTATCTTTTGTCGCGTCATTAAACTTAGCACAAAAATCACCAATATTAATTCCGTGCTGACCCAAGGCTGGTCCGACTGGAGGCGCTGGATTTGCTTTTCCTGCTTGAATTTGCAACTTAACCACTGTTTTAATTTTCTTTGCCATAATTGTAATACTAATAAAATTATAATTTATGAATCTGCAGAAAGTCGAGCTCCACTGGTGTTTCTCGGCCAAAAATAGAAACCAAAACTTTTACTCGGCCTTTTTCTTCATCCACTTCGTTTACCTTACCATCGAATTCCTTAAATGGTCCGTCAATGATTTTTACCATATCTCCTGTTTTTACATCGATTTTATATTTCGGCTCATCTACTCCCATCCGTTTTTTAAGCATTTCGATTTCTTTTGGATCAACCGGAGTTGGTGTTGTGCCAAGACCAATAAAACCAGTAACATTTGGAGTATTTCGAACAACATACCAAGAAGCATCAGTAACAATCATATCAACAAGCACGTATCCAGGATAGATTCGCTCTTCAATTACCGTTCTCTTACCAGCCTTAATCTTAATTTTCTTTTCAATCGGCACCATCACATCAAAGATAAACTCCTGCATATCCATTGATTCAATTCTTTGTTTTAAGTTACGCGACACATTGTCCTCATAGCCTGAATAGGTATGGAGCACATACCAAGATCTTCCGTGATGTTGTGATTGTTTTGCCATTGTTTTTAGAAACTAAAACTAATTAAAAATTGCTTATTTCAATATAAATGTCTTCAAGAGATATTCAAAAATAAAATCTAAACCACCCAAAAAAAATGACAAAACCAAGCTAATTCCAATCACCGTCAAAGTATAATTGATAGTTTGCTTTTTTGTGGGCCAATTAACTTTTTGCAATTCTGCTTTAGCTTCTTTTAAGAATTGGGCGATTTTGTTCATAACCATTTTTTAAGCTTTTTTAAAAGCCCTTTGGGGCTTTTTTATAGTGTCTTCATCGTATATTATTTTTGATTTTTTGTCAAATATGCAAAATCACAAAGCTCAGTTTAATAGATATATCAACAAAGTTCTT
>CAIMLT010000028.1 GCA_903842445.1 uncultured bacterium
ACCTCGTTACAGGCCTCCGGCGTCTTTGGTTCCGGGCAGTTTCCGCGCATGACCTCCGGCGCCCAGGCATCGTCCTCGAACAGCTGCGCCGCGCCAAAATCGTAGTCGGCGGTCTTCTTGGCGGCATAACCACCCCATCCAGGCTTGAAGAGCGTGTTGTAGTAGCGCGAGACATAGCTGGTCTTGACGCGCCCCTGGGCGTCGAAATCGCCGGCCGGCCCGAGCCAGACAGTCGGTTCGGCATAGGGATGGCCTTCCGGATAGCAATGCATGCCGATGAAGTTCATCCGCATCTTGGCGAGCTGGGTGATGACCGCCTTGTAGTCGTCGGTGCCCCAGGCATCGAATCCGAACGGATGCGAACCCCAGGGATTGAGCCCGCGCAATTCGAAAAATGGCTTTTTTGTCTCGTCCAGCGGCGGCAGCTGAAACGGCATCTTGCCGTCGGGCACGACATCGCCATGAAGATAAAACCGCACGCCGAGCTTTTCCGCAAAGGCATAGGCACCATAAAGCACGGCCGTCTCCGAACCGCCGGAGATGGCCAAAGTCTTGCCTGTCCCTTTCAGACGGTATTCCTGTGTCCCGAGCCCGGCATCCAGAAGCAAGGAAATGGCTGGTGCTGGCTGGGTTGACGGCAGCGGTGAAATGGGCAGCAATTCCCCCGTCCGCAGATAGACATAACGCCGCACTTCCTGGGCCGCGAGCCTGACTTGCGCCGGCGCATCCGCCGGACAGAGAATGGTGGCGGCCGGTCTTCCCGGCTCAGCAAAGAGATTGCTGGCAATCAGCAGCAAGGCGAGAATGATGGTGTACTTCTTCATGGCGCTGACTCCTGATTTAATTCCTTGTGGCCTTCCCCTTTGTGCCTCTGTGCCTCTGCCTCTTTGTGCCTGTCCCATATTCCCCGTCAATGCCCATCGATGCCCGTCGATACCCGTCGATGCCCGTCGATGCCCATCGATGCCCGTCGACAGTTGTCTTTCCCTTTGTGCCTCTGTGCCTTTGTGCCTCTGTGCCTCTATCCCTCACAGCGACTGGCGCCGGATCAGGGTGGTCGGCAGGATTTCCTTTATCGGCCTGAGGGTGAGCACATAGTCGGCGGCCTGGCGGCCTTGTTCTGCAAAATCCGTGGAGATGACGGTGATCCCCTTGTCGATCACCCGCTTGACCGGTGATTCGTTGTAGGAGAGAATCCCCATGTCCTTGCCCAGCTCCAATCCCCTTGACCGCGCCATCTCCACGGCCGCCACCAGATCCGTGTCGTCGATCACCAGAAAGGCTTCGCCCTTTCTGGCGGCATGGCCGTCAAGGCTGCCGATGACCTTGCACGGGAGGCGGTGCCGGCGGCAGAACCGCTTGAATCCATCCGCGATCTCCGCCGGCGCCTGGCTTGACCTGATCGCCACTTCCGCCTGGAGGGGCAAGACCAGATAAAACGTCTCGTACTTCCGCAAAAGATCCCGCGCCGATTCCAGGCAGTTGCCGACACTCTCCTCGAACTCCTGGGCAATGAAGGAAAAGCCTTTGCCGGCATGCTCCCGCCGATCGAGAATCAGGATCTTCCGCGGATCAACCTGCGCCAGCACTTTTCCAACTGCCGGGTCCGCAAACGGCATCACCACCGCCAGGTCGTAGAGAGTGATGTTGTCCAGCAGCAGCTTCTCAAACAGCGCCGGAGTGCAGTGATGGAAATAAATGTCCACATGCGCCCGGCCGCCCAGCCGCTCCATGAAGCTGTCGTACACCGTCTGCTTGTAGGCCGGAAACTCATCGAACAGCAGCATCACATTGGTCTTGTGCTCCACCGACTCCGTGGCGGCAAAATACCCCTTGCGCGGAACCGTGCAGACAACACCCCGTTCCCGGAGAATCGCATACGCCTTGATCACCGTCTCCTTGGCCAGCCCGAATTCCTGGTACAGCACGCTCACCGAAGGCAGCTGGTCGCCCCGCCGGATCTTCCCCCGGCGAATGGCGTCCACCACCCCGTCCACCACCTGGCGGTACTTTTCCACGGCCGAGCCATTGTCCACCTGGAACGGCATGAGCTTCGCTGATTTCATTCATTCCTCCGCAAGATGCTGGGCTCTTGGTCTGGTCTAGTCTGGTAGATACTATGGCGGAGCCAGGGCGTTTTGCAAGCGATTGGGTAAAAACGGAGTTATTTCAGAAAAGAAACGAGTTGTAAAATTGCCAAAAAAAGCAGTCGTAGCTGAAGCTGAGGCATCAAAAGAGGAAGCGACTGTCGAAAAAGCAGATGAGGAAGTCGTATCTCCAGTGGCAGAAGAAGTGATTGCTGATAAAAAAGAAGATGTGGTGACCGAGGTAATTCCAGTTGAGAAAGTAGAAGAGCCAAAAGTAGAATAGTGTAATTATAAAATAAATATTTTTTTCCGCAGACGATAGGCAAGAGTAAGTCCTATTGAGGAAAATATGAAAAGAATTTCTTTTCGTTTTTATCTGCGGAAACACCCGCAGTTTTTAATTGGAATAATTTGAAAAATTTATATGCAAACGAAGAATCAAAAAGAGGTTATCGTTTCTGAATTATCAGAAAAATTGAAAGGGGCAAAGGCTGTGGTTTTTTCCGATTTCAAGGGCCTTAATATGAAAGATATGGTGGCCTTGCGCAAGGAACTCCGCGCAGAAGGTATTAGTCTTAAGGTGGTCAAAAAAACGTTAATAAATATTGCTCTAAAAAATGCTGGAATTGAAGCGGATGTGCTCAAGATGGAGGGACAAATTGCTGTGGCTGTTTCGCCAAAAGATGAAGTTGCTGCCGCGAAGATTATGAGTAAATTTTCCAAGGCTAACGATAAGTTGAAAGTAACCGGGGGAGTCTTAGAGGGAAAAATGCTCAGTATTGATGAGGTGATTGCGCTTTCCAAGCTGCCGTCCAAGGATGAACTTCTGGCGAAATTTGTTGGCACAATCAATGCGCCTGTAACGAATTTTGTCCGAGTGCTCTCTGGAAATTTGACCGGATTTGTGAGGGTTTTAAAAGCTGTTGTGGAGAAAAAATAATAATAGCGTTAATTAGTTAATTTTTTTAAGGACAAATATATGACAGACGAAAAAAAAGAAGTTGTAGTTCCAGAAAAATTTCAAAAACTTGTTTCTGAAATTGAAACAATGAGTGTTTTGGAACTTTCCGAACTTGTGAAAGTTTTGGAAGAGAAATTTGGAGTATCTGCTTCTGCGGGCGTTATGATGGCTGCCCCAGCTGCTGCTGGCGAAGTCGCTGCCGTAGAAGAGAAATCTGAATTTGATGTTGAGGTTACCGCTTGTGGCGCTTCAAAAATAAATGTAATCAAAGCTGTTCGCGAACTAACTGGTCTTGGTCTCAAAGATGCCAAGGACTTGGTTGATGCCGCTCCCAAAGTAATCAAGGAAAAAGTTTCTAAGGCTGATGCTGATAATATGAAAAAGAAATTGGAAGAAGCTGGTGCGACTGTAACTTTGAAATAAATCTAGTTTGAATTGAGAATGAAAAATCCGACTGAAAAGTCGGATTTTTTCTATCTATTTTCTAGAAGCTATAAACTTTAGCCATTACGCTTAAAAACCAGGGAATAACGACGATGAGTGCGAGAAGTGGAAGCACAATCGTGGCGATGGTAATCATCATTGTCCAGAAAAAATACTTGTGCATTTTTTTGATTGAAGTGTAAATCAAATCGAGTTTTCTATCTTGTTCGGCGAGTTTTTGTTCGATCTGGGGGTCCATAGGTTTTTTAATTATTTATTATTGTTGAGCTGTTCATCTCTCAGTGTCATCCCCGAGAAGGCGGGGATCCAGGCGCCTCAGGCTTAATGTAAAGAGAAAATTAATTATTAAGTATTGGGCTGTCTATATCATAAAACCTGAAAATTTACAATTCGCCTTTCTGGAGTTTAAAACGAGTAGGGCCTGGATTCCCGCCTTCGCGGGAATGACACGGTTATTCCTCAATCCCCAATGGCAACTCTTTAACAATCTCTGGCACCGGCAGTTCCTGAACTTTATTTAGCTGTCTTTCAATTGTTCGACTTTTCCTGGAGGCGGTTTCAATTGTATTACTCGCTTCTTGTAGTTTTTTGTGCGTCTTGTCGAGAATATCACCGAAGGCGACGAATTCTTTTTTAATTGTTCCGAGAACCGTCCAAACTTCGCTGGATCTTTTTTCAATAGCCAGGGTGCGAAAGCCCATCTGGAGACTATTGAGAATGGCAGCAATTGTCGTTGGACCTGTGATAATGACTTTATAATCTCTCTGGAGTGTATCGGCAAGACCGGGACGGCGGAGAACTTCAGCGTAAAGTCCCTCGATTGGCAAAAATAAAATTCCAAAATCGGTAGTGTAGGGTGGATCGAGATATTTTTCACGAATATCTTTGGCTTCAGATTTGATGCGAATTTCCAATGCTTTTCCTAGGGAAGCAATGAGTGCAATGTCGCATTTTTCTTCTGCGTCAATGAGATTTTGAAAATCTTCCAGAGGAAACTTGGCATCAATCGGGAGCCAAATATTTTTGAGCTTCTCATCTTTGGCGGGAATCTTAATGGCAAACTCAACACGGTCATTGCTGTCTTTTTTTGTGGCAACATTTTTTTCATATTGTTCAATGGTCATAATCTGATCAAGTAGTGTTCCAAGTTGGACTTCGCCCCAAGTCCCGCGCGTTTTGACATTTTGCAATACTTTCTTGAGATCTCCGACACCGCTGGCCAGCGTTTGCATTTCTCCTAAGCCCTTGTGTACAAGCTCCAAACGTTCACTGACCAGCTTGAAAGATTCGCCCAAGCGTTTTTCTAGAGTAGCGTGTAATTTTTCGTCCACTGTTTCTCGCATTTTTTCCAATTTTTCGCTATTGTCTTTTTGGATGTTTTCCAGTCGCTTTTCAATTGTTTCGCGCACATAGTCCATTCTTTTATCATTTTTTTCAATCACTTCGCCGAGTTTGTCGGAAAAAGCAGAAAAGTTTTTGTTTTGCACTTCAGTTAAGCTAAAAATTCTTCGATCAACTGAGTCGCCGAAATTCTTGATTGATTTTCCGATTTCTTCGCGCGTTTCTTTGGTGGCTACTGACATCTCAGTTCGATTGGCAGACATTTCTTCTCGCAGAGCTCGCCCAATTCGTTCATTACTTTCTTTGATGAGAGTTGAATTATCGCTTGATTTTCGTAAAATCAAAAAAGCCAAAATAGTAAAATTGAGAACAAGTGAAATAATGGCTAAAATCGTGAGCATAAGGATTTTTTAAAATAGTTATAGTCCTATGATAGCACTAAATGTGAGAGGGGTAAAATTGGTTTATTTTGAAATTATATTCACCTCATGCTAGGATAGAGCGTATGGAAAAAAATGACCAACAACTGATCGAGAATTTTTTAGCAGGAGACGATGCGTCTTTTGAGATTTTAATTAAGCGTTTTCTTAAGACAGTTTATAATTTTATTTTTCGTCTGACTGGGGGCGACGCCAGTCTTACTGATGATTTGACGCAAGAAACCTTTTTCAAAGCTTGGAAAAATATCAAGAAGTTTGATCCGGAAAAAAGCTTCAAGACTTGGCTATTTGTGATTGCCAAAAATAGCGCGCGAGATTTTTGGAAAAAGAAAAAGACTTTGCCTTTTTCACTTTTTGAAAATAGTGAAGGCTTTAACAAGTTAGATGAAGTGGCTGAGGACAAACCATTGCCAGACGAAATCTTAGAGCAACTTGAAACGGTGGATGAGTTAGAGTGGAAAATGAAAAATATTCCAAAAAAGTATCAGACTATATTGTTCTTGCGTTACAAGGATGACTTGAGTGTGATTCAAATTGCAAAAGTTCTGGATATTCCATATAACACAGCGAAAAGTCAGCACCAAAGAGCCTTGAGAGCGCTTAAGGAAAGAATTTTGCATCCATAAGTGATTTTTAGTCGTATTACTATTGAGACGTGCGCGTTTTTATCTATGTTTTTCATTTTTCATAGCAATCTAAACGCGCAAGTCTCTGAAAGACTATGAAGAATAAATTTAACCAACTATTCAAAAGTGTTAGTGAAGTAGAGCCATCAGTTGATTTGATTGGTTTTATTTTTGCTAGAATTGAAAAGGAAAAAATTAGAAAATCCAAAAGACAGCTGTTTTTTTCTTATATTGGTCTAAGCAGTTCAGTGTTGCTGACAGTTTTCTCGTGGATATTTTTTGGGCAAACATTTTTACAATCAGAATTTTGGACGATATTTTCTTTGATTTTTTCCGATATTGTGATTGTCTTAAAGAATTTGGATACGTTCTTTTTGTCGCTTTTGGAAACTTTTCCGTTTGTGCATGCTGCAATTTTTCTTGTTCCAGTTTTTCTGTTACTCTTTTTTGCTGATTATTATTTGTCTAATAAAGCTAATCGCAAGTATAAATTTAATTTATTAACTCACTAAAATATATGAATATGCAAGAGTTGGTTGAGTCGAAAAAAATCAAAATAGCGGTCGCCGTGGTGGGTTTTTTCCTCATTGTTTTTATTAGTTTTGCCGGGGGAGTGGTAGTTGGGTTGCATAAAGCGAAATTTTCCTATCAATGGGGACAAAACTATGAAAAAAATTTTATGGGATCGGTAAGGGGGGGTGGGCGAGAAAAAGAAGCTGGTGGTTGTGTCGAAAAGATGCTGGGTGGCTGTATGGGTGGCGGAATTAAAGATATGCCACGCAAGATCGAAGGGAAAAATTTTCGCAATGCGCATGGTTTAGCGGGAACGATAATTTCTATTTCAGACAATAATTTAATTGTAAAAGACCGAGACAATAAAGAATCAACTATCACTACCACAGACAAGACGCTTATTAAACGAGGCATGGATGATTTTAAAATTGTAGATATTAAGGCAAATGATCAGATTGTTGTGATGGGAACACCGAATGATCAAGGTGTTGTCATGGCAGAGTTAATTCGTGTTTTTGATAATAACTCAAACTAATTTCATGAAAAAGAAATACATTGTCGGTGTTGTTGCAATTATCATTATCAGTGGAGTTTATTACTGGTATAATAAAAATAAGACTGCTGGCGTTGCTCCGACATATAAAACTGCCACAGCAGAAAAGGGGACACTGACAACTGCCATTTCCGGATCGGGCAATGTGATTGTTGATCAACTTGCCACAGTTGATCCAACTATTTCTGGTACTGTAGCGGGATTGGTAGTGAAGGTTGGCGATTCAGTTAAAAAAGGACAATTACTTTTTACAATTATAAACGATCAGTTGGGCGTGAGCGCGGCAAAGGCTAGTGTTAGTTATTCGCAAGCAAAAAAAACACTGGATGATGCCAAATATGCAAAAAAACAAGCGGAAGCAGAGTATCATGCTAACCCAAAAAAAATATTAAAAGACAAGGTGGCATTGGCTCAAAAATCAATTGAAATTGCCAGGGAAAGTTTGGAAGTATCCGCTGCGGATTATCAAAATCAGTTAGCTGATGCTTCTAAGCGAAAAGTGACAGCACCAATTAACGGAACGGTCAATGAGGTGAATATAAAAAATGGAGATGATTTGGGAAAGAGTTCTTCCAACACTTCCAATGCCTCACCTATTATAATTGGTGATTTGGGAACATTGAAATCTCAATTGGCGATCAATGAAATAGATATTCCGAATGTTTCGGAAGGTCAAAATGTAAAACTTAAGTTTAGCGCCATAGAAGGACTGGAGCTTTCCGGCAAAGTTGAGAAAATTGATTCTTTGGGAACAATCACGCAGGGAGTTGTAACATATAATGTAACGATTGGTTTTGATGTGGTTGATCCGAGAATAAAACCACAAATGAGTGTTTCGGCGAGTATTATTACTGAAGTTAAAAAAGATGTTTTACTTGTGCCGAATAGCGCTGTAAAAGTTAAAAATGGGGAAAGTTACGTAGAAGTTTTAAAGGATGGAAACAAAAAGCCTGCTCAAAAAAATGTCAAAATAGGATCGGCTAACAATACGGATACGGAAATAATTAGTGGGATTGGTTCTGGCGATAAAGTAGTTACTCAAACAATAAGTTCAACGACCAAAGCGACTTCAGCAACTTCGTCTGGTG